>CBFIBQ010000032.1:0-36129 GCA_965660875.1 Salibacteraceae bacterium | reverse complement strand
AATCGCTTTTGCTTCACCTACCCCCTTAAACTGCATCAACTCGCTTAAATTATATCTACCAAGTTCAAGTAAACTACCATTGGCAGTGGATAGTATCTCCTTTGCAAGTTCAACAGCACTTTGTTGTCGATTGCCTGACCCTAATACAATGGCAATTAACTCAGCGTCACTTAAAGCTGCCCTACCTTTCGACAAAAATTTCTCACGCGGTCGCTCATCTTCAGCCCAATATTTTATTGATCCTTTGTTTTTATCCATTACCCGAAACTAAAAAAGCCTTCTCGAAAATACGAAAAGGCTTTTTTACAAAATATTGTAGTGAACTTACTTGTTATCTTCTTCCATAGTTTCTTCAACCTCTTCAGCTGCTTCCTCTACTGCTTCTCCAGCCTCTTCTCCGGCTCCACCAGCTTCTTCCCCAACTTCTTCAACAGCTTCACCAGCTTCTTCAACTGCTTCACCAGCTTCTTCCATAACTGTTTCAGCTCCTTCCGTTACTTCCTCAGTTACTTCGTTTACTTCCTCTTTAACTTCTTTCTTCTCTCCTTCTGCACAAGCAATAAACATAGCAGCAGAAAGGAAAATCATTAATACCTTTTTCATAATAGAGTTTTTAATTTCATCAAAAGTAATGGGATTTAAATACTACTGAATAAAAAGCAAATAAATTATATACATCTGTATCTTAACAACCTTTCGTAATTTTTAGACAAAAAAAAAGCCCACTTAAAAGTGAGCTTTCATTTCTGTAATCTCTTCTAACAAACTATAATGCAGCAACTTTCTTTGAAAGTTTAGACTTTAAATTTGCCGCTTTGTTGTTATGAATGATGTTGTTTTTAGCCAACTTATCAATCATAGAGAACACTTTAGGCATACTAGTTTCTGCAACTTTTTTGTCTGTTTGCTCTCTCAAGTCACGAATTGCATTACGTGTTGTTTTAAAAACATAACGGTTACGCTCCCTTCTAGACTTAATTTGTCTAATCCTTTTTAATGCTGACTTGTGATTTGCCATATTACTTTTCTTTTTTTAAAAAAATTGTAGCCCATAGGAGAATCGAACTCCTGTTACCAGGATGAAAACCTGGCGTCCTAACCACTAGACGAATGGGCCATACTATTAAAAAACTTTTACTTTACCGTGTTTTTTAATATTTCAAAGAGCTTCATTTTTAAAGCGAGTGCAAAAGTAAACAAGCTTTTATATTCTCAAAACTTATTATGCCATTTTTTTAAAAAAAATTATACGCTCTTTGACTTTTATCACAAACAAAATAGAAGCTATTTCATAACTTTGTTCTTATGAAATTAGTATTACTTTCTATTGTACTCTTAGGGCTTTGTTTTGCTGGAATAGCAATCAAGCTATTAGTAAAAAAAGAAGGCAAGTTTGCTGGAACATGCGCCTCAAATAACCCCATCGTTAATGAAGAGGGTGAGCCATGTAGTTTTTGTGGTGCACTGCCCGACGAGCAGTGCCAAAAAGAAGAATAGTTATTCGTTAACTACTTCAAGCTCTTTCTGAATGGCGGGTGTTGCGTAATACTCAAATGCTCCTTCATAATTGGAGTAAATAAAAAATGCATCTAAACCAGCCAATTCCTTAGACGCTAGTAACTTTTTACTTTCCTCCAAACCAAGAACCATAAAGGATGTTGCCCAAGCGTCAGCACTAGCGCAATCGGAACTTAAAACAGAAACACTTAAGAGCGAATTTGTAGCAGGGTAACCTGTAATCGGATCAATGGTATGATGTACTTTTCTTCCGTTTATCGATGCGTACTTACGATAGTTCCCTGACGTTGCAATCGCTCGATTTTCTATGGTAAGCTTCGCTTGTAACTCTCTCGGTTTATCCGGATCTTGGAGGGGCTTATCAATTCCCACTAACCAACTCCTGCCGTCAGGGTGCTTACCTTCAGCAAACATTTCCCCGCCCAGTTCTATCAAAAAAGAGGTTATATTTTTAGACCTCAAGTAATCTTTAATTATATCAACGCTATACCCCTGAGCAACAGCATTAAAGTCCAATTGCTGATGTTTATTGGGTTTCATAAGTTCCAAAACATCAGGGCTAAAAGAACTAAAAGCGATTAAAGGAGCAGGAATTTTCTTTCTACCGTCAAAAATAAACAGGGAATCTAATGACAATTTAGGCACCAACTGTTTCACATATACCGAATCAATAGATTGAATATTTGTGCTTTTAGAGCCCAGTCCATAATAATCAATCAACGGTTTAATAAGTGGGTTAAAAGCTCCGTTTGTCTGTACATAAAAATAGACTGAAAGTTTGATGTTCTTTAGTAAATGGTTATCTAGTTTAACTGAAACCCGTTCATTATTATAGCGATACAATCGACTCTTTTTATTCCAATTAGATAGAGAATTATCAATATCCAACAGCAACGAATCAATTGCTTTTTTTGATACATCAGTTTCAGAATAATACACTATGGAGTACGTAGTGCCTTGAGCTTCGCCTTTAACTACTCGTTTGGAAATTTCATTAGAGTCGCTTGATTGAACTCCATCAGTACAAGAAATCGCAACAAAAACAACAATAAGTAAACTAGCTATTTTTTGAGTCATTTCACAATACTAACAATAAAAAAACCCCCTCCAAAAGGAGAGGGCTTTCAATATTTCTTATCCTCCAAAATCGTCAAAGGAAACATTCTCGGGAGGTACCCCCCATTCGTCACACATGGTGAGTACTGCTTGATTCATCATTGGCGGACCGCAGAAGTAATACTCTATATCCTCTGGGGCATCGTGCTTAGACAAGTATTGGTCTATTACTGCTTGGTGAACAAAACCTACAAAACCATCGCCCTCATCTTGCATATCTTTCATTACTGTCCAATTATCTTCTTCAAGTGGTTCTGATAATACCATGTAGAATTTAAAGTTTGGAAAATCTTTTTCCAAGGCTCTAAAGTGGTCTATGTAAAATAATTCTCGTTTTGAACGACCTCCATACCAGTAAGATACTTTTCTACCTGTTTTGATGGTTCTGAATAAGTGATATAAATGCGAACGCATCGGCGCCATTCCAGCACCACCACCTATGTAAAGCATTTCGGAATCCGTTTCCTTGATAAAGAACTCTCCGTAAGGACCCGAAACCGTTACCTTGTCTCCTTTTTTACAATTAAAAATGTAAGAAGATGCAACGCCTGGGTTTACATCCATCCAATCGTTTTTATCTCTATCCCATGGTGGAGTAGCAATACGAACGTTCAACATAATCCTTCTTCCTTCTGCAGGATAAGAAGCCATTGAATATGCACGTTCCACCACTTCATCGTTTCTCATGGTAAGTGGCCATAAGTTGAACTTATCCCACTCCAATTTAAACTTGTCTGGCTCTCCTGGGTGTTCCTCGGGATGAGCCGTTATGTCCATGTCTTTAAAGTTAACCACCGTATTAGGAATCTCAATTTGAATGTAACCACCCGCTTTGTAGTCCATATCCTCAGGGAGTTCTACAATAAATTCTTTAATAAAAGATGCAACGTTATAATTAGATACAACTGTTGCCTCCCATTTCTTGATTCCAAAGATTTCCTCAGGAATAGAAATTTCCATGTCTTCTTTGACCTTTACTTGGCAGCCCAATCTATAATCTTCTGAAATTTCTTTTCTAGAAAAGTGAGGTTCTTCAGTCGGTAAGATGGATCCGCCTCCTTCATGCACTTGACAGGTACATTGAATACAAGTACCTCCACCTCCACAAGCAGATGGCAAAAATATTCCGGCATTACCTAAAGTCGAAAGCAAAGAACTTCCTCCATCAACTTCTATTTCTTTTTCTCCGTTAATTTTAATTGTAACTGGACCTGAAGACGATAGCTTAGCTTTTGCAAAAAGCAGCAAGGATACTAGTAACAAGGTTACTATCAAGAAAATAATTACAGCTGCAATAAGTGTAGTTCCCATTTTATTCTGTTTATCGTTGTTTGATTAAAGTTCTATTCCCATAAAGCTCATAAATGCTATACCCATAAGCCCAGTAATGATAAATGTAATTCCCAAACCTCTTAGAGGAGCAGGAACATGAGAATATCTTATTTTCTCTCTAATTGCCGCGATAGCAACAATTGCTAAAAACCAACCTACTCCCGATCCCAGTCCAAAGGCTGTAGCCTCACTAATCGTTGCATATTGTCTTTCTTGCATAAAAAGTGCACCACCCAAAATGGAGCAATTCACCGCGATAAGAGGAAGGAAAATTCCTAGAGCACCGTATAGCGCCGGAGCAAATTTCTCTACAATCATTTCTACCAGTTGAACCATAGAAGCTATTACGGCTATGAACATTATGAAAGACAAGAAGCTTAAGTCTACCGTTGCAAACTCTTCACCTAACCAAACCAATGCCCCTTCTTTTAAGACATAGTTCTCAAGCAAATAGTTTATTGGGACGGTAATTCCAAGTACAAATATTACCGCAGCACCCAGTCCAACTCCAGTTTTTACAGTCTTTGAAACTGCCAAATAAGAGCACATTCCTAAGAAATAGGCAAAAATCATATTTTCAATGAAAATGCCTTTTACAAATATGTTTACTAATTCAATCATGATTTTCGTGCTAAAAGATATTAGTGTGATTCAATTAAAGCAGTGTTCTTTGAACGCTGAATCCATATAATTATGCCAACGATAATCAACGCCATTGGAGGCAGTATTACCATATTGTTATTCATGTACCCCATGCTATAAACAGCATCAGGGATTACTTGAAATCCGAAAAGTTTTCCAGCTCCAAAAATCTCCCGCACCAAGGCTACAGCTATCAATACCCATCCGTAACCTACGGCATTTCCAAAGCCGTCTAACAAAGATGGCCAAGGTTTATTTGCAAGTGCAAAGGCTTCCAAACGTCCCATAATGATACAATTGGTAATAATAAGTCCCACAAAAACCGAAAGTTGTTTACTTACATCGTAAACAAAAGCTTTAAGCACCTGGTCCACTAATATTACCAAAGCAGCAACAATTACTAACTGAACTATAATTCTAATTCTGTCTGGTATACCATTTCTCATGAGCGATACAATAACGTTGCCTGCCATCATAACAAACATTACCGATATGGTCATTACAACCGCATTTTTTACTTGAGTCGTAATTGCCAATGCCGAACAAATACCCAATACTTGTATTGTAATTGGGTTGTGATCGTCCAAAGGATCCTTTAAAAGTTGTCTGTTTTTCTTTGAAAACAGAGACTCTTTCTTTTCAACTGCTACAGATTGTTCCGCCATAACTTACGAGTTTACTTTTTGAAAATAAGGTTGATATACTTCAAATGTTCTTCTAATCATTTCCTCAACACCTTTTGATGTAATGGTTCCACCAGTGATTCCATCAACACCATACTGGCTAGCGTCGCCACCGCTGCCTTTGAATACTGTTAAGGCCACTTCACCATCTTTGTAAATATTGTCACCCGAAAACTGACCTTCGAATGAAGCTCCGTTAATCTCCGCTCCAAGACCAGGTGTTTCAGTCTTGTGGTCAAAGTTTGCACCGAAAATAGTATTCAGGTCAGACTTCAAAGAAACGAAGCCCCAGATAGGACCCCAAAGACCCGTGCCTACCATTGGTACAACATAAATCTTCTCTCCTTCTTTTTCACAGACAAAAAGAGGATACTTCATTTCCTCTTTTGTTTTTGCACTGGCCTTCAATTCTTTGTATTGCTTTTTCACATCCACATTAAAAGCTAGCTCTGCATCCACTACTTCACCAGAGTGATCAATAACCACTTGCTCTACCACATATTGGTCAAACAATTCTGCGGCTTGATCTCTACTTGTTTCAATATTAATCGAAGACAAAATATTTTGTTTTTTCTCTAATTCAACGTTTTTATCCTGAAAAGGCTTTAGACCCATTGCCGCTATTGCAAGCAAAGAACCTACCACGATAACCATTACTATGGCAAAACCAAACGTGTATGCACTACTATTTTTATCCAATCCCATAATAATAAGGTTTATGCTATTGCTTTAGTTCTTTTTAGACGTTTATTAATATTTCCTTGAATTACATAATGGTCTATCATTGGAGCCATTACATTCATAAATAGAATAGCCATCATGATTCCTTCTGGATAGGCAGGGTTAAATACCCTTATCATTATACCTAAGAAGCCGCAGAAGAACCCATAGATCCACTTACCCATTGTCGTTTGGGCAGCACTTACAGGATCGGTAGCCATGAAGACCATTCCAAAGAAAAAGCTTCCCAACATCAGTTGGTGATGTGCAGGAATTAACATGTAAGAATTTGCGCCCCATGCATTAAAGATAGTTCCCATTAAAAAACCGCCTACTAACATTGATAACATGATTCTCCAAGAACCAATACCTGAGCCGATTAATATAACTGCTCCGATTAGACAAGCTATTACAGAGGTTTCACCAATTGAACCTGGAATAATGCCAATAATAGCATCCATATATGCCGGCACTCCCGCTACACCTTGTTCAACAGCATTTCCTAATGCAGTAGCGCCTGTGTAGCCATCTACCGTAGCCATTCCGTCTGTAGCAATCCACACCGAATTACCTGACATTTTCGTAGGGTAAGCAAAGAATAAAAATGCTCTTGCTGTTAATGCTGGGTTTAAAATATTCATTCCAGTACCACCAAATACCTCTTTACCAAAAATCACTGCAAAAGCAGTAGCTACAGCAACCATCCACAGGGGCACCTCAACAGGCATAATCAATGGTATCAGCATTCCAGAAACTAAGAAGCCTTCTTGAATGGAATGTCCATTTTTTATACAAAACAAGAATTCAATTCCTAGCCCAACGCCATACGATACGATTACTAATGGAATAACTTTAATGGCACCGTAAACAAACATTTCAATAAAGCTTGCTTCTTGTCCGATGGCTAAAAAATGTTGGTATCCGGTATTGTACATACCAAATAACAAACAAGGCACTAAGGCTAAAATGACCGTAACCATTGTTCGTTTCAAATCAATACCATCTCGAATATGAGCACCTTTTTCAGTAGCGTGACCTGGAACGAATAAAAACGTCTCAAAACCATCAAATACAGGCCAGTATTTCTCCAATTTACCGCCTTTCTGAAAAGGAGGCTTTACATTATCTATTATGTCTCTTAAGAACTTCATAATCTCTTTTTATGATTAACTCAACTCCTTTATGATCAAATCAAGACCGTTTCGTACGATCTCTTGTGAATTTATTTTTGATGTACATGCGAATTCGCACAAAGCAAAATCTTCAGGTGCTACTTCGTAAATCCCCAAGTTTTCCATTTGCTCTATGTCCGAAACCATTATTGATTTTAGTAACTGAACCGGATAAATATCAAAAGGAAAAACCTTTTCGTATTGGCCTGTAACAACAAAAGCGCGTTCTTCACCGTGCAAGCTTGTTCCAAGGTTATACTTCTTTTTAGGCATTGCCCAAGAAAAGAAAGTGTTTGACAGTGAGAATTTATCAAAACCCGGAGCCAACCAGCCAAAAAACTCTGGCTCTTTATCCTCTGGAATTGCAGTAACTTGGTGATGATAATACCCCAAATAGCCACTTTCTTCCAATTTATCTCCCGTTAATACGTTTCCTGAAATTACACGAGCACCTTTGCTTACATTTCCGAGTACTAGCCTTTCGGTAGACCCTCCAAGCGTCATGTTGTAATACTGAGGTTCTGAAACTTCTGCTCCTGTCAGTGCCACAACTCTTGTATTTTCAATTTGACCCGTGTTCAAAAACTTACCGATTGCAGCCAGGTCTTGAGGGTTAATCGTCCAAACCACTTCACCTTTACTTAACGGTGCAATGTGATGAATTTGAACTCCCACATTACCCGCGGGATGCGGCCCATTCACAGTGTGAATAGTGCAATTTTTTAACCCTCCAAAAACACCTGCATCTCCTCTTGCTACTAAATTCACTGAGCCAGATGTTAATTTACTCATTGCATCAATTGCAGTCTGTAAATCCTCAGCTCTTTCTTTTAAGATATAGTTGTAATCTGGAGCTAAAGGAGCGGAATCAAATGTTGAAATAAAAATTTCTTTCGGTGTTTCGGTAGAATCCGCTATAATATCAAAAGGACGCTTCTTTATGAGTGTCCATTGCCCAGACTGACGCAGCATACTGATAATGGATTCTTTGTCGTTAATACCTTTAGTATCGAACAGCTCAAATTTTGTTTCTTTATCAGCAAGCACTCTAACTTCCATGATTCGACGCTTAGCACCTCTTATCACATCAGCTACCTCACCGGAAACTGGAGAAACAAATTTTACGTGTTCGTTATTTTTGTCATGGAACAACGGTGACCCCGCTTTCACTTCATCACCTTTTTTGACTTCTAGCTTTGGTATTACACCATGAAAATCCGAAGGTTTCAATGCAACAGATGTTGATTCAACAGACGAAAGCTTTTGTTCAGCTTTGCCCTGTAATTTTATATCAACACCTCTGCTAATCTTGACGTTCTTTGCCATCTATGATTTGTTTATTAGAGACCGAAATTTCGCGCAAATTTAATGCATAAATCTCTACTTCCTTTTGATAAATGAAACTGGAAATTTGTTCATTCGTTACCACAATTCAATCGAAGCCTATCGTTTCTGTAAGAATCTTTATTTCAATTACTTGTAACAACTCCTAAAAATTCAGCTTAACCAATTTAGAATTGTTCTAAATAAAATTGTCATTCAAAAAAATACCCTTTTCAAAAAATGAAAAGGGCATTTAAAAGCGCTTTTTTACGCTAAAACTTCTTTGACTTTATCAGCAGCCTCTTGCAATACAATTGCAGACTCTACCTTTAAGCCACTCTCATCGATAATCTGTTTTGCCTCTTCCGCATTGGTACCTTGCAGTCTTACAATTATCGGAATTTCGATATTACCCATATTCTTATATGCGTCAACTACACCCTGCGCTACTCGGTCACAACGAACGATTCCACCAAAGATATTCACCAAAATAGCTTCTACGTTTGGATCCTTCAAAATCATTCTAAATGCTTTCTCAACTCTTTCTGCATCGGCCGTACCACCAACGTCTAGAAAGTTCGCAGGATTACCACCAGATAGTTTAATAATGTCCATTGTAGCCATTGCTAACCCAGCACCATTAACCATACAACCTACATTACCATCAAGCTTTACAAAGCTTAAACCTGCTTCGCTTGCCTCGACTTCAGTCGGATCTTCTTCATTCAAATCACGCATTGCCGCATAGTCTGGATGACGATATAATGCATTATCTTCCAAGTTTACCTTTGCATCAACAGCAATAATCTTTTCGTCAGATGTCTTTAATACTGGATTGATTTCAAACATAGCTGAATCCGACCCAACATATGCAGCGTACAATTTAGATATGAACTTCACCATTTCCTTGAATGCCTTTCCACTCAAGCCCAAATTGAAAGCTACTCTTCTCGCTTGAAATCCTTGAAGGCCAACACGAGGATCTACCTCTTCTTTAAAAATACGCTCTGGCGTTTTTTCAGCAACGGTTTCAATATCTACCCCACCATCGGGTGAGTACATAATGGTGTTTCTACCCGACTCTCTATTGAGCAATACAGACATATAAAACTCTGCAGTCTCGGTATCTCCTGGATAATACACATCCTCGGCGACTAACACCTGATTCACCAACTTACCCTCTGGTCCAGTTTGGTGAGTTACTAAGGTCATTCCAAGTATTTCTTCAGAGATAGTTTTTACTTCGTCTAAACTTTTTGCTAGCTTAACTCCGCCTCCTTTACCACGTCCACCGGCATGTATCTGTGCTTTTATAACCCACCAGCTTGTACCAGTTTCTTCTGATAATTTTTTTGCTGCATCTACAGCATCGGCAGCAGTCGCTGCAACAATCCCTCTTTGGATGGCAACGCCATAACTGCTTAAAATTGATTTACCTTGAAATTCGTGAATATTCATTTTTTTCGCTTTGAAAATTGGAATCCAAAAGTAACGCATTGAATCGAATCTATGATATTGCTCCATGAGTTTTATAAAGACCTTTTTCAATTCATTAACCTATTTTTTACTCTATCATTTTTAATTATATTTACTAGCCTGAAAAATAACTAGTTATGAAAAGTGTCAAGTTTTGGTTAATTGGAATGAGTATGGTTTTATTTATCCAAAAAAATAACGCTACTGAAAAATCAGAGAACTTCTTAATTATTGGACCTGAAGAAGCCGTTTGTGTTGACAAAGAACTGACATTGGAGGCAACTGGGACTGCCATTGGCTACGAATACTATTGGTTCCCTGCAAATGCAGTAGAGTCGCCGTATTTAAAAAAAACAAAATTTATCCCTAAAAAAACGACCACTTTATTTGTCGTTCGCAAAAAACAATCTAACCCAAACTTATCGGACACTGCCTACATAACCGTACGAGTTTTAGAACATAAATTACAGATTTACGGTCCCGATTTTGTCTGTTTAGGCACTTCTGCCGAGTTAGAGATTTCACCTAATATGAAAAACCCCAAGTGGTCTAATAATAAAGCCACACACGCCATATCAATAACCCAGCCTGGGGTGTATTCAGTAGAGGCTTTTGATGGGTGTTTTCTTGCTAAAGGCAGTCACTACGTTTCTAGCAAAACTGAACCCGTGAGTAGAATAATGACAAGCAGAAGTACTGACCTTTGCGCAGGTGAGTCCGTTAAATTGACTTCATTTAGTTCCATGAACCCAATTTGGTCAAATGGCTCAAAAAGTAAATCAATAGTCGTAAGCGAGCAGGATGTATTTACCCTTACCAATTCAAACGAATGTGGAATAGACAAATCCAGTATTGAAGTTAACGTAATACCAATATTAGCGGACTTCATTCCTTCTTCAGTGGAATTAAAAGTAAGTGAATTATTGAGCTTATACAATCACAGTAAAAATGGCGAGCGTTTTGAATGGTATGAAGACGGTATTCTTTTTTCTCGTGAGCGAAATGCAGAAGTTCGATTTCAACAGGAAGGCGTGCGAGAAATTGAATTACATGCGTACAACAGTAATGGTTGTAAAGACATTATGAAATATCCAAATATCACGGTAATGTCTCACGAGGCAACTTTATCTTCTTCGAAACAAGACATTCTTTTCCCAAATTCATTTACACCAAATGGTGACGGTAGAAATGACGCCTTGATCATTTACGCTGGAGATATTCAATCATTGGAAGTAACCATATTCAATCGATGGGGACAAGATGTTTTTCAAGAATCTCAACTATCGCAAATAGAATGGGCTGGTACCGATCAGAATGGTACTGCACTTGAAGCGGGTCAATACATTCTCCAATACAGCTATGTCAATCGATTTGGGGATAGGGTATCGAATACAGCACCGATAAACCTAATGCGTTAGAAACCTACAACAGGTAATTTAAACCCTAAGAACAAAGTGTTCCTTCTCAATATCTTTTCTAAAAAAGATAATTCCTTTGTGAAATAAGTCAATACTAATCGAAACTTCTGGTTTCATTATAATTTCTTGCCACGCCTTTTCCATTTCTCTACTCCAGTGAATGTCATCCAACACCATTAATGCGTTTTGATGCACGAAAGGAATCAATCTATTAACGTAATCTATAGTAGCTGCATATGTATGGTTGGCATCTATAAATACCAAATCAATTTTCAGGGTTTTATGATTTAAAAAAGAAGGCAATTCGTTATCGATATTACCTTCAATGACGCTAATATTATCTAGTTTCAGTTTTTTCCAACCTCTACGTGCGTATTCTAATACTTCAGTGTTAGATTCAAAAGAAATAACGCTAGCATCTTTTCTTGCTGCGGCCAAATAAGCAGTGGAAACCCCCAAGCTGGTTCCTAGTTCGACTATGGTTGTTGCGTTAAAGTAATTGGCTAAACCAAACAGCCATTCAGATTGAGTTTTTGAAGACAAAGACCTATTTGCAATGTCGCACACTTTTTTTGCTGGTTTTAAACGCGACCCAGCTCCCAAATCTATGTATTCAACCTTTTCTTGGTTCTCCAACAGTTCTTCTCTCCATCGTTCAATTTTCTTGAACGCATAATATGGTGGTTGTTTTCGTAAAACATTGTCCACAATCTGATAGACAAAAGGAGAGTGTACTCGGTATCGAGTTTTTGAGTCTTTTAAAAACTTTAAATATTTAAAAACGAGTTCTACCGAATTATACGCCATACAAAAACGTCCTAAAAAGTAAAACCCTTCCTGCAACAAGAAGGGTTTTATTCATACCGTTGAGTGAGTTTGGTTATTAATCTTTATCCAACATTTTCGCTGTAATTCCGGTAGAGGAGAACCCTCCATCGTGCATCAAGTTTTGCATGGTTACCATTCGAGTTAAATCAGAAAACATAGCAATACAATAATTGGCACAATCTTCTGCACTGGCATTTCCTAGCGGTGACATCTTATCTGCAAAATCAATAAAATCATCAAAACCTTTTACTCCTGATCCAGCAGTAGTTCGGGTAGGAGATTGACTGATCGTGTTTACTCTCACATTCTTTTCTGTACCGTAATGGTATCCAAAACTTCGTGCAATCGACTCTAACATTGATTTTGCTTCAGCCATGTCGCTGTAATCTGGGAATGTTCGCTGCGCTGCAATGTAAGTCAATGCTAATACTGAGCTCCACTCGTTGAGGGCATCTAACTTCATTGATGTTTGCAGAACCTTATGAAAAGACAACGCAGAAACATCTACTGTTTTTTGAAAGAAGTCGTAATTCAGATTTGTGTAGGGCTTGCTCTTTCTGACATTTGGCGACATCCCAATAGAATGCAGCACAAAATCTAATTTACCCCCTAGTTTATCCATAGAACCTTGAATCAATTGCTCCAAATCTTCCAAACTGGTCGCATCCGCAGGAATAATCTCTGCATTGCATTTTGCCGCTAAGTCATTTATTTTTCCCATGCGCATTGCAATTGGCGCGTTGGTTAATGTAAACTGAGCTCCTTCTTCTGCTGCTCTTTCAGCAACCTTCCATGCAATGGAGTTTTCGTCTAATGCTCCGAAAATTATTCCCCGTTTACCTTTCAAAATATCATTTGCCATACTTGTTCTTTTATTTGAACTTCAAATTTAGAAATACATTAGTTTTTTAATAGCATTCTAGCATTTTCTTTAGCTACAGTGCTCAACTTATCACCACTCAGCATTTTAGCCAATTCAATTACTCGACTATCCGCCTCTAATAATTCAATTTTTGTGAGTGTTTTTTCACTTTTATGATCTTTAAATACCGAAAAGTGATGTTTTCCTTTTGCTGCTATCTGAGGTAAGTGTGTAATTGCAATGACCTGTATTTTACCACTTATACTTTTCATTAAGTCACCCATTTTATTGGCAACTTCGCCACTTACGCCTGTATCTATTTCATCAAAAACGATGCTCGGTAACTTCGTCCGTTCCGAAATAATAGCTTTTATTGCTAACAGTATCCTAGAGAGTTCGCCGCCACTTGCCGATTCGGCAACTTTTTTTAGCGAGGAGCCTTTATTTGCAGTAAATAAGAAATCTATTTGCTCTTTTCCTAATTTACCGCAGTCCTCCATGGGGCGCAAATCAACTGTAAACCTACTTTGAGGCATTCCCATTTCCTTGAGGTTACTCAATAAATCTTGCTCAAATTTACTGAGGCACGATTTTCTACTCGCACTTAACGCTTCAGCTTTATCCTTCAAAATTTGCTCAGCATGTTCCAGCTCGTCTTGAAGCAATTTTTCTCTTTCGTCAGCACCCGTGATGGCTTCAAGTTGTGTTTCCAATTCCAATTGAATCTTGTTCAACTCATCAGCACTATCCGCTTGGTGCTTCCTAAGTAGTCCGTTGATTACATCTATTCTTTCCTGGAGTATTTCCGTTTCTGAGGCGTCAACAACAACCTCCGATTCCATTCGACTGGCCTCTTCAAAGATGTCTTGCAACTCAATGCGCACACTTTTGATGCGCTCTGCCAATTGCTCCAAGCCATTAGAATAAGAAGCAATAGACGCCAGCATTCGTTCTGCATTATGCGCCATTTCGCTCAAGCCGGAGCTCTCTGAGGAAAGCGCACCTTGCACATTTAAAAGTGTTGACTTGATTTCCTCGGCGTGTTCTTTGGTTTTTAATTGCTCTTCCTTTTCTTCTAACTCGCCCTCCTGCACATTTGCAGTCTCTAGTTCTTCAAATAAAAACTGGAGATAATCCTGCTCTTTCTTTTTTTCACTTACTTCTTGCTGAAAGTCATTCAAACGCTTACGCAACACATGCACCTCATTGTAGGTTTCTTGATATGCACCAAGCTTTTCTAAATTGCCAGCATAGGCATCCAAAACAAATGTCCTAAAGGAAACATCTGACAATTTCAAGTTTTCATGTTGCGCATGAATATCAATTATCATTGACCCTAATTCTGCCAGCTGTTTCAGGTTTGCAGGGGTATCGTTAATGAAGGATCTGCTTTTTCCGCTTGGCAGTAATTCCCTTCTTAAAATGATGTTATCTGAAACATCGAAATCTTGCTGTTCTAAAAATAGCTTTGCTTCTTTTGATGCATCCGAAAACTCAGCCTCTATTACGCATTTCTTGTCTGCATCAAACAGTAAATCAGAGCCTGCTCTTTTTCCAAGGACAAGAGACAGAGCTCCCAACATTATGGACTTACCGGCTCCCGTTTGACCGGTAATGGTTGTTAATCCCGAACTGAGAGGAATACTTATTTCATCAATTAAGGTGTAATTGGATATTTTGAGTTGCTGCAACACCCGCTACAATATTTTTTGGTAATTGATGGTGTTTGCAGGGTCCACGGTATTGAGGAGCTTCAGTACTTTTTGTTTTTCCTCTCGAGGCGCCTCTTGATACAATTTGATAATTTCTTTATTCTTAGCATCGAAAAAGACCCGCATATTGAATGAATTGGGAAAATTTCTGTGTACCCCTTCTAATTTCAGCAACGCGGCGGTTACCGCATCTCTGCCCGTTTTTACGTCATTGGCCATCTGATCAAATCCTTTTCTGTGGTATTCATACATACAAATACGCAAGTTCCTGAATCGAGGCGTTAAATGATTCTCCACCAAGGCATACCTATTTCTCAACTCTCCAGTTGCCCAACCCTGAGTACCACTAGATTGCGCCGCACCCGCAATTTGCTGCGCTTTTTGAAAATAGGGAGTTCCTCCTTCCATCTTATAGGTGTCGTAATCGTACCCAATAACCATGTATGTATAAAATGCCAGCACGGAGGTTAGGTTATTTAAATAGGTAGACTCCGAGTATTCTAAATTTGCAAATCGATCGTAGGTAAATTCAAAACTCTCATCCTTAAAACTAAAAATAGTGGAGTTGTACGAACTGCCGTAAACAGGCCTTCTGCTCTGAATTTGTATGGTGCCGCTAAAATTTGTATTGCTTTCTACCGAGGCAAGTTCTATTAAAATACTGAACTCAATTTTTTCACTTTCTTTAAACACATCGCCTGTCCACTTTCTATTATTTACAAATTCGTAAACGGCCTGCTTCATGTCCTGAAAAATGGTCACGTCAACACCATCTAATCTGTTGAAGTTTATAGAAACTTCGCACTTAACTTCCTGAGCGTAAGTTGCTACGCTAAGCAATATAAAACTACACGTTATTAGAAAACTTCTCATCAATTAATGCTTCCGTGAAATTTACAATCTTTTCAGAGACCTGAACCTTAGACATCAACTCTAATTTTTCCGGTTTATTATGCTCAGAAATGATGGTTACTTTATTGGTGTCATGACCAAAACCCGCGCCAGCATCCCTCAAAGAGTTTAAAACGATTGCATCAAAGTTTTTCTTCTGCAATTTTTCTTGAGCATTGGAGCGTTCATTATTGGTTTCAAGTGCAAACCCAATATTAATTTGGTTTTCCTTTTTCAATTCACCAAAGAACCTAGCAATATCTGGGTTTTTCACCAAGTCTAACTGAATGGTGCTTTCTGCTTTCTTTATCTTCTCATTGGCAATGACCTTTGGTTTGTAGTCAGAAACCGCTGCCGCGAATATTGCAATATCTGATTTACTGTAATATTCTTTGCAGGAATTAAGCATTTCCTCCGCAGTTTGAACGCGCACTAATTCTAAGTATCTTGTATCAACAAGTTCTTCTGTTGGTCCTAAAACGAGCGTTACTTGAGCACCTCTTTCAGTGAATGCATTTGCCAAAGCGATGCCCATTTTTCCTGTGGATCGGTTTCCAATGTAACGCACTGGATCAATATTTTCGTGGGTTGGGCCAGCAGTAATCAGTACTTGCTTACCTATCAAGTTACTTTTTGGCTCAAAATGCTCTTGAATGTGTGCGAATAGCTCTTCAGGTTCTTGCAAACGACCTTTACCCTTTAGACCCGAGGCCAACTCGCCTTCAGCCGATTCCAATACTCTAACCCCCTTAGCCTCAAGCTGTTTAAAATTCTCGGTCGTTGCTGGATTCGTATACATATCTAAATCCATTGCTGGAGCCACCCAAATCGGACAGCGCGCAGACAAATAAGTAGTCAATAAAATATTATCGGATACTCCTTGGTTCATTTTGGCCAGCGTATTGGCCGAAGCAGGTGCAATCAACATAAGGTCTGCCCACAAACCAAGATCCACATGGTTTACCCATTGTCCGGCATCTTTTTCTAGGTAAAAATCCGTTATTGCTGGGTTTTTACTCAATGTAGATAAGGTAACTGGTGTTACAAAATCCAAAGAAGCCGGAGTCAATATTACCTTGACTTCGGCTTCTGCTTTTACTAATAATCTTATAAGGAAAGTTGCTTTGTAGGCCGCTATGCTTCCGGTTACACCTAGAAGTATTTTTTTGCCTCTTAGCATACGGGGTTATACCATTGATTCAGAATCTTCTTCTGGTTTTCTGTAGTATACTTTGCTTTCTAATAATTCTTGCACAGCAATACTTGTTGGTTTAGGCAAACGCTCATAAAATTTCGAGATTTCTATTTGCTCTCTGTTTTCAAATATCTCCTCCAAGTTATCGTGAGAGGTTGCAAACTCTTCCAACTTTGCGGTAAGTTCTTCTTTTATTTCTTGATTGATTTGATTTGATCTTTTGGATAAAAGTACCAACGATTCGTATACGTTTCCGACTTCATTACTCATATCAATAACGTCTCTTGTTATCGTAGAAGGAGAAGCATTTGTCTTTTTGTAATCCATATCTTAAGTCTTTTTCTGTGTTAATTCCTGAAGCTCTTCTTTAGTTTCTTCTAATACCTCCTCGGCATCTTTAAAGAATTTACTTTCGGGATAAGCGGCTGCAAATTTAAAATAAGCTTTCTTAGTATTGGAATATCTTTCCTCTTTTTTTGAATCCACACTATTCTCCGCCCATTCAAAATGCGCTTTAATCATTAAAAATAATATTTCTTCGCGATAATCTGTATCTGGATAATCGATTAATGCATTCTCAAAAGCAGTCACCGCGGCCTTGTAACGTCCAATTCTGTAATACTGTTTGGATGTCATAAAGGATTTTTTCTCCAATTTCTCTCTTAGCTCATCCATCATTACATGTGAGGAGTCTACGTACTTACTTTCTGGAAATTGCCTAGAAAAAACCCCCAACTGTTCAATAGCCATGTAGGTATCCGTTTGGTCGAGGCTGAATTTTGGCGACATTTTGTAATGACAAATAGCGCTCATAAATTGGCACTCCTCCGTAAATCTGCTGAAAGGGAAGTTATTTACAAAGGTGTTGAACCGGTGAGCAGCGAGTATGTAATCTTTTAAGTAATATTCAGAAAACGCGTAGATATAAAAGAGGCGTTCAGCTTTTTCAGTACCTCTGTAAATGGGTATCAGCTCTTCTAATAATGGCATGGCCTTGTAATACTCTCCCTCTTCAAAATAGGTATTAGCCATCTCGTATTTATAGGTTAAATCTGTGCTTTTTAGCACTTTATTGTGCTTACACGACCACAAAACACCAATGGTGAGAATAATTGTAAGATATTTTAATGCACTACTCATCTGGCGGCAAATATAAGGTTTTGAACACCTTTATGACCATAACTAAGAACAGACTGTCCTTGAATTTGTTATACTTTTGTTGTTGAATTTTTAAAAAAATAATCGAGTGGATTTATTTGAAAAATTAAAGCAAAGAAGAGGGCCTCTTGGCCAAATCTCGGGCATTACTTACGGCTATTTCCAGTTTCCTAAATTGGAAGGTGAAATCGCAAATCGAATGATGTTTAGAGATCAAGAAATGCTGGTTTGGAGTATTAACAATTACTTAGGTCTCGCAAATCACCCGGAAGTTAGAAAAGTAGATGCTGAGTCTGCAGCTTCCCATGGATTGTCAACTCCTATGGGAGCTAGAATGATGTCGGGTAATTCTGTAACGCACGAACGATTAGAAGAAGAACTTTCTGCATTCGTCAAAAAAGAAGATACCATGCTGGTAAATTACGGCTACATGGGCATGGCTTCTACTGTAGACGCATTAGTGGATAGAAACGACGTAATCGTTTACGATTCGGAATGTCATGCATGCATTATTGACGGAGTTAGAATGCACCAAGGAAAAAGATTTGTATACGCACACAACGAAATTGAGAAGTTAGAGGTTCAGCTGAAAAGAGCGGAAAAACTAATTGAGACAACAGGTGGTGCTATATTAGTAATTACCGAAGGTGTATTTGGAATGGCCGGAGATCAAGGCAAACTGAAAGAGATTGTTGAATTAAAAAAGAAGTACGATTTTAGACTATTCGTTGACGATGCGCATGGTATCGGAACTTTAGGTGCAACGGGTGCTGGTGCTGGTGAAGAGCAAGGAGTTCAAGATGACATTGATGTGTACTTTGGAACTTTTGCCAAAGCATTCGCTTCTGTAGGTGGATTTATCAGTTCTACTGAAGACGTGATTGACTATTTAAAACACAATACACGATCTCAAATATTTGCAAAATCAATGCCTATGCCATTGGTAGAGGGTAACCTGAAACGCTTGCAATTATTAAGAGACGATCCGTCACACAAAAATAAACTTTGGGAAATTGCAAACGCATTGCAAAGTGGTTTAAGAAAGCAAGGGTTTAACTTAGGGGAAACCAATTCTTGTGTTACTCCTGTTTACTTAGAAGGTGGATTAATGGAAGCTACCAATTTAATTTTTGATTTAAGAGAGAACTATCAAATCTTTACCTCCTTAGTGGTGTACCCTGTGGTACCTAAAAACGTGATTTTATTGCGTTTGATACCTACAGCTGCTCATACATTGGAGGATGTAGCCTACACAATAGAGAAATTTGAGATCGTTGCGAATAAATTGAAAAACAACGAATACTCAAAAGATGAGTTTACTTGGATAAAAGAAGCTCCAAAATGGATCACAAAAAAATCGGGTTACGTAAACACGTAATCTAATATTTACAGAATAATAAAAGCCCTGTTTCAGCAATGGAATGGGGCTTTTTTGTTTTATTAAAGTCGTGATTCTATAAGATTAGTGGAGCAGACTTTCAGCATGAAATACATTGCGACACTTCTACACATCCGCCTGCCAGATGGACAGGGAATCTCTAATTTCTATTGAAATAGATTTAAGTAGTTCTTTTTGCAAGCTCCGTATAGAACTTGCACACTATTCTTCAGTGTAGAGACTAATTATTAGCTCATTCTAACCATACAACTCTAATCAAACATTACCTTTGATACTATCAAATGATACTATCATGAAACCTCCGTATGAGATTAATTCTAAGATTGTAGCGCTTGTTACCCAAGTAGCTGAGAAAGTAGGTGCAGTAAATGCTTCTTTTTTAATAAAGTCGTCCCCCAGCCTTCGCAAGCAAAACCAAATTAAAACCATTCACTCTTCTCTAAAAATTGAAGGCAATACGCTTACGGAGCAGCAAATCACGGACATACTTGAAAACAAAAGAGTGCTAGGGCCTTTAAAAGACATTAAGGAGGTCCACAATGCAATAAAGGTTTATGAATCTATTGAGGATTTTAAATTTGATTCTAATCGATCATTTCTTAAGGCACACAAAATTTTAATGCAAGGGCTAATTGACCAACCAGGGCAATACCGAAAAGAAGGAGTGGGAATAGTAAAGGGTTCTATAGTGGAACACTTGGCTCCACCTGCCGACAAGGTTCCGTATTTAATGAAAGATCTATTTAGTTATCTAAAAAATGACAAGGAAATCATGCTTATTAAGAGCTGTGTTTTTCACTACGAAATGGAATTTATTCATCCGTTCACTGATGGAAACGGCAGAATGGGGCGGTTGTGGCAAACCGTAATTTTAATTAAACAATACCCTGTGTTTCAATACTTGCCTTTTGAAACCCTGATTTCCCAAAATCAGGAGGACTATTACAAGGTACTTTCCGAGTGTGACAAGCTAGGTAACTCCACCTTATTTATAAATTATATGCTTTCAGTTATCAATGATGCTTTAAGCCAATTATTAGCCAACTCGGTTTCAGTAAAAATGACACAAGCAAATAGACTAGAACACTTTTGCAGTTTGGACAATAAAACCTTTACCCGAAAAGATTACATGCAAGTGTTTAAACAATTAAGCAGCGCCTCAGCTAGCCGCGACTTAAAAACTGGCCTTGAGAAAGGTTTGTTTACAAAATCTGGAGACAAAAGACTGACTCTATATCATATAAAGAGAGCACTATAGTTCTTCGGTAGTATTGATTTTAATAAAGGAAGTTGCTTATGATTTTCCAATTTAATGAAAATATCATAACATTATTTGTATAGCAAAGATTGTCAGTTAAAAATGGCAGGTTTTTTGAACTGTAAAGAGTTAAAATCTATTCTTAATAAAAACACAAATTTTATTCCTTACTGCTGCTCTTTTTTTAAATATGTCAGTTTATTCACAACAAGTTAACAATACTGATATCTCGAAATTACAAGTTCGATATGTCTATGTTTATTCTCAAGGATTTGGAATTTATGAGTTAGACTATGGTCAGAAATGGTCATTTGGAAGAAAGGAATTAACTATACAGGATGAAAATGGTGAGGCTATCCGCTATAAGTCAATTATTGAAGTGTTAAACCTTATGAGTCAGTATGGCTACGTATTTCGAGACCTTCATGACATTTCTAGAAAAGACAGTATTACCAACTTCTACTTATTAGAAAAAAGCAGCAGAAAGGCTGGGTTTTGATTTAAACAGGTAAATTCACTTTAATCAAATGACCAAACTACAACTCCAAAGTAATCTGAACGGGTCCTTCTGGTGGTATATCGTCATCGTCGTCATCGCCTTTCTTTTTAGGTTTTGAGTCCGCCTTTTTCGTCGGTTCGGTTTTAGGTTTTGACTTATTTTCAGATGTTGGTTTTTCTTCTTTAGCTTCTTCCTTTTTATTTTTTTCCTCCTTAGGTTTAGCTTTCTTCGTAGTTGCTTTTTTAGTCGCTGACTTTTTTACTCCCGGCTTTTCAATTTCCTTATGCTCTACTTTTTTTTCTGCTGCTTTAGGTGCTTTCTTTTCAGGCGCCTCTTTTACTTCAGTTGCTTGGGGTTTGGCATTAGATTGCGGGCTTTCGGATCCCTCATTTTTTTCATTTCCTGAATTGGATTGCTCCGCGTTAGTACCTTCAATTTCCTCCGATGAGGTTTCTTCAGTTTTCGGTTTTTCTGGCTCGGGCAATGGATCGAGCTCTGTCACCTGCTTTACTTTATCAGCGGACAATCGATTACCCAGTGCCTTGTAACCCTTTACGGCTATAAAGTCGTGCAGTTCCACAATTTCGGGGCTTCTGTTGGAGCTGCGTTTATCAAACTCCACCTTCACCACTGGGAAGGTGTGCTTCGATATTATGTCCAGTTTTGAATCTTCGTGATCCGTCAATAAGGATTGTACTTTCTCCGAGGGTTCGAGTACAAATCTTTTTACAAAGTGTTGCCCTTTTTCACCGTCATAGTGCACCATGGAGAATACTTGCTCGGGGTCGAACTTATCCAGAATAATCATATGCTCCTCGAAATGAGTATTCAGCGATTGAGGGTACATTCTATAAGTACCATCATCCATGATGGCAACAATTTTATCTTCGGCTTTAAACTCCCCTACAAGACTACCTCTTCCATCAGCATTTAGTCTACTCACGGTATCATCCCACCAAATTTTACGAGCGCTAAGTGTTGAAACTCCCTGCTCTTTCAATTCAATTTTGTGCACTAGGTTTTTGGTCAAAATATTTCCTTTTGCCCCCCTACCTTTTATATTAATTTCTGCAAAGTCGAAATCGAACTTTAGGTTTTTGATTTTTGGCTTTTGACGCAACACAACGCGCACCACTTCTGCTTCACCATTTCGGTTTACCGACATGTAGTGAATCTTGCTGCCTGGGTTTCCAGCGGAGATATGGTAAGCCTTATCTCGTGTAATCGATGTGACCGCGAAGCGTTTTACCATGGAATACTTCGATTTTCCGTCGAAATAAATTAGGTTGTAAATGGTTCGCGTATCGCCTTTTTTCCACACATTTATATAAAGAATGTCTTTTCCAAAAAAGGCTTTATCTGAGATTTTGGAAACCATCATTTCGCCATTTTTTCGAATGACAATAATGTCGTCGATATCCGAGCAATCGCAAACGAATTCTGAGTCACTTTTTCGCAATGAAGTTCCCGCGAAACCTTCCGCTTTGTTTACATAAAGTTTTACGTTCGCCACAGCAACTTTAGACCGAACAATGGTTTCAAAACTTTTGATTTCGGTTTTTCGCTCTTTGCCTTCTGAATAGCGTTTTTTTAGCCCCTTAAAGTAGTCAATGGCAAATTCAATCAGATTATCGAGGCTGTGTTGCACTTTGGCTAATTCTTCTTCTAACTGAGCTATAAATGTATCGGCTTTATCGGCGTCGTGTTTGGTAATTCGACGCATACGAATTTCAAGCAATTTCTTAACATCTTCGTCCGTTACAGCCCGTTTAAGATGTTTAATGTGCGGTTTTAGTAATTTATGCGTAACCTCAATCGCCTCGTCATACGTTTTGCCGTCAAAGTCGATATAGATTTTATTCTCAATAAAGATTTTTTCCAAACTCGAAAAATGCCATTGTTCTTCCAGTTCTCGTTTTTTAATCTCCAACTCCAGCTGCAACAAATCTTTTGTATGCTCTACATTTTGCTGAAGTATTTCCGAAATAGTTACAAATCTTGGTTTGTCCTCTTCAATAATTACCGCGTTCGGAGAAATACTTACTTCACAATCGGTGAAAGCATATAATGCATCAATGGTTTTGTCTGGCGAAACACCTGGCGCCAAATGCACTTGAATTTCACAAAACTCAGAGGTATTGTCCTCAATTTTTTTGATTTTGATTTTCCCTTTGTCGTTTGCCTTCAGAATGGAATCAATCAAAGACGTAGTGGTTGTTCCAAAAGGAATTTCACTTATTAATAAGGTCTTCTTATCAATTGCCGAAATCTTAGCGCGCACTCGAATTTTACCACCGCGTAATCCATCGTTGTAATTGGAGACATCAACCATTCCTCCACCCATAAAATCTGGGTAGATTTTGGTTTTTCTGCCTTGTAAATAATTTACCGAAGCATCTATGATTTCTATAAAGTTATGCGGTAAAATCTTACAGGAAAGCCCAACTGCAATTCCCTCTACACCTTGTGCAACCAACATTGGAAACTTAACAGGTAGCGTTACTGGTTCTTTATTTCGACCGTCATAAGACAATTGCCATTCGGTGGTTTTCGGATTAAAAACAACCTCTAATGCAAATTTTGACAATCGCGCTTCGATATATCTTGGTGCAGCCGCACGGTCACCAGTTAGCGTATTTCCCCAGTTACCTTGGGTGTCAATCAGCAATTCTTTTTGACCTAAAGCAACCAAGGCGTCAGCAATAGAAGCATCACCATGTGGGTGATATTTCATGGTATTTCCAACGACGTTGGCTACCTTATTATACCTACCATCATCCAGTTCCTTGAGTGAGTGTAATAGTCTTCGCTGTACTGGTTTAAAGCCGTCATTTACGTGAGGTACTGCACGCTCCAAAATAACATAAGAAGCATAGTCTAAAAACCACTCTTCATACATTCCAGAAACCCGAATTACATCTACTTCAGCACCATTGTCGCCACTATTGACAGCTCCATCTAATGCTTCAAATTCTTCGTCTTTCTCGTCTAGGTTATCCGCTGGATCGTCCGCCATTATTACAATCTCATTAATTCAACTTGTGATGCTGAACCTCTCAGTTTAAGATTTTCTTCATCGAGCAATTCAATTGTTGATTGATTGTTTAAAATCTCAACTAATTTTCGCTCCCACTTATTTTTTGCTTCTTCTTCACAGTACATTTCGGTAAACCCACATTCCGACTGAATTGAAACCACTCTTTCCGTTACTTGATACACACAACCCCCAGAATTACAAGGAGATTTAATTCCCACTGTTTCACTTTCTTCTTCAAACTGCAATTGCATATCCCATTCTGAATAAGGCAAATCTGCCGTTTTACCGTTCTCCGAAATGGAAACAATCTGCCAATTCCCAAAAAGAAGCTCTGAATGGAATGGAACCTTAGTTTGCACTGCTTCATTAGCTTCCAAAGGCTTAGCCACCTCATTAGTTGTAGCAGGCTCTCCTGATACCTTAGCTCTATCATCTGCAGATACTTGCTGTTCTTTTGCTGCTGTTTCGGTGGCCTTTGTACTTCCATTTTTATTTGATTTACAACCAAAAACCAATAAAATACTCACTAATAGAATTACAACTCTCATTTACAATTCTTCCTCCACAATATCTTTTTCTACTTTCAAGTTTTCAATGATAAACTTCTGACGGTCTGGTGTATTCTTCCCCATATAAAAGGTTAGAAGATCTTGTATTCCCGTATCGTTTCCAATAACTACTGGATCCAAGCGAATATCTTCAGCGATAAACCCTTTGAATTCATCCGGTGAAATTTCTCCCAATCCTTTGAATCGGGTAATCTCTGGTTTTCCTTTTAGTTTTTCCAGTGCTTGTTGTCGCTCTTCGTCGCTATAGCAATAAATGGTTTCTTGTTTGTTTCTCACCCTAAACAAAGGTGTTTCAAGCACATACAAATGTCCCGACTTTACCAGATCCGGAAAGAATTGAAGGAAAAAGGTTATTAGCAATAATCGAATGTGCATTCCATCGACATCGGCATCAGTTGCAATAACAATGTTGTTGTATCGCAGGTCGTCTAGCCCTTCTTCAATGTTTAGTGCCGCTTGTAGCAGATTGAATTCTTCGTTTTGGTAAACAATTTTTTTAGTCAGTCCAAACGAGTTTAACGGTTTTCCTTTCAGACTAAATACCGCTTGCGTTTGTACCTTTCTTGCTTTAGTAATCGATCCACTTGCTGAGTCTCCCTCAGTTATAAATAGGGTTGTATCTCTTTTAAGGGGGTTGTCTCCTTTGTCGCTCAAGTGAATTTTGCAGTCACGTAATTTTTTGTTGTGTAAAGAAACCTCTTTCGCTCTCTTCTTGGCCAGTTTACGTATACCGGCCATATCCTTACGCTCTCGTTCACTTTGCAATATTTTTCGTTGCAAGGGGTCGTTGGTGTCAGGATTTTTATGCAAGTAATTATCCAGTTCTCTAGATAAGAATTCGGACACAAATGCCCGCATAGATTTTCCGCCAGGTTCGATTTCTGTAGACCCTAACTTAGTCTTGGTCTGTGATTCAAAAACCGGTTCGATAACCTTTACACTTACAGCAGCAACCAACCCTCCACGAACGTCGACAGCCTCATAACTCTTTCCAAAAAAATCACGAATAACTTTTACATAGGCCTCTCTAAATGCTCCTTGGTGCGTTCCACCTTGCGTAGTAAACTGACCGTTTACAAAAGAGTAATACTCCTCACCGTAGGAATTGGTGTGCGTGATGGCTACTTCAATATCCTCTCCTTCCAAATGAATGATTGGATACAATGGATCTGCCGTAAGCTTTTCTTTCAGTAAGTCGAGCAGCCCATTTTCAGAGTAGAACTCCTCTCCATTAAAGTGAATTTTTAGACCGCGATTGAGGTAGGAGTAATTCCGAATCATATTTCGGATATACTCAGGGCGGAATTTAAAATTTTTGAATATTTCTGGATCTGGCTCGAAAGTAAAACGCGTACCGCGCCTTATACCAGAGGCTTCAACTGGTGCATCTTCGGTAAGCACGCCACGCTTAAAAACAGCGCGTTTTATTTTTCCCTCTCGAATCGATTCAACTCGGAAATATTCCGAAAGTGCATTCACCGCCTTAGTACCAACACCATTTAGTCCAACCGATTTTTTAAATGCCTTAGAATCGTATTTACCGCCGGTATTAATTTTAGAAACACAATCAATCACCTTTCCTAGCGGAATCCCACGACCATAGTCTCGAACTTTAACTTTTCCGTCTTTAACCGAAATGTCAATGTTCTTGCCGTTACCCATCACAAATTCATCGATAGAATTGTCTAGGATTTCTTTCAGAAGGATGTAAATACCGTCATCGGCAGAGGACCCGTCACTGGTTTTACCAATGTACATTCCCGGTCGCATCCGAATATGCTCTTTCCAATCGAGTGAGCGAATATTTTCTTCGGTATATTTTACTTCTTCGGCCATTATATTTACTGATTCTTCAGCGCATTACAAAAGCCTAAAAATATAGGAAAGGTAGTGGTAGGTTAAGGGCTAAAAACTAATGTTTTCCACAGTTTTTTTAACCAAAAAATGGGTCGGTGAATTCTAATAATTAAACGTTAAACCTAAAGTGCATTACATCGCCATCCTGCACGACGTATTCCTTGCCTTCCACGTTCAATTTTCCTTTTTCTCGACACGCTGATTCAGAACCGTACTCGACAAAATCGGCATATTTAATCACCTCAGCACGGATAAAGCCTTTTTCAAAATCGGTATGAATCACACCAGCGGCTTGTGGCGCTTTCATGCCCGACTTTATTGTCCACGCCCTCACTTCTTTTTCTCCTGCAGTAAAGTAAGTTTCAAGATCCAATAAAGTATACGCCTTTTTAATCAAGTAATTTACTCCCGGTTCTTCAAGTCCCAGCTCTTCAAGGAACATCTGCTTTTCTTCAAAGGTTTCTAGCTCAGAGATATCGGACTCAATTCCAGCACATAAATACATAACCTCGCATTGCTCATCTTTTACCAATTCTTCAACGGATTTTGTGTGGTCATTTCCAGAAACCGCAGAGGCTTCATCAACATTACACACATACAATACGGGCTTCTCGGTTAGCAATTGCATATCACCAATCAGCTTAACCGATTCTTCATCAATTTCCAAAGACCGAATGGATTTTCCAGCCTCCAAATGGTTTTTATACTGCTCAATTATGGAAACAATTTTCATTGCTTCCTTATCTCCAGTTCTAGCGGCTTTTTTGGCTTTATCTAATCGCTTATCTACTGTTTCTAAATCTTTTAATTGCAATTCGGTATCTATTACTCCTTTATCTCGAGCTGGGTCAATAGAACCATCAACGTGCACGATGTTTCCGTCATCAAAACACCTTAGCACATGAATAATAGCGTTGCATTCTCTGATGTTTCCAAGAAACTGATTCCCCAAACCTTCGCCTTGACTAGCTCCTTTTACCAAACCAGCAATATCCACAATCTCCACCGTAGTAGGCATTATGCGTTCTGGGTTTACCAATTCAGACAATTTGTTTAATCGTTCATCGGGAACGGTTATCACACCCACGTTAGGTTCGATAGTACAAAAAGGAAAGTTTGCAGATTGTGCTTTTGCACTACTTAAACAATTGAATAATGTTGATTTTCCAACGTTGGGCAAGCCAACAATACCGCATTTTAGAGCCATAATTTTTAAATTTCTTCCGGATGATTATTGCTAATCTCCCATTTTCATCTTACGTCATTCCCGCGAACGCGGGAATCTAAAAACCGTTCATTACAATAGATTCCCAGTCAAGCTGGGAATACACGATTTATTACTAATGATTTCTAACTTCTTTTTAAACGGCGGCAAATGTAGCAAAATCAAGCCCGTAGCGTGCTGAGTTTACTTTTCAAAGGTTTTCAACAATAGCCGCACACCCTATTTAAATCCTATAATTTCGCAGCAAAACCCTTTGCATGTCAGATATAAAACACCTTGAAAACCTTGCCACCCAAACTAGAAGAGACATAGTAAGAATGGTACACGCAGTGCAGTCTGGACACCCCGGCGGTTCTTTAGGTTGCACCGATTTATTTGTAGCCATGTATCATTCTATTCTAAAACACGATCCCAACACATGGACAATGGATGGAAAAGGAGAAGATGTATTCTTTCTTTCTAACGGCCACATATCACCGGTTTGGTATTCTGTATTGGCTAGAGCCGGTTATTTCGAGGTTTCTGAATTGGCAACGTTCAGAAAACTCAATACGAGATTGCAAGGGCACCCAACTACCCATGAAGGATTACCAGGAGTGCGCATTGCCAGTGGTTCATTAGGTCAGGGCTTGTCTGCTGCAATTGGGGCTGCATTAAGCAAGAAACTGAACCATGATAACAATTACACCTATGTACTAATGGGAGACGGTGAGTTACAAGAAGGTCAAGTATGGGAAGCGGCTATGTTCGCCGGAGCAAAAAAGGTAAATAAGCTCATAGCATTTGTGGATTGGAACCAACGGCAGATTGATGGAGATGTAAAAGACGTAATGGATCTTGGAGACCTAAAAGCGAAATGGGATGCTTTTGGGTGGAATACCATGGAAATGGATGGTAACGACATGCAATCTATTCTAACTACCGTAGATAAAGCTAAATCGGAGAACGGACCGGTGGTAATCTTGATGAAAACTGAGATGGGCCAAGGAGTAGATTTTATGATGGGAAGCCACAAATGGCACGGAATTCCACCAAGTGACGAGCAATTGGCACAAGCATTGGAACAGCTAGAGGAAACTCTAGGAGATTATTAATATGCTTTTTAATATCAAACTATCATTAATTCTTGTTTTTTGCCTCGCGGGCTCTGCCCTATTCGGTCAGGTAAATTTTAACCGTAACGCAAAAACAAGAATATTATTCATTTACGATGCCTCGAACTCCATGAACGGTTCGTGGCAAAAAGGAAAGAAACACAATATTGCGCAGAAACTGCTGTCGGAAACAATTGATAGCATGCAAAGCATTCCCAATTTGGAAACCGCGCTGCGTGTTTACGGCCACCAAAAATACTACCGCAACGGACAAGATTGCAACGATACCAAACTTGAAGTGCCCTTTGCGGCGAGAAATGCGAAACAAATAAAATCGAAGCTCAAATCAATAACACCTAAAGGCACTACCCCTATCGCCATGACCTTGGAGAAATCTGCCGATGACTTTCCTCCTTGTTCAAACTGCAGAAACATTATTATTCTAATTACCGATGGTATAGAAGAATGCGGCGGCGATCCGTGTACCATTTCGATGAAATTGCAACGCCAAGGCATTGTATTGAAGCCATTTGTAATTGGTATAGGTCTAGACGTTAATTTCAAAAAGTCTTTTGAGTGTTTGGGTACCTTTTACGATGCCTCAGATGAAGCGACATTCAAAAAAGTATTGGGAATTGTAATTTCTCAGGCTTTGAATGAAACCTCGGCACAAGTTAATTTAATCGATGCTTCAAAAAACCCTTCAGAAACCGATGTAGCGGTTAGTCTTTACGACCATTTCAGTGGTCGATTATTGTATCATTTTATGCATACCATGGACGCCAAAGGAAATCCTGACACCTTAGACCTAGAGGCTAATTACACCTACGATCTCGTGGCGCATACTATTCCTCCGGCTCGAGCCGATAGCATTTCATTGCTACCCGGCAAACACAACATTTTGGGAGTTGATGCCCCTCAGGGATTTATAAGAATACAAGCGCAAGGTTTTAGCAATCGAACCCCGATTCAAGTGATTGTGCGAAAACACAACACATCGAAAACTATCCATGTTCAAGAATTAAACTCTACCGAAAAGTACTTAACGGGATTTTATGACTTAGAGTTTTTAACGCTTCCAAGAGTAATTTTAAAGGACATAGCAGTGAGTCAATCTCACACAACAAAGGTCGACTTGCCTAATCCCGGGCTGTTATCTGTTACCAAAAAATCCAAAGGTTCAGGTGGGATTTTTATTGATCGAAACGGAAAACTAGAAGAGGTGGTTCGATTGAATGAAAAACAACCTAGAGAAAGCTTTTATCTTCAACCGGGAGACTATTTACTGGTATACCGCCCAAATGGCGCTAAAAGCACATCATTTAACACGCAACAGAAATTTACTATTAACACGGGCAGCTCTGCTTCCATCAATTTATGACAATGGCTAAATACGAAAACACAGGTTCTAAAGACACCCGATCAGGTTTTGGAGAGGGGTTACACGAATTAGGAAAAGAAAATGAAAATGTGGTTGCGCTTTGTGCAGACCTGACTGGTTCTTTAAAAATGAACGCATTTGAAAATGATTTCCCCGATCGATTCGTACAAGTAGGAATTGCTGAGGCCAACATGATGGGCATTGCTGCTGGATTAACCATTGGTGGTAAAATTCCATTTACCGGTACGTTTGCTAACTTTTCTACTGGGAGAGTTTACGATCAGATCAGGCAAAGCATAGCCTACAGCGGAAAGAACGTAAAAATTTGTGCTTCGCATGCTGGGTTAACTTTAGGTGAAGACGGGGCAACTCACCAAATATTGGAAGACATTGGATTAATGAAAATGTTACCGCATATGGTAGTTATTAATCCCTGTGATTTCAATCAAACAAAGGCAGCGACTAAAGCCATTGCCGAATACGAAGGGCCGGTTTATTTGCGGTTTGGAAGACCTAAAGTTCCGAACTTCACTCCAGTTGAGCAAAAATTTGAAATCGGAAAAGCAGTATTACTCGAATCTGGAAAAGACGTAACTATAATTGCCACCGGGCATTTGGTTTGGAAAGCACTTGAAGCTAGCGAACAATTAGCGGAAAGAGGTATTAATGCTGAGGTAATCAATATTCATACGATTAAACCTTTGGACAAAGAAGTTATTCTTAAGTCTGTTAAGAAAACACGTTGTGTTGTTACTGCTGAAGAACACCAATTGAATGGTGGGCTCGGAGATGCTGTTGCACAATTACTTTCAAGAGAATTGCCCACACCTCAAGAATATGTAGGAGTAGATGACTCTTTTGGAGAAAGTGGCAAACCTGAAGAGTTACTTACCAAGTATGGTTGCGATACGGTTGATATTGTTTCAGCTGCTGAAAAGGTGATGGATAGGAAGTAGGCCCTTCTAAAAAAGTTGAACAAAAAAGGCGAGCAATGCTCGCCTTTTTTCGTTTTATTGGTTTTGTAAATTTCACTCTTACTCTTCTGTAGCAACTTCCTCAGAAGATTCCTCAACTTCTTCTTTCATGTCCTCTTTATGAGAAACGTAGTCCGTCAGAATAACTCCACTTGCCATAAATAGGTACTTTGTTTCCGGCTCTGTAATGGCAGCTATTTCTTCCTCAGACTTTCCATCATCTTCCGCATAATGCTGCAACTCCTCTACACTTACCGTTTCTTTGTATGCGTTTCCTTGCAAAACCGCTTTGCTTCCATCGGCATCTAAAGGAACGAAAAAACCATAGTCTTTAAATTTGACGAACACTTTATTGTCCTCGTTTAACTGAACATTCATCCAGCAACCTTTTTTCTTACAAACCGATTCGATTTTTCCAGCAATTACAATATCTCGAAGCGTATCTTCTTGTTCCAACTTATCCAATAATTCTGCAGATGAAGTTACTTCCTCTACTTCGATTTCTTCACCAAAAGAAGATGGAGTTATGTCACCGGAAACATCAACTCCTATTGGTTTTACCTCTTTAACAACGACTTCGGCTTCTTTCTTGTCTTCAGTTTTGGTATTTGTTTCACCATTGCATCCCAAAAGGACAAGTGTGCCCAAAACTCCAACAGGTAAGTAAAACGATAGCTTTTTCATAGTTCAATTATTTATTTGTCAAAAGTAACAAACTACTATTTAGATAAAAGCACAAATTCTGTTCTTCTATTTTTTAGCCTTCCCTGTTCGGTATTGTTTGGTGCAATGGGCTTTGTACTTCCAAAACCCTTAAATTGTAACCTGTCTGAAGCTACGCCTTTACCTTCTAAATATGCTTTTACGGAAAATGCCCTGTCTGTAGAAAGTAAAAGATTTTCAGTACTCACCCCAATGTTATCCGTATGCCCATGAATAGCGACTTTAACCGATTTCTTTTTGAGCAAATATTTAGCAAAATCATCCAAAATAACCTTGGATCGCTCGGAGATATCTGCGCTGTTGGTCTCGTAATGAATATCGTCCAATCGATAAGCTCCGCCCACCTCTTCTGACTTTGCTACTAAATTCATTTCAGTAGCAATGGGCTCAATTGCAAACTCAGTTTCTACTTCGGGTAAGGAGTCGGGCACTTCAATCATCCGCGCATTGTAAGCAATATCTTCTCCTTCCACTTTCATTACAACTTTATCACCGGGCTTTACTGCTACCACGGCTGCAAAAGCGCCATCTGTTTCATCTACCTCAAACTCAGAAACCGTTTTTGAGTTTAAATTCTCAATCTTCACCCGTTTTTCTGAATTGGGTGTTTGGGTTTGATCCACGTTACCTTTTACAAATACAACATTCTCTGGCCGTGCTTCTTTATAAAGGTCAAAAGATAGTATGTTTAACTTGGTTCTTAAATTACCTATGCGTGCTGAAGAATAATAGACCTTTTTACCGTTTGTACTCACAACAAAACCGTGCTCGTCTTCATCCGTATTGATTGGATGCCCTATATTGACGGGTTCGCCCCAAGAACCATCATCTTTCTGTCGGGTATAAAAAATATCAAAACCACCAAATCCCAGATGACCCTGAGAGGAAAAATAGAGCGTTTTTGAATCCGTATGCACAAAGGGCGATTTATCGTTGTATGGCGTGTTTATTGGGGCTCCCACATTTTTGGCTGCACTCCAACCTTCCTCGGTTTTATCCGATCGATAAATATCAATACCCTGACTCCCCTCTCTGATCGAGGCAAAGTACAAGTGTTTGCCATCTGCGCTTAGCGAGGGCTGCGACTCCCAGCCGGTAGGGGTATTGATATTTGGCCCACAGTTTTCAGGTTCTGTCCAATACCATTCTTCTACTCCTTTAAGTTTGTTGAAACCGAACACATAATTGGATTGGTAGATATCGCAATTGTACAAGTAAGCCTGCTTCTTTTTATCAAAATAGGGTTTACATATCGTTACATACAAATGTCGATTGTTCAGAGATATGGTAACCCCACCATAATTTGACTTTTTGTCTGTATTAAAAGGTTCAGCCATTGCCTCACCTTTAGTGAATTTTCCGTCTGTTAGCTGCGCAACACTGAACTTCTCAATGTATCTAACCTCTGTTGAGTTGTTAACTATACTGTTTCGGTTTGGTGTGTCGTCTACCCATCTTCTGGTAAAATACAGGGATTCATTATCTGGAGTGACTAAAGGTAAATACTCGTCTCCTTCATTTGTTGATACGTCGCGAACCACAATAGGATCAAAGGGTACGGGGTTGGCATAAGCTTCAGCAAAGAATCGAGTATATTCAATATCGTCCTTAGTTTCTACCAGATATTGCTCGTATTTCTTTGAAAACTTTGTTTCGTCGTCAGAGGTAAAATCCAGAAAGAGTTGCTCATTCTCTAGGGCTTTTGCGTACTCTTTTTGCCCCAAATAAATTGCACCCAGAAAGTAGTACACGTCTGAATGATAATTCGGACACAGCTGCTTTACTTTTTCCAAATAATTAGCAGCGGTACTAAAACTTCCTCCTTTTGAGCGTTGGGTTTTTATGGTCTCAATGGCGAGTATGAAATTGGCCTCAGCGTAATCCTCTTCCTCATCAAGCGCCGATCTTAAAAAGGTCAAGCGTTTTGCTTTGTCGTACTTTTTTTTGTTTTTAGCCTTCTCTACTAATTTTTTGGCCTTATCGGAAACTTCTTCATCACACTCCTGCGCGACTACATGACTCGGATACATACCGAGCATAAGAAGAAATAAAACACCAGAATGAAGAATTAATCGCATACATCTGTGGCTTAAAAAATCGTACCAATTTTTTATTTATCTGCCAATCAAGTTTTTTAACTTATCCTCTGCTTTTTTCTTCAACTCTTCCTCAGCTTTCTTTTTAGCTTTTTCAGCTTCTGCTTTTGCTTTAGCCTCCGCTTCTTTCTTCAATCTATCGGCCTCTGCTTTTGCTTTGGCCTCTGCTTCTTTTTTCAACTTATCTGCTTCTTCTCGCGCTTTAGCCTCCGCTTCTTTCTTTAGTTTTTCAGCTTCTTCTCTTGCTCGAGCTTCCGCTTCATTCTTTAGTTTATCGATTTCTTCTTGAGCTTTTTTCTTGAGCTCATCTTTAGCCTGTGTTTTGGCATCTCCAGAACCACTTCCAAATGATGGACTTACTTTAGGTTTATCATTTGTTCCGGTTATTTTTAAATCAACCTTTATTTCTTCCCCTATTGAGGCATTTGCGCCGGTTTGCTGATTAAACTGATCTAACAAACCTTTAGCCATAGTAGCTCCAGCTCCTAATGCATCTGTTGGAATAGCTGTTTTAACCAAGTAATCTAGCGTTTGATCAAAGCCATTAGAACCCGTAATGTTCGCATTTAAATCACCTAATTTCATATCAAAAGGCTCTACCCACACTCGACCTTCTCTAAACTCATAACTTATGTTTACGTCATCAAGAACCAAGGTTTTCAACTTGTCATTTTTTAGCGCTGAGGCTACCTTATTCATTGTTTCTGAGTCCGTAATTTTTACACTGTGCGTTTTTAAGTCTCCTCCGCCATTCATAGTTTCATAAATAGGTTCCATTGCCATATCTAATGCACAGGTCAATACCATCGATGTGGAAAATGCTCCTGTTGCGCTTTCAGCAATTGGAGCCATTTCTTTAACGGTATTAAAGGTTGTGTATGTCTGCGCTACATCAAAACGATTTATTGCCATTTTAAAATCAATCGTTGGGCGACTTAAATCAGTTGTTTCATAAAACCCATTCATATTCAAATCACCACCAAGCATTTTCATGGCCAAATTGTCCATACTGACCTTTTCGTCCTTGATGGTTATACGTCCAATCATATCGATCATTTCCATATTATCGTAAAGTACTTTCTTGAAATCTGAAGTCAATAAAAAGTCGATATTTCCTGGCACCTCAACGGGCTCTTCTGAACTACTTTCAGTTGTACTTGAACCCGATTCCTCTGAGTTTTCAGCAATTTCTTCGTCTGCTTCCGTTGACGCTTCAGCAGTTTCTTCCTCTGGCCCAGATAATTCGTCTAAATCCATAAAATTGGAGCGCACGGCCATCTGGCCTTTCAGCGTAGCACTATCCGAAAAGGTGTAGGGTATGTAGTTTTCGATAGTACCTGACCCACTCATATCTGTACGTCCTAGTAAACAGTTAAACTCCCGCATATTTATCGCCTGCGGAGTAAACTGGAAGTCTGCTTTATTGATGGTAACCAAATAACCGAGTGACGTATCGTTATAAACAATCCCTTCAAGCATCATAGCACCATTGGCTTCGAAGTTTTCATAATCTTCGGCTTCCAAAGTAGATACTCTTCCTTTGAAGTTTACGTCAGCATTAATTTTTCCTGCATACTCCTCACCACTTTCAGCAGGAATAACGTCTGCTAGCGACGCTAAATCCATGTTCATTTTAATATTTCCATCTAGATCTGCATCTGACACTGGCGTTTTAACCAATACTCGCATATCAATTGGATTTTCTGCTAGCTCCACATGAAAGTTTTTTAAGTTGACCACGGTATTATCGTCTGAGCCACCTGGATTTTGGACGTTTAAGTCGATTGCTATATTCTCCGCTGACTTTGGCAGGTCTGGGTACTGAAACCTTCCTTTATTTACCTTTAAATCCATATTAAACGCAGGCAATAAATCCCCTACCATATCGCCTTTAACCATTCCATTCAAAGCAAACTCTCCACTGGTTTGTACCGATTCAAAATCGGTCATGTAAACCGCTGGAACTAATGA
>CBFIBQ010000031.1:0-38848 GCA_965660875.1 Salibacteraceae bacterium | reverse complement strand
GTTAAGGTAGGCGAAGAGGTGACGTATACGAATACCTCGAAATACGAAGAGTTGCCGATAGAGTATCAATGGAAATATGGAGTAGCTGACTTAAACCCATCTGGAGATGTGTTGTTTGCAAGTACACCAGAAGAAACACCGTGGTACACCATGCCATCGGCAGACTATGGAGCGTTGACCACTACAGGCGATGCATTTGGTATTGAGTTGGTGCGATTGATAGGAAAGAATGAGATTGGTTGTGCGGATTCAATACAATATGCATTGTATGTAGATCAATTGGTGGAGCCAAAGTTCCCGAATGTATTTACACCAAATGGCGATCAGATGAACGATTGGTGGAGTGCCATAAGCCCAATGGAGTATGGCGGATATAATGAAGAAGCGTTGTTGACTGCCTACCAAGATCAGTTCTTAGAAATTACGGGCTACATATACGACAGATGGGGCCGTAAGGTACATGAATTGACTATGGAGAGTCCATTTTGGAAAGGGGACAACAAGGCCGGTAACCCACAGCCAGATGGCACCTACATGTATATCATAGAGATGAAAATCAAATCGGTGAGTGAGGAAGTGTTTGAAGAACAAGGCACCATAACCTTAATCCGAGGCGAATAGTATTAAACTCACTAAAGAGTTAAAAAAGCCTCCCTTTTGGGAGGCTTTTTTTGTTTCCTGTAGTTCGTTTTTCCTAAGACACTTTGGTTGTCGAGATGCTTAAAACTTATGGTTGATGTCGATTTTAAATATGCCCATGGATGTTTATTCCAAAAGAATTTTATTTAATAACTCCGATATTTTACTCGCCTTTGTCAAGGCCATCATATGTGAACCTTGATCAACAGTATAATCGCAATTCACATTTCTAATTGGAATGGTGTGATCTTTGGTTCCGTGAATATGAATTATATCCTTCGGTGCCTTAGTGCGTTTCCAGCGAATAATCATGCGTACCGTTCTTTTAAGAAACTTGGGGTCTTTGTCATTGAGCATAGCCTTAAAAGTAGCTTTGTTGTGCTTTCGGTCGGGCTCAACTATAGGTTGTAAGATTCTGGCTCCACCTTTTATTAATCGCTTTGGCACCAAACTATATATGGGAATGGCCCTCTGGAAACGATACTGGGCAGGAAGCTCTTTTCGGCTTTTTGCACTGGAAATAATAATAGTTTTTTGAGGCGAAATAAAAGTGGACATTTCTGAAGCCAACATTCCACCTAAGGATACTCCAATTAGCACAAAAGGTTGATTAGTATCAATTTGTTTGCTGAGCACCTTCGCAAACTCCGTCATAGTTTGCTTTTTGCTCGGTAACACATATTTAATGTGTTTAATAGTATAAGAACTGTCCAATTTTAAATCCTGAAAAATTCTTGCATCACTACCTTGACCAGGTATGAAGTAGATGGTGTTTTGAGCATTAATTGAACCCATTAAAAACAAAGTAAAGCTAAATAGGCAAATTGATTTTTTTACTAAGGTATTCACACCCCAAATCTCACAATTATTTAAACATCCTCATAAAACAGCAGTCAATCCTTCTTTTTTTGCGTTATGAAGTTTAAAGTTCAGCCACTGTTATTATTTGTATTAATTGCATTGTTGACCAGCAGTTGTTTCTTGAATCAAAGACACGTAAAAGAACCTAAAAAGGACGCAAAGCCCATTTCGGTTTCAAAAGAAATGAAAGAACTGGGGTTTTACAACGGTCACAGAGCCTGCTATGATGTTTTGCATTACGGAATCGAAATAGAGCCCAACCCTAAGGATAAATCCATTAATGGCAGTGTGGTTTTTACATGCCGGCTAGACAGCCTGAGCGATACCTTACAGTTTGACTTACACAAAAACTTAGATGTAAAAGGTATTTACCTTCAAAACGATTCAGAGCCTGTACCATTCAATAGAAACTACCGCGCCATCACTTTTTCCATCAATGAACATAAAATAGCTCTTGGTGACATTTTCGAGTTCAAGGTAGTTTATGGAGGTAAACCTCGAAAGGCAAAAAAACCACCATGGAAAGGAGGAACGGTTTGGAAAAAAGATAAGAACAAGAACCCTTGGCTTGGTGTCGCTTGTGAGTCAGAGGGCGCTAGCATTTGGTTTCCTTGTAAAGATCATAATTTAGATGAGGCTGATTCGGCTTCCATGAGTATAATCTGTGACTCTAACTTGGTAGGAGTAAGTAATGGTAATTTGGTTTCAGTGGATACCTTAGAAAACGGACAACTAAAATTTAATTGGAAGAATTCTTATCCCATAAATAATTACAATATCACATACTATGTTGGCGACTTTGTTGAGCTAAATGATACCTTAAACGCAGAGCGGGGTGCAGTGGATGTAACACACTATGTTCTGCAACAAAATCGTGAAAAAGCGGCCGCACATTTTAAGCAAGTGCACGATATCTTTCATTTCTTTGAAAACACCTTTGGGCCATACTCGTGGATAGAGGATGGATTTAAAATGGTGGAGTCACCATACGAAGGCATGGAGCATCAAACGGCAATTGCATACGGTAGTGGCTATAGAAACACCTCTTATATTTTTTCAGATTATATAGTCCTTCACGAAACAGCTCACGAGTGGTGGGGAAACTCAGTAAGCGCCACCGATTTTGCTCATATTTGGATTCATGAGGGATTTGCAACCTACGCTGAGGCACTTTATGCTGAGCATATCGGTGGGGCAGACGGTTATTACCGTAAACTTATTTTGGATAGAATATTCATCGAAAATAAGCGGCCCATAGTTGGACCAGAGGATTTAATGTATTTCAACTATAAAGAAGCAGATTGTTACAGTAAAGGTGCAGTGGTTTTGCAAACGCTACGATCAGTTCTTGAAAACGATTCCGTGTTTTTTAACATTATTCAGACGTTTTACCGAGAGAATGAAATGGGCTTGGTAACCACTCATGATTTTATTGCGTTGGTTAACGAAACAACAGGTAAAAATTACGATTGGTTTTTTAATCAGTATTTGTTTGAACGGCATGTACCTACATTGGAGTATTTCGTATCCTTTGACGGATACGTTTACCATCGTTGGTCTAACTGCAACTCCAACTTTAAAATGGAGGTAGAGCTTTTGTTAGACGGGATGAACTATGAATTAAAACCAACAACAAAACTTCAGAGAAGTGAAATTCATAAAACAGGAGACAAACACACTTTTAATTTTGACAGTTACGCTAAGTATTATCGCTGGAATAACGAAAACGAAGAATTGAAAGAGCAATATGAATCTGCTCAGGAGGGTGTTGAAGCTTTTTAAAACAACAAACTGTTTTTGTTAATGGGTGCGCCTGCTTCGTGACGATACACTAACACTCTATTACCAGCTTTGTCGCTGCAATCTAAGCAGAGAAAGTTGTTGTGATAAAAATCTGGCTGATGGACAAAATTGTAATGACCAATAAAGAGCGGCTTTTTTTCTTTTGTGTAGTGTAAGTTTTTTGGCACCATCGTGTCCACTACTGCCATATTATCCCAGCTTGTATTCCATTTGGTTGCCAATTCTTTCAGCTTTTTTCCTTTATATTTTTTCCACCATTTGTAGCGAATTCCTTTTCGAGATTGCCCATCGCTATCTGTCGAAAACTCTGCGTCGATTAGGTTTAGCTCCGGGCCTTTGAGTAATCGCTCTATACACCAATAACTTTTCTTGTTCTCTTCATAACTGTTTCTGAAAAACTTAAGGTCCAGTAACCCCTTAGGGTGTTTTTCTTTTAGCCAATCGACCCACTTTTGATCCCAGCAAGCATGAACTGCTCTAAAGTGTTCATTTTCAAAAAACAATGGCAATGTTTTTAGCCACTCTATGTGTTCGTTGAGCAATTCCTTATGACCTTTGTAGCTTTTTAGCGTAGCTTTACATTGGTTGCTGTTTTTCCGGGTATGTCTTCTTAAGTAAGATCGCTTATCTTTTGGAGTTAGGTATCCAATTAAGTTAAACTCGTGGTTACCAAGTATAACCTCACAGATGCCAAGCTCATGCAGTTTTTTAACAAGAGTGACTACTTTTCTGGAGTCCGATCCACGGTCTACTAAATCGCCTAAAAAAAGAATTTTTCCCGAATTAAAGCGATACTCGTCATTTTCAATAATAAGGCCTATTGATTTTAACCTGTTTAATAGACGCTGGTACTGTCCATGCACATCTCCAATTATATAGTATACCGATTGGCTCATTTCCGATAAAATTTAAACCAGAACAAACAAAAGTCAAACACTAGTTTAATAGTCCCTCTTTGTATTTTTCTACCTTCATTTCTTCACCCGACTTATCGTACCAAATGCTTTTTCCGTGTCTTAGGCCGTCTTGAATTTTAAACTCCAATTTCGGACGTTCGGGACCATACCAGAGTAGGTACTCACCTTTTTCAATGGGTGCACCAGAGTTCTTATCAAAAAACAATTCACTATCTAATATTCCATTATCGAATACTTTCCTCCAAACTATGCGAGGGTTGTAATAATAGTTCCAATTGCCATGCTTGATATTTGTTCTGTACATTCCTTGGTACTCTACTGTGCCAGATTTGCTGACTGAGTACCCTCCGTGATACTTAAACTCTGTGGTGTCCTGTCCTGAACTTTCATAGTGCTTCATAAAAGAAAAAGCATCAAGTGAGTCCATGTCAGATACATACATAAGGTCTTTAGAAATGCTGCTGTCTTGGTAAACCTCTTCAACGGTTATTTTTATATAAGCTTTTGGCGAGTAGTTCATAGCTAGGTTTAGGACTTCGTTTTCTAGTTTATCGAGTTTTAAGAGCTCAACCAGCACGTTTTTTGAATAGATAAATGAATGGGTCCAAATGCCTTTAGCGTTGTATATTTTCCATTCGCCCTCCTTCAAGCCAAACTGATAAACTTCCTCTCGTAGTAATGTTCCGTCTTTTGAATAGAAACGCCACACTTTATTTTTTTTTCCTTGCGCGTAAGTGCCTTCTACTAGTTTAATTGAGTTTTGTTTTAGGGTATAAGGGCCGTTTAAAACGTTGTTAAGGTATGAAGTGGTTTCTACTTGATTTTTTTTCGGGTTCGTAACCTTCCATTTTCCAATTTTTAAATTATCGGAATACATTCCAGTTTCCACCAAAACACCATTACTGTCCCATTTAGAGTAAGTACCATCCAAGATGCCCATCTGCCATGGGATTGATTCTTTTTCTCGAACCATTACCCCGTTATCATACCTGAAGTAAATCATTTCTTTTCCTGTTTTTATCCCTTCAAAGTATTGAGTTTCCCGCATGAGTTGCGGCTCCGAAGAGCTGGTCGTATCGTAAATTTTCCAAATGGAATGGCGCTTTCCATTTTCATAGCTGCCCAGCTTACTTATGTTGGTGTCTTTAAAGTATGTCCACAAACCATACTTAACCCCCATTTTATATTGACCAGAATCAACAGGAGTATAAACAAAGTTTAAGGTGTCGTCTAATGTGACAAGTTCTTCTTTGTACTGACCATCCAATGTGTCTCTAATATAATTTCCAGTGATTAGAAGAGAGTCAATACGTTGTTGGAATGGTCCGTTCAAGGTGTCGTTTTTATAAGTAAAAAATTGCGCTACTAGTTTGTCGCCCAATGCATTATATTGGTAGTAATTCCATACCCCTTCTTTTTTGTTATTTTTACTGGAGCCTTCCAGGATTAGGCTTGATGAAGTTAAATCAAACCCTTTTGTTGTTCCATTTACTTGTCCATTTTTGAACGGTATTTCAATTTTTAAGTTTCGCGCAGAGTCAATTTTGGTAATTACTCCATTATCCACAGAGTCAATTTGAGTATTACCGGAAAAAGGGAATAGCATTGCTACTAAAAAGTAGTGTACGTTTTTCATAAATTGGAACGTTTTACGTTTTAACCAAAGTACAAAATCTGTTGGCTGGGAATGAAAGAAAATTGATTTAATGTGCCCATTTAATTGTTAGTCGTAAGAGTAATAAAGTCTCTTAATGCAGGCACATGATGTTGAGTATTGTGTTTTAAATAACTTACTTTTGCAGCCCCAAATTCTTCCACCATTTGTAGCCAATTCCCTTTCGCTGGTTACCGTCACTATCAATTACAGATTCACCGCCAAGCAGATTGAGTTCCGGCCTTTTAATAATCGTTCAATACACCAAAAACTTTTTTTGTTGGACTCAAAGCTCTTTCTAAAAAACTTTTCGTCTATAAATCCAGCATGGTGTTTTCCTTCCAGCCAATCAATGCATTCTGAATCCCAACAGGCATGTACCGCTCTTAGGTATTCATTTTCAAAATAGAAGGGTAAGGTTCTAAACCAAGCCAAATGTTCTTTGAGTTGATTTGAATGACCTTGAAAACTTTTAATTGTGGCGCGATGCTGTCGCGGGTTTTTTCGGGTTTGTCTTCTCAAAAAATATTTTTTGTCTCTTTTGGTTAGATATCCCATAAAGTTGAACTCGTGTTTACCCAAAATCACCTCTGCAACACCCGCTTCGTGGAGCTTTTTTACCAACTCAATTACCTTTCTGGAGTCTGGTATTCTAGCCACCAAATCGCCCAAAAAAATGAGTTTGCCATTGGTAAAAGTGATCTCATTTCCAGTAAACTGGAAGCCTATAGATTTTAACCAGCGCAGTAATCTATCGTTTTGGCCGTGGATATCTCCAATGATATAGTATATAGAGGTGCTCATTTAGTTTCAAAACTAGAAAAGGAGTTGCTGCTTTGATAGTTGGATTTGGCGCAATTCTTAACGCTTTATAAACACCATAAAAACTACTGAACAACCAACCTTTTTACTACTGCAGATGCTGGGGTGTTTACATGCACTAAATAAACACCGGGTTTAAAAGCACTAACATCTATTGAGTGGATGTGTTTGTTTACTTGTTCTGTGAAAATTTCATTGCCCTGATAAGAGTACACCGTGATAGAATGAATGGTTTCACTCCTCGATTTTATCGTTACCGATTGTTGTTCCTGTTTATTGATTGGGTTTGGGAAAGTTTCAATAAGGCTATTTGCTGCAGCAGATTCATTTACAAAATCGTTAGGATTTTTAATGGGTTTTGCTTTCTTAAAGGAGAGGCAGCGATACCGGATATCAAAGCTGCCAATAGCTTGCGTAGCCAACATCCAGTTCACATTTAATGTTAGATCTTTTCCGTTTCTTGGCCTAAAGCTGTGTGTTGGACCAATAAAGCTGGTGTAGGTACCTAACCTCGGTGCACCAGCATGTGGACCGTCGTGAACTTTTAAATACAAATCTTTTTGAGTAACAATAGAATTGTTTGCTTTTACCACATCCAAGGTAAGTTCATGGCTATCTGGAACGTGTAATCTAATTTGCATGAATTTATCCCCGCTTAAATCGAACATTCCAGTGGGCATTGCAATTTTGCCGCCTTTGCAACCGCTCATGTCTATCACTGTTCCCTGCTTAAAAGTGGTGGTTTTACAAGTGTCTAAATCTACAGTTACAATTTTGGATAGAGTGTCTGTGCCAACGTTATTTGAAACCACTAACTGTACTTTGTAATCTCCTGTAGAATCAAACTTGTGTGTAACCAAAGTGTTGGTGTCGCTTGTACCATCGTCAAATATCCAAACTCTTGAGTTTACATTAGAACTAGAACTGTCTTCAAAAGTTACCGTGTTGGTGCAGTAATAATGCGGGCTTGCTTTTATTGCAGCTTCTGGCTTAACCGTATCAGGTAGGTATTTTCCTTTAGGTTCAAACCAAATAGTATAGTCTTCCCATTCTCCAGCGTTTGATGTGTTACATATTGCAGCCCCTTGGTTTATATCAAACGCTCCTATACGCATTCGCAATGGAGTGTGTAGAGGCATGTTGAGATAATTGAAGCTTAAACTACTTTGTGGCTTGTTTTGGTCAAACCCAAATTGCTCATTTGTACTAAACACGCCATCATTGTTAATATCTAGATAGCCTAAATAATTCATGCTTGCCTGAGTGCCTTGAACTAATAAATGTAGCATCTGTCCTTCTTTTATTTTTACACGATTATTACAAGTGAAATCGGCATATCCAGTTTTTTCTACTATGCTATAGTGATTAAATAGTTCAACACTTTGGCCGTTAATTAATGAGGTGAACTTTACAGAAGATATCCCTTCGGTATTTGCAAGTTGAGCATTATTAGGAACGCAGGCCATTTTTGGCATAGCAAACAAAGAATCTACAGTTATTTGTATAGAGTCCGAAACAGACATACCCACTGCCGTAGTTAGGCTCAGTTTTACCCAGTAGGTGCCACCTGAACTATATTGGTGGTTTGGTTGTTCATTAGAAGAGCTAGAGCCATCACCAAAATGCCATTGTAAGATTTTGTACAAACCCTCTGATTGGTGATGAAAACTGACCAATCCATTGCAGCGTGATTTAGATTTTATTTTAGGTATTGGAGTAGGAGTCAAACGGTTGGTATCGAGCAGTAAGCTGTAATCTTCGTATTGGCCTTCAAAAATGGTAGAACAAGCACCAGTAATGGGTTTTAGTGCACTAGCAATACGAATTCTGAGTGGTTTATGAAGTAAGGAATTGCCCGGAATATATAGTGAATCGCTATAAAAACCACTTGTTTCCTCAGCCAAAATGGTCTCCGAACCGTTATCAAAAACACCGTCATCATTTTTGTCTAGCCAGACTTTAACGTAGTGTTTGCCGCTTTGAAAGAACTGAAGTTCAATTGGTGTTTTGCTACCTGCTGTGCCCCTAATAATGGTACATTCAAAGTTCTCGTTACCTCCAACTTGGCTGCTTGAGCTCTCGTTGTACACCGCCCCAATACGCGTATGTTTTATACCAGTTGTTTGAATACTTGTACTAGGTATAGTTTGGCATGCCGATTTAGGCCGGAAGTTACGGTCATACTCAATTGTTTTGCTTATGCTATCTACCCCGTATTTGTTCCATACGGTAAGCGTTACTTTATAAGTCCCACTGTTTTTGTATGCGTGAGATGGGTTTTGACTTGTAGCAGAATCCCCATCACCAAATTTCCATAAATAGCTAGAGGTTAGCCCGGTTGTATTGTCTAAAAAAGAAAAAACTGAATCACACGATATACTTTTATCCATTTCAAAGTCTGCTCTTGGCGGAACTTTTACAGAGTCCCATAGCAGGTGCATGTTGTGTACGCCATCATAATAGTATGTGTCCTTTAGTTTTGTGCAAACTGGGTTTATCCTGTCACCTGAAATAATTTCTAATGTATCCGAAAGCCTAGTTACATAACTATTCATATAGGCAACGTTACCAGATGGTATATTAATTTCATTACAAAATTCAATTAATAAATCAGAATTACCATCCCAAACTAAGCTATTGCTAAAAGGAAAATAATTGTAACCTTTAATTACGTCATAGAAGTTATTACTATAGAATAGAGGAAGGTTTTGTTCATATATGAGTTCATTGGAAGATGATCTTTTGAATTTGAAGTTAATTGGAACATTTTTTATGCGAACCTGAACATAGTTATAATCGTAAGCTCCAGTTTCGGCGTCAAACCCAATCCCTTTAATAAATGAACTATCATACATCCCGTAGCTATTCAAAGTGGATTTCCGCAATATCCATTGGTGTTTATTGTATTTACCCCCACCTAGCGGAGCAAAGAAAGTCTTTTGTTGGCCTCTATTAATCTTTAACGTATCGCTTGAATAAGCGTTTACCCCGCAGAACAGAAGCACCTTAAAAAGTAAGATCTTACCGATGAATAACAAACGCACGATTAAGTTTTTTTTCGTTGTTAAGGATAGAAAAAACATAATGGCCTGGCTGTAGTGCATTTACGGTAATTTCTGATGTTGTTTTATTGATGCTACCTGTTTGTACCACATGACCATAGCTAGAAGTAATTTGGTAGGTAAAAGGCTTAAAAATTGTTTCAGGATAAGATATGCTAATGAGGTTGTTTGCTGGATTGGGAAAGATGGTTAAAGTTGGAATTTGCAAGGGTTCATTTAATCCAGTTTCAATTACTAATTTTAGACAACTAAAATCAATGGAATACCATTTTTTTCCGAAACCGCTACCGTTGAGTTCAGTATAAACATTCATAGAAATTACTTCAACCGTTTTATTAATTGACGGGCATGAAAAATTATTACCTTCATTAAAGAAGTTGTAAGGATCAAAGTTCTTAATGGGAATTTTATCAAAGTCAACAGAGAAAAAAGCTGTATTGCGAGCACCGATGAGATGAGAAACTATTAAAAGCCCATGACATTCTATACCCATTTCCGAAAATAAATATGTAATTGGTATAGAAGGAATCTCAATACCAAAATTTTCATCTTTAATTGGCTGGCATGTAACGTTGGGATCTTTTGAGACACTGTTTCCAAAACCAAGTTTCAATTCTTTTTTTTCGTTGTTTATCAACAAGGGGTAAGTTATTCTAGAATCTAATTCTGCACCTAACCATTCGTAGTCAAAATGAAAGAGTACAATTTCTTCAGTACCATAAACATTTATACTGTCAACGAACCTTTGGAATAATCTTCCGTTACTATCAGTCCGCATAAAAAAACGAATGGTGTCTAGGTCATGATCCAATAAGCCGTAGTCCGTCACCCATTGCCTATATACCTTATGATAATTCATCCCATTCACCAAGGTATCACCGTAACTAGAGTAACGAACAAATGCTGATGGGTTTCCCGAGCTTCCATCTTTTACTTTAAGAACCCACGTAGCTGAATCAGAGGGAAACCCGAAACTAGAGGTTTGCGCTATAATACCAGGATAGTAACTTATACTAAATAAAACGGAAATCACATATACAACATACTTCATGTTCAAAATAACTTATCTTTTTATCAATCGTTGGGTTTCAGTATCGTTTATATTAATTATGTACACACCAGCCTTAAGTTTGGCCAAGTTAATATTTACCTCCTTGTCCTCAGCTGAATATCTGCGACTGTAAACATTTTTACCACTTACGTTAGTAATGTCTATGTCTGTAATGATTGAGTTACCAAGAACGGTGATACTATTTGAAGTTGGATTTGGAAAAATCGCATAATCTGTAGTAACATCCGAAGTTGATTCCATAACTAATTGAATTTCGTTATGTGCTTGGTTATGACCATTTGTATTTTTTTGAACGTACACTGTTTTATACAATGGTACGCCAGTATGTTGGGTGTACAAAGCACCAGCTAGGCCCGAACCATAAACATCGCTGTAGTATTTTTCTAGTAAAACTAGATTGTCACTACTGTCAACTATTGGATAGGTATCATATAATTCTTTTTCAAAAGCTTCAAAACTGTCAAAAGCAATTGCTTGCTTTTGGTTAAGCAGATTAGCTTTTCTTTTTGCTTTAGTAGTGCCCAAAGCATGATAATACTGCGTTAGTAATTGACGTGTAGAGTTGGTAAGTAGACTGTCTGTAACAATGTTATTAATGGCAGTATTCAATTGCCTATTTAATTTCAGTTTTTCAAATGATAACTCAGAAAGTTTTTTTTCAAACATGCTAATTGTACTGTAGTTGAATTTGAAATATGTTGTATCCAATTTGACTTGAATTATATCCTTTAGGGTTAAATTAATAGGTTCTTGATTACTCAATAATATTGCTAATCCTTGCTTTTGGTTGGTTGATGCAATTATTTGATAGAGTTGAGGGGTACTTATAAGTACATCTTTCTCTAATAATTGTTCCCAAGATTGAGATTGAGAGAGTAAAGGGTCATTTTTTAAAACATTATCGACTATACTTGACTTCGTTTTAAACTGACCTAGTTTGTTTATTTTAGATACCGAGGCATCAATTTTTTGCATGCTTACGATGTCAGAGTTGGATATCGACTCAGGTGAAAATCCTTCCTCATAATGATTTGGACAAGTATTGTAAAATCCAGTATTTACGATACCCGGTTTGTACATATCAATTGTACTAACTGAATAGCACCATGGTTTTGATGGGAAATCTCCATAAAAAGGATGCTTTGGGTTCTCTTCGTGATGTATATACGTGTACCAAATATCATACACGGCTGTGCCGCCTCCCCCAGCTGGTATATGGAATGTCGCTAACGGCGATACGTTAGTCATGTCGAAGTGGTGTTTTGATAAATTACAATTCATATCGTATTCTGAGAAAATATTACCTGCCAGCTCATCAATATTTCCAAAAGCGTTGCCCTGATACTGTGCCATATTACCGTCATCCAATAATATATCGTTACTATTATTTGTAAAGTAGTTGCACCTTACTTGTAAACCGTCATAGCCTACACCAAATAATTCATAGGGTGAGCCACCAGAAACATCTGCATTGATACCTGTAACCACTACACCATATTCCAGTCCAGAAATGAAATTCCGGTAAACTTCGTTCGAAAAGGGTCCGGAGTTAATAATATGTATTCCATAAACTCCATCACATGGTTGGTTTTGAGCGGAACCCTCTGTACATGCCCCGCTAATAGTGTTGTTTTCGACAATGTAGCCTGTAGAATTGTTTAGTTGAATTCCAATTTCTCCATAATAATAATTGTCTTCAAAGTTTAATTCGTTGTGCGTTATTTCTACGTTATCAACTGCATTTATTACAATACCTACTGCGCAATAATTAAAAATGTTTCTATCAAGACTGGCAGTCTTGTATCCACCTGTACCACTTACATTTATACCCTGTATCAGCTTAGAAAAAGTGTTTTGGTCGTACCCCGACTGGCAGGGGAGTGCAGGTGTGGTGCACCTTCCAAGAACTTTCAGGTTAGAATTTGAACTGACAATTCCATATCCGAAATAATCTCTGAAAGAAATTGAGTTTAAAAAATGATTGCTGTATATTTTATCCACATCGGCTTCAAACAGACTAATAAAAGTTGGAAATACTGTGGTTTGTTGTGGTAAATTAAAAACGGTGAAATATTCGTCATCCACTTCAAAGTTACAATCCTGTATTATACTAGTGTTAAACAACTCATATGACGGATTACTAGGCACAAAACCTTGATAGGAAAGGAAGCTGATTGATGTAGAATTATTTCTGAAGGTAGAATTTGATGAAGCATCAATTATTCCCCCTTCAATCAATCGCACCCCATTGATGCTATGTTCTATAACTGATTCATTTGATATTTCTATAACCCCCATGTTTGTATTAGGTATTTGCGCTTGTAAGGCATCACCCCATACATCTATACCCGCCCAGGGCGTATTACACATACTAGTTAACTTAGCGTTATCAAGTATCAGTTTGCCACCTGGTTCAACTTTAATTTTTACTCCCTTTCTGATTCGTACATTACATGCACTAATCGATAGTGTAGCACCTGGTTGTATTATGATGTCATTATAGATATCTTTATCTATAACCCATTGTGTGTTTACGTTTATGGTATTACCTGCAAAATTGTAATTAGTATATAGATTGGTTTTGAACAATCCTCTGCCAAAAGTACTTGCATATAGTTTACCTTCACACAAATGCACTTTAAGGTCTGAAATTGGTACAGCTGGTAAATTTTTATTGAAACATTCCCAAGTAGTGGTATAGTCATAAGGGGCCTCTCTTGTATATACTCCTAAATCTGTTCCGATATATAGTCTGTTTGCGCTTGAACTACCCGTTTGAAAGGTCATACAATTTACCGGTACGTTGGGTAATCCTTCAGATACATCAGACCATGTAGTACCTCCATCATCGCTATAAAATACTTTGCTTGTTGCAATGGCTATACCGTTATTAGTGTTGTGTTTCGTGTTTGCGCAACCAATCCATATCTTATTCTTATCGGTTGGGCTAATAACAATATCCTTAGGGCGTGCATTATTCAATGCTGAATTAGATATTACTGACCAAGTTTGCCCCGCATCTACGCTTTTTATTATAGTTCCTTGATTATTCTCATAAAAGCTTGCAACCAGTAAGTCTTTATCTGCTAGAGTTGTAGCTAAACCACTAACCATTTGATTGCTAGGGTTATGGATGGAAGACATGTTTACAGGTGATGGGGCGCCGTAATTAACAGATTTAAAGATTTCATGTGTTGCCGTATAAATTGTGGTTTGATTTGAGGAGTTTTGAGAAATAGCTATTGGCGCGGTTATTCTGGCACTATGCCCAACAGCCGGGCCACTCCAGAAGGAGTCTGCTGTATCATAGTTATGATGGTAAACGCCCCCACTTCCTGAACCTCCATTGACACCAAAAAACACAGTGTTTTGATCAAATGGATTAAATAAAGTTTGAGCTGTGCCATCTCCACCTCGGTTTTTGTTAAACAAATAATAACCATTTTTACTTTGCGTGCCATTATCTTGAGCCCCAAATACTACTTTGTTTATGTCAAACGGATTTACGCCAAAGGAGTAGATTTGAGTTATGTTGATTCCGCTTTGACCATGTATGTAGTTAAATGCTGGAGGATTGTTTTTATTTTTTCCTTCTGTATCAGTTTTTGCAATCCCTCCATCGTTAGCCGAAAAAACGAAATCACCTAGCCCTGAATTATTAGGTATTACCCCTATTCCTCTAACATCAACATGAGTGTTTTTCATAACATAAATATCGTTTTTTTGAGATACCCAGTTATTTATTAGAGGATCAAACTCAACAACATGTAAGTCGTGACCTGGGATATATACTTTACCCTGTTCAGTCTCTGAACACTCTAAGCCCTCATATACTCTGAACCATAGCCCGTATAGAGGGTCAGTGTATGAGGTGCTAGGGTACGGGTTTACAATCCAATTTTGATTATGTAAAGTATTAACAGTTATCGGAGGTGAGGTGATATTAGGGTTCGGAATGTCAATTTGTAACCATCTTAAATCTAGTTTATGTGAGCCATTGAAATCAGCAGCTACACCTGTAATTAAATCGTCATATATGGGTCCAGAAGGATTCTGTGGAACGTTATCTATTTGTATAGCGCCTGCCTCATAATAGCCAGTAGGAGTAATGTCTGTCCATCCATAATAATTATTCAATTGTGTAGCTCCCAGTTGGTAAACATATAATGCAGTTGAATTTACCCATGGTGAATTAAATGCAACATATATTAGGTTAGTATTTTGGTATCCAAGTTCAAAATCATTAATATTTTGTGGAAATTGGTGAGGTGGGGTTTCGCTAACCATATGATATATCTGATATATGCGGATCTCCAATATGAGCTGTCGCAAAAGCAATGTTTTCGTCAAACGGTGATACTGCTACATCTTGAATATATAGCCCTGGTAAAGCGGTAATATCCGTTACGTTGTTCCAGTTAGCTCCGCCATCGGTGGTTTTAAATATACCCGCACCTGTGCCTATATAAATGGTCTGGTGATTGGTTGGAGCAGTAGCAATACAGTTTACTCTACCTACACCTTTGATATGACTTGCATATCCAGTACTAGGAACATTGTATTGAGTGTGAAAAGGACCAAGGCTTTCCCAATTCACACTGTTGTTTACGCATAATTGTTGTGTTCTAGAGCCAAAATCATTTAACTTGCTGTGGCTTTTTATGGCTTGATAATATGTATCTAACTTTCCATCTGCATCTACCCTTGGCTCCATAAAATATTCATATCTTCTGAACATTTTTGCAGCTCTTTTATCTCCAGCGCTCAATTCTTCATGTTCAAGTCCTTCGTAGTATTCATAGAAACGTTGCTTAATTTTAAAGTAGTTAGTGTCTGTGGAAGGGTTTACCGTTTTTTTCCAATTTTCTATTTGGGCAGATGAGCCCACAGCAATAAATACTAGAAAAAAGTTTATTAGAAGTGTTTTCATAGTTGAATAAATTTCAGTTTCCACAAATTTTAATTACATTCGACCTATCGATATGCTCTTTCAGCATATTGATAAAAAATCTCCAACAATGAAGGATTCGTATTTAAACCGGTTAAAGAAATTAAGACGGTTAAATGGTTTGCAGCAAAAAGATTTAGCTTTCCAATTGGGTATTACACAATCTGCCGTTGCAAGAATCGAAAAAGGTGTAATTCAGTTGAAGTTGGACTATTTAATTGATTTTGCGTCCGTAATTGGTTTGACTCTTTCTGAGTTAGTTTGTTACCTTGAACATGGTACATTTTTGAGTATAAATGAAAATAGCATCAACCGAAAAAAAAAAGCATGGGAGAAGCTTCAAGTTATTTTACAAGAAAAAAAAGTGATTGAACAACTTCTCAAAGAAAACAACAACAAGCTTAATAAACAAAAGCATGATGTCTCTTGCCACATGTTGTCGGAAATGGCAGATGAAATATCTGTATTTTATAAAGAATAAGAGAGCTATACGCATTTAATTAGTTTAATCTACTTACGAGCTTCCCATACTTATTCAGTTTTTATCCGCTTCAATTTCCCTTCAAATCCATTACTTTTGCAGCCCCAATTTCAAAAAAGCAGTTTTTTGAAGGGTATAGTTTTGAAATAAAGGCATTTAGCTTAAACATAACAGATCTGCAATGGATATCAAACAAGAAAAAATTGACGATTTAAACGCGGTTATCAGCATTACCGTTACACCAGAAGATTATACAGAGAAGGTAAACTCGGTTTTAAAAAGTTACCGAGCGAAAGCAAACTTGCCTGGTTTTAGAAAAGGAAAAGTTCCTTTTGGAGTAGTGAAGAAAATGTACTTGGACGGCGTAATGGCTGAAGAGGTTAATAAAATGTTAGTCGATAACTTGTACAAGTACATTGAAACCGAAAAGCTTCAAGTGCTTGGAAATCCAATACCAGGAAAAGATGAACACCAAAGAGAATCCTTAAAAGAAGGAGAAACCTTTGAGTTTAAATACGATATCGGGTTATCTCCAAAATTTGAAATAGGTCTATCTAACAAATTTAAGATGGACTATTATAAAATTAAGGTTGATGACGAGTTGGTAGACAAATACGTAAAGGACTTAACCCGTAGGTATGGCTCTATCATGGATGTTAAAAAAGTTGGTGCTACCGATATGGTGAATGCCTCTTTAAACGAATTGGACAGCAAAGGAAATAAAGTGGAAGGCGGTATGCACAGTCATGCAAGTATTGCTTTAGAGTATCTGGAAAAAGAAAGCGCTAAAAAAGCACTTATTGGAAAAGGACTTGAAGATACGCTGGTAGTAAATCCGAGAGATTACAGTAAGGGAGATGCTGATTTGGCTGCTATGCTAAACATCGACAAAAAAGCGGTGGACAGTGTAGGTAAAAAGTTTGAGTTGGTAATCAAAAAAATACACCAAGTAACTCCATGTGAAGTCAACCAAGAGTTTTTTGACAAGTTGTTTGGGCCTGGCACTGTAAAAACTGAAGAAGAATTCAGAAAACGCCTTGCTGAAGATTTGGAAAAAACCTTAGAAAACGATTCGGATAAACTTTTAGTAAAACATCTATTTGAGAAACTGAATGATAAATTAAAAATTCAACTACCAGCAGAGTTTTTAAAGCGATGGTTGACGCTTTCTAATAAAGAAGTTTCCGCAGAAGATATTGAAAAAGACTTTGATGGTTTTATTGAAAACATGAAACGTCAGTTGATTGAAAATCAAATCATTACTGAAACTGAACTGAAAGTGGAATTTGCCGAGGCAATGGAACGTACTAAATCTTTATTTGCTCAACAAATGGCTCAATATGGCAGTGAGGTGACTGATGAAGATATTACCAAAGCAGCTCAAAATTACTTATCCAAGAATGAAGAGTCGCGTCAGATTTTTGATCAATTGATGCAAGAAAAGCTGTTAACGAAGTATAAAGAACTACTGAACTTAAAAACCAAGGAAGTAAGCTTTGATGATTTCGTTAAATTAGCAACGGGCAATAATGCCAAAAAAGGAATATTGGATAGCTTATCCAACTTGGTTAAAATGTAACAATGGACGGAAAAGAATTTAGAAAATACGCCACCATGCATAAGGGTATGAGTGGTATGGCTGTAGATCAATATATAGAATCAAGTGTGCGACCAATGCGCGGCATGACTCCATATATTTTGGAAGAACGCCAAATGAATGTTCAAGCTATGGACGTTTTTTCTAGGTTGATGATGGATAGAATCATTTTCTTAGGTACAGGAATCGACGATCAGGTAGCAAACATTGTGCAAGCACAGTTATTGTTTTTGGCCTCCGCAGATTCTAGTAAAGACATCCAAATTTATTTGAACAGTCCAGGTGGTTCTGTTTATGCCGGTTTAGGAATATACGACACCATGCAATATGTAGAGCCAGATGTAGCTACGATTTGCACTGGAATGGCGGCTTCTATGGGAGCTGTTTTACTCTGTGCAGGAGAAAAAGGAAAGCGTTCTGCTTTGCCTCACGCCAGAGTGATGATTCACCAACCTATGGGAGGTGCTCAAGGACAGGCGAGCGATATTGAAATAACAGCAAGAGAAATTCAAAAATTAAAAAAGGAATTGTACGAGATAATTGCTAAGCATTCTGGCCAGACTTATGATAAGATTTGGGAAGATGGCGATAGAGATTATTGGATGACCGCCGATGAATCAAAAGAATACGGCATGGTTGACGAAGTACTTTCAAAATAAAAGCCTATGGCTAAAAACGAACCCCCTTGTTCATTTTGCGGTAAAAGCAAAAGCGAGGTAAACATATTGATCGCTGGAATCTCTGGACACATTTGCGATGGTTGTATTTCTCAAGCTCAGCATATCGTAGAAGAAGAGGTAACGCAGCGCGTAGAGTCTAGTATTTCAAAATCATTGAATTTACTCAAGCCAAGAGATATAAAATCTCACTTGGATGAATTTGTGATTGGACAAGAACAGGCAAAAAAAGTACTTTCAGTTGCCGTTTATAACCACTACAAAAGAATTACGCAAAAGGTAGAAGAGGATGACGTAGAAATTGAAAAATCTAATGTTATTCTTTTGGGTGAAACAGGAACAGGTAAAACCCTTTTGGCAAAAACAGTAGCTAAAATTCTAAATGTTCCATTTGCAGTAGCAGACGCCACGGTAATTACCGAAGCAGGTTATGTCGGAGAAGATGTTGAGAGTATTTTATCAAAGTTATTGCAAGCAGCAGATTTTGATGTTACGGCTGCCGAAAGAGGTATTGTTTTTATTGATGAAATCGATAAAATCGCAAGAAAAAGTGATAACCCTTCAATAACTAGAGATGTATCCGGAGAAGGGGTTCAACAAGCGATGCTAAAGCTTTTGGAAGGAGCGGAAATTGGCGTTCCACCAAAAGGCGGTCGAAAACATCCTGAGCAGAAGCTGGTCACTATAAATACAAAAAACATTCTGTTTGTAACCGGTGGCGCTTTTGTTGGAATTGATAAGGTAATCAGCTCTCGATTGAACACTTCGGCTGTGGGTTACGCATCCAAAAAGAAGCGAGAAACCAAGATTGCCAGTGACAATATTTTTCAATACGTTACACCTCAAGATTTAAAAAAGTTTGGACTGATCCCTGAACTTATTGGACGGTTTCCAGTGCTTACCTATTTGAATCCATTGGATGAAAATGCGTTAAGAAGAATTCTTACAGAGCCCAAAAATGCGCTCGTTAAGCAATACTTGAAGCTATTTGAAATGGAAGATATTAAATTATCCATTGACAAAGAAGTGCTTGATTTTATGGTTAAGAAAGCCATGGAGTTTGCGTTGGGTGCAAGAGGGTTGCGGTCCATTTTTGAGGCAGTAATGATGGATGCAATGTATGAATTGCCTTCGGAAAAAGACACCAAAGAGTTTAAGCTCACGATAAGTTATGCGGAAGAGAAACTCAAAAACTCTACCATTCAAAACTTGAAGGTAGCTTAGCAATCAAAAATTGAGTAATGATAATTCAGGAGGCGCTATATTTAGCGCCTCTTTTATTTTATAGTGCGGCGCTGTGGTAGTTTAATGCATGTAATTCATAATTACTTAATGTCTTTAAAAGCTACGTCTTCGATCCGATACTCTGTCCAGTTTTTATAATCGAAATGCCACCATTCATTCTCAAATACGGTAAATCCGTTTGCTTGCATTATAGATATCAGCAATTCTCGATTTTTTCGCTGCAATTCGGTTCCTCCGGTATAGTTAGGATGAGCACTTTCATTAAACGCATCGTATGCACTGGTCATTGGCAGTGGGTTACCTGTGGAAAGTTTGTAAAGCGAAACATCAACAGCACAACCTCTGTTATGTCGCGAACCCTTTGCTGGGTCAGCAACAAAAGCTCTTTCAGCAACGGGAGTAGCGTCCCAAAATGCTTTGGTTACACTCCAAGGTCTATAACCATCGTAGATTATTAGCGCTAAACCTTTTTTTTGGAATGCTTTATTTGCCTCCACCAAAGCATAAGCAGCCGGTTCTTGCAAAAATGCTCGCGCTTCATCGTATACTTTTTTTTCAATAAAGTTGTTTGTAGTGGCGTATCGAATATCCAGTTTAAAAGTAGAGTCCAAGGAGATTAACTCTACTAAGTTCGAGGGTTTGAAATTACCCGTTTCTTTTGGTGGCTTAGATTGAGGAAAAAGTTGATTACAAAAGAGCTGGCATACTACAAAAGCAACCATTACTAATCTTACAATTCTCATTTTTCAGTCTTTCTTCAAACTTATCAATTAAATATTGGTTGATTGAGTTTATGCGCAAAGACATCGCCTTTCGGTTAGAAAAGGATTTCATCCCGTGCGCATTACGTTGTATACACTCTTAAACTTCTGAGCAAAAAAAAAGACCTACTACTAATTGTAGTAAGTCTTCCTTGAAGTACAGGCGGAGAGACTCGAACTCTCACACCTCGCGGCACTAGATCCTAAGTCTAGCGTGTCTACCAATTCCACCACGCCTGCATATTGTTTAGAACAATTCCCAAAACTAGAGCTTTCGCGAGTTACTTTGGGGCGGCAAATATAATATTTTCCTTTGCTTTAACCCATGAAAAATAAGTGTCAAATTTTTTAAAACCTTTATAAGTTGTAGAAAAGTAGTGTACTATAATTTTAGTGTTGGGTAATCAAAAAACTACATTTGAACGCACAAAAAAACAGGAAAATGTTAACGATTGATCCAAAAGAAATTCCGGTTCCCAAACTGCATGGATACCTTTTAAGTGCGGTTGCACCAAGACCTATTGCTTTTGCAAGTACAGTTGATGCTGGAGGTAAGGTGAACTTGTCTCCGTTTTCCTTTTTTAATGTCTTTAGCGCAAACCCACCCATTGCAATTTTTTCACCTGCTCGAAGAGGAAGGGACAATACCACGAAACATACCTATGAGAATGTGAAAGAACATCCAGAGGTGGTTATCAATGTGGTGAATCATGCCATTGTTCAGCAAATGAGTTTGAGTAGTACAGAGTATGCGGAGGATGTAAATGAATTCGAAAAAGCTGGATTAACGGAACTTGAGTCGGAAATGGTAAAGCCTCCACGTGTAGCTGAGTCACCCGTGCAAATGGAGTGCAAGGTAATTGAGGTAAAAGAATTGGGAAGTAATGGCGGTGCAGGCAATTTAGTGATTTGTGAGGTGCTCCGAATACACATACAAGATCAATTCTTAGATGACCAACAGAAACTTGATACTGAAAAGCTCGACTTAGTGGGAAGAATGGGCGCTAATTGGTATGTCCGCGCTAGCGGTTCCGCTTTATTTGAAGTGGCAAAACCATTAACTACTCTTGGAATTGGAGTAGATAAAATTCCAACAGATATACGCAACAGTAACATTCTTACAGGCAATAACTTGGGTCAATTGGGTAATGTAGAATCTTTACCTGATGAGACGGCGGTGAATGAGTTTCGACTCATTGAACTGAGTGATGTATTTCAAGAATTTGAAGACAATGCTCCCAAATTAGAGGTGGAACTGCATAAAATTGCAAAAACTTACTTAGAAGAAAATAAAGTAGAAGCAGCATGGAAAACCTTGCTTGCATTTAATAACGATTAATAAACGAAAAATGAATGAGGATGCATCCTCAAAAACTAAAACAACATGGAAGTTTCAGGAAAAATTAAACTAATTGGAGATACTCAAGAATTCGGAAGCAACGGATTTAAAAAGCGTGAAATGGTAGTTACTACCAATGAGCAGTATCCACAATCTATAATGATTGAGTTTACTCAGAATAATACAAGCCTTTTGGATTCCTATAAAGCCGGCGATGATGTAACGGTACAAATTAATTTGAGAGGAAGAGAATGGACAAACCCACAGGGCGAAGTAAAGTATTTTAATAGTATCAATGGTTGGAGAATAGCCAAGGCTGGAGCAGGATCTGCAACTCCACCTCCGGCTGCTATGCCAGATATACCTGCTCCAAAAGCTAGTGATGCTAAGTCAAGCACTGCTGACGATGAGGATGATTTGCCATTCTAAATTCATTTACCTTTAATGTGATACAAAATTAAAAGGGAGTTTTACTCCCTTTTTTTATGCTTTAGTTTCTGTAGCGATTAATTTAGTGGGATGTCTATTAGTAATCAATTTATTCGAATTGTAAAAGCGGTGTTACCGGCGCCTTTTACAATTGCTGTAATTCTAACCGTATTAACTTGGTGCTTGGCTTTCTTTTTTGGAAGTTTTGAAGGAGATCTGCCTACCCGATTTTTGGCTGTTTCAACCTCATGGGAAACTGGATTATGGAACAACGGATTGCTCGTGTTTGCTATGCAAATGATGCTTATGCTGGTATTGGGACATGTATTGGCGCTCTCAAAGCCGGTGGACGCTATCATTCAAAAAGCACTTCATTATTGCAAAGACACGGCCAGCTCAGCAGCAACTGTTGTGTTTTTAAGTATGCTGGTGGGGCTTTTTAACTGGGGATTGGGACTCATATTTGGAGCTATTTTTGCGCGGAAAGTAGGAGAGAAGTTTGCTCGATTAAACCTTCCTTTAAATTACCCCTTAATTGGTGCATCTGGTTATGCTGGATTAATGGTTTGGCATGGAGGGTTGAGTGGGTCTTCTCTTACTAAAGTTGCTGAACCGAATCATTTGAAAGAATTGGTTGTCGATTTTAATCCAGAGTTGGCAGTAACCTTACCCAGTCAAATCACTTTTGCCGAAACCGTTTTTAGCCCAATGAACCTTGTGGTTTCTCTGTTATTGCTTACGATTATTCCCTTGATTTTGTATCGTATTGGAAGATCAACAACAGGAGCGATTCCTGACTTAAAAACTCAAAACCTCAGAAAGGGAACAATAGAAAGAACGGGAGCAGAGCGACTCGACTACAGCAGGTGGGTTGGACTCAGTTTTGGAGCGATTGTGCTTATGGTTGCCCTGCTCAAACTTATATTCCAGTACAATGGTCAAGTACTTTCCTTTTTCACGCCTAACAACATCAATCTAGGATTATTGAGTTTAGGATTGTTGTTTCATCAGCGGTTTTCAAGTTTTCTGAAGGCCTTAGAAGAAGCTATAGGAGGTGTCTCGGGTATTCTTATACAGTTTCCTTTGTATTTTGGAATAATGGGCATGATGAAAAGTAGCGGTTTGGTGGATGCTTTTTCGCAAGGAATGGTCTCGATTTCGAACGAAACCAGCTACCCCATTTTTACATTTATATCGGCTGGAATTGTAAACATTTTCGTGCCTAGTGGAGGAGGGCAGTGGGCCATTCAAGGGCCTATTATTGTTCAGGCGGCTAGCGATTTAGGCGTTTCGTTACCAAAAAGTATTATGGCTTTGGCCTATGGCGACCAATTGACAAACATGCTTCAACCGTTTTGGGCTTTGCCGTTGTTGGGGATCACGGGGCTTAAGGCAAAGGAGATATTGCCTTTTACCCTAGTGTTATTTGTAACAGCAAGCGCAATATTTATTTGCTGTTTGTTTTTATTTTAATAGAGCTGAGTAATCTGGTCCTCCACTCGCTGAATAATCATTGAAACAATGCGTTTGGATACTTCCTTGGAGTGCATAGAAAAGAATTCAAATTCTTCTATCGTAAATAGGGCCAAAATCGATGGAATGACATTGTTTTTAAGACGACTGTCCACTTTGACGCATTTTCGAATTACTTTTTTTTGTTCAATTCCGCTAAAGGCCTTAAACAAGGGCTCCCTTTTATTGATGTAATTTTTAAAGTAGAACAAAATCAACTGATTTTGGAATTTCAAGATAGGCCTCAAAGTATTGTTTTGAAACGCCTCAATTTCTTTTAAGTTTTGATCGTTAAACTCTATGGCCGGTCGAAGCTGTAATAATGCACTATCTTTGTTCATAAATCTGTTTTTCTCTAAGACAAATGTTGAACTTAAATAGTTCCAAGATTTTAATTTTTTATTTCGAATTCTAACCATAAGATTGGATACTTTTGCAGCCAATTTTAGAAAGCATGCAAGCAATTAGAAATGTGGCAATTATCGCCCACGTAGACCACGGAAAGACAACCCTAGTAGATAAAATCTTACATCACTGTGAACTCTTTAGAGAGAATCAAGATACGGGTGATTTAATTTTAGATAATAACGATCAAGAAAGAGAGCGTGGCATCACCATTTTCTCAAAGAACGTCTCTGTTACCTATAAGGGAACGAAAATTAACATTATCGATACTCCCGGTCACGCCGATTTTGGAGGTGAAGTTGAGCGCGTTTTGAATATGGCTGATGGCGTACTTCTTTTGGTGGATGCTTTTGAAGGTCCCATGCCGCAAACACGTTACGTGCTATCTAAATCCTTGGAATTAGGTTTAGAGCCAATCGTAGTAATTAATAAAGTAGATAAGCCTAACTGTAGACCTGAAGAGGTGCACGAAATGGTGTTTGACCTTATGTTTAACCTTGATGCTACTGAAGAGCAGTTGGACTTTGCGAGTGTTTATGGATCTGCCAAAGATGAATGGATGAGCAATGACCCAAGCGTTAAGACAGATAATATTGAGCCACTTTTAGATATGATTTTGGACAAGGTTCCTGTTCCAGTAATTGCACCGGGGACTTTACAAATGCAAATTACTACCATTGATTATTCTTCATACGTAGGAAGAATTGCAATTGGAAGGGTATCTCGAGGAGTGATGAAAGAAAACATGCCCGTGAGTTTAGTAAAACGAGACGGTTCCATAGTTAAATCAAGAACAAAGGAATTGTTCACTTTCGATGGATTAGCACGTAAAAAAGTAACTGAAGTGCCAGCTGGAGATTTATGCGCTTTGACTGGAATTCCTGAATTTGAAATTGGCGATACCATTGCTGACTTTGAAGAACCCGAAGGAATGAAAGCAATGACCATAGACGAACCCACTATGAGTATGATGTTCACCATAAATAACTCTCCATTTTTTGGTAAAGAGGGTGAGTTTGTTACTTCTCGTCACTTGAGAGATCGTTTGATGAAAGAGACGGAGAAGAACTTAGCCTTGAAAGTCGAAGACACTGCTTCTCCAGATCAATTAATGGTTTTTGGACGAGGCATAATGCACTTGAGTGTGCTTATCGAGACCATGCGAAGAGAAGGCTACGAATTGCAAGTGGGTCAGCCGCAGGTAATCATCAAAGAAGTTGATGGCGTAAAATCTGAGCCCATTGAATTACTTACGATTGATGTACCAGAAGAAACCTCTGGAAAGGTTATCGAACTAGTGAATCAGAGAAAAGGCGAAATGGTTATTATGGAGCCAAAAGGTGATTTGGTGCACCTTGAATTCAATATTCCTTCTCGTGGAATCATTGGGTTAAGAACCAGTATTCTTAACGTATCTGCTGGGGAGGCCATTATGGCGCATCGCTATACGGGTTATGAGCCATGGAAAGGAGATATCCCAACGCGTAAGAACGGAACTTTAATCGCTCTAGAAACCGGAATGGCAATTCCTTTTGCATTGGATAAACTGCAAGATAGAGGTAAATTTTTTGTTGCTCCAGGAACGGAGATTTATGAAGGCCAAATTTTAGGTGAGCACATTCGCGCAAACGACTTAACCATAAACATTACCAAAACAAAAAAGTTAACGAACATGCGTACGCAAAGTACTGATGACAAAGTCCGATTAGCTCCACCAATTATTTTCTCTTTAGAAGAGGCGTTAGAGTACATTCAAAAAGATGAGTATTGTGAGTTTACTCCCAAGAGTATCAGAATGCGTAAAATCAAATTGAAAGAGCACGAAAGAAAAAGAGATAACTAATCTTTGAATCGTTTTATAAAAATTGAAAAGGGCCGTTAGGCCCTTTTTTTGATTGCGTCATTCTCCAATTCCCCGTCATTCCCGTGAAGACGGGAATCTAAGTTTAATAACGTAAAAGTTTTTATGGATACTTTTCAATACACTTTAACTTATTGGTTATGAGTATGCAATGAAGCAATTAGCATTATTGTAACTGGTAGGCAAACCCGGCCGAAACCAAAGGTCCGCCTATTCCAATAGGTTCTATTCTAAACACAAAGTTTTTGGTCAGTTGGTACTGAAAACCTATAGCAAACCTGAAGTTAGGATAAGCACTAAAACGGTAATTTTCGTTGTAATTCTTATCATCAGATAAGTATCCATTAACTATTTCCTCGGATATCATGGTAATCCCTAACAAAAGAGGGAAATAAACTTGCGTACGACTATGATTTAAGGGCATTTTTAAATTCTGATAAAGCCAAACAGTGAGTTTTTGTTCAGTAACGTTAAAGTGAAGAGGAAATAGTACAGAAGAAGCTGAGGGGTCAAAACTTGGACCGATATTGGAAGTGACGAACTTAAGAGCACCACTATTGCCGTACTTATAATTTACTCCTATACCTATTCGTCTATTCTTTTTGGTGTGGCGTTCTATGCATAATCCAAAAACCACAGGAGGAGCTATATAAGGCTCTGGTTCAAAATATATTCCTGGACCTAACTGATTGGAAATTGATTGACTTCGAATATATCCGGCAAAATCAAATCCACTACTTCCAACTATCCACGTACTTGTTGTATCCTGTGCTATTAGAGCAGGCACAATAGCAAGTGAGAGTATAAAAAAACAAGAAGCATAAATTGAGTTGGCAACAAAGTTCATTACGTTGCAAGATATATCATTTTCATCTTACCTTTTGCTCGAATAAAACAACATGATTATGTTCAAAAACAAAACCGTATTTATTACAGGTGCCTCGAGAGGTATTGGCAAAGCAATTGGGTTAAAATTAGCATCAAAAGGTGCAAATATCGTTGTAACAGGTAAGTCCGTTGAGCCACACCCTAAGTTGGAGGGAACCATATTTACGAGCTCTCAAGAAATGAAAGATGCAGGAGGGGATGGTTTGGCCATTGCTATGGATGTGCGCGACGAAGCTCAAGTTTCTGCGGCAATTGAGCAGGCCGCTGAGCATTTTGGTGGTATTGATATATTGATCAATAACGCGAGTGCCATAAATTTGAGTGATACCCAACATTTAGAAATGAAACGTTTTGATTTGATGCATCAAGTCAACGTTCGTGGAACGTACATGGCGAGTAAGTTTGCTATTCCATACCTAAAAGAAGCCGAAAATCCACACATTTTAAATTTAAGTCCACCGTTAAATTTTGAACCAAAATGGTTTGGACCTCATTTAGGATATTCAATTGCCAAGTACGGAATGAGTTTGTGTGTTTTGGGATTAGCAGAAGAGTTAAAACCATTAGGTATTGGTGTAAATGCCTTATGGCCTAAAACGGTAATAGCAACAGCCGCAGTGCGTAATTTATTGGGAGGAGAAGAGGTCGTGAAACGCTCAAGAATACCACAAATCGTCTCTGATGCTGCTTTTGAAATTCTATCGAAGCCAAGCAAAGAAACCTCAGGAAATTATTTCATTGATGAAGAAGTGCTAAGGGAATCAGGAGTGACAGACTTTAGCCACTACAATGAAGTTGCGGGAAACGAATTACTTCCCGATTTCTTTATTTAGTGAACTCTCGAATTACGTTTTCGGTAATTTGAGAAATAACTGGATCTGAGTTTATACAGGAGGTGTACGTAATAGAGCCAACTGAAAAAACTTTACCACCATTAGAATTTTCATAGAAAATCATGTCTGCTCCACCTGCGTTAGGGTTGGTTCCTTTTGCTAAGTGAATCAAGTTTTTTGGTGAGTGCTCAGTAATTTTATCGGTTTCGTGCCCTGATGCACCATTTCTTCCGCAGCTACCGCCAAATAAGTCATTTTTATTTAGTCCCGTATTATTAAATATCCAGTGGTTTTCGTTTTTTACTTTGTACGGATGATACGTATCATACCCCCTTCTGTCGTATTGCACTCCTAGTAATGCTGACTCTGGCCTACCCAGGTCTCGCCACCTACCACCCTTAGTAGCTTCATAGGTATGATTCGCCCCTGTTTTTCTTGTTTCCATAATGCGTAAAGTAGAATTATAAACAACTTTTGCATAAACACCATTTGCTCCAAGGTACATGAGGTTGCCACCCTTAGCAACATAATTTTCGATGGCGGTATACATTTCATCAGTATAGTATTCAGGATGCACTTGAATAATAATGACTTTGTATTGACTCAATTTACTTGGGTCAAAGTGTAAATCTTGAGCAGCAAATAATTCATAATTGAAATTCTTTTTTTCTAACCATTCCATTAGGTCAATTTCAGCTCCTGCAAGATGATTTTTTTTGAACGGATTAGCGCTTTTGTTTGGTCTGGCAAAGTTTATATTTTCTGAATATCTAAGTTCTTCTCTTATTGTCTGCGAGTAATAAGATCCGCCTCCCCAGTTGTTGTAGGCACACCAAGTATTATTTGATGCCATAAGCGCAATATCAGCTGATTTACTTGTTGGTTTTACAACAAAGCTTATCCACCAGCTACTGGATTTGTTTTTAATTTGAGCCGAATAAAAACCTGAAGTTAGGTTTGTTGGTAGCTTATAACCAAAGGTAGTTTCCCAATCACACCCCCAAGAATAGGCATAGCATAAGTAATTTTGAATTTTACCATCGCTTCTATCTTCTTGAAAGATTAAGTCTTGTGTTTGACCAAAACGAAATATATCAACCGAGTACTCTGGATATCTGCTATGAATATAAAAGTAAACAGTCTCACCAGGTAGATAGCTTTCCTTATCTGTATAGCCTTCAATTGAAGATACATTTCTTATCAGTTCTTTCGGTTCACAACTTCTACTGAAATTTATTATTGGAGGTAATCCGTTGTTTTCTGCTTCAAATTGGTTGACCTGTTCAGCAGGAAGAATAGTTTCTTCTTTATTACAACTTTGCAAACCTGCACACAGCACAGCACCAACAATAACAAAAAGTGAATTCCAATTAATCATATAAAAAAACTTATAATCTGAACTTACTCAATATCAGGCATCCAACCCGGTGTATAACTGACTCCAGCAGCTTTTAATTGATTTTGAATGTCCAAAATCTGTGTTTTTACTGACTTTAATTCATCTTGCACAAAAGTTAATCCGTCTTTTGCAATGGATACTTGTTCCCGTTGCGTTGCTGTTGGGTTTGAAGTGGTACGCCATAGGTAGTAAACTACTGTTCCCAATCGGTTATTAATAGAAGGGGAAGTTTCAAACTCCCGCCTTGCGATACTTCTATCTCCATACAGTCGAATACTTAAATTATTCAACTGATTGTCAATTTGGGATAAGTTTTCAATCAGTTTTCTATCCGATTTTGGTGTGGCAATTACGGCTTCATGTAAATATTTTACACGTTTCTGAAACTCTGAGTTTAGTTTATTCAGTTTTCCAAGTTGGTTTCTTGCTTCCGCAATTTCTTTCGCAAAAGCTTCGATACCACTACGATCATAGCCCATTTGCTTATTAATTTCAAGAAATTTAAGTACGAACTCTTGAGATTCGGTCAACTCTGAAACTTCACCTCTAACCACTTGATACGCTTTTACGGAGTATTTTCCAGGAAGCGCCATTCGTCCAAAATCGTATCCTTGGTAAATGTTTTTTGGTGCTTTTGATTTAAGGCTAACGGGTGATTGAGACTCGTAGCGTAAATCCCAAATAAGTGTTTTAATTCCAGAAGAAGCAGGCTGCTTTAAGCGGCGAATTACATTACCTGAGTTATCACTAATTTCAAATAAGAAATAAGGCTTTGTTTCATTATCCTCTGCCCGAAGTTCCTCAAAAGAAGGGTAGGGAATATCCGCATTGTTTTTTGCCAATTCTTTTTCTTTTTCCTTGCGTTGTGCTTTTAATGTTTTAGGTGCCTCTTTAACGTAATAGCGCATCACAGCGCCAATTTTAGGGTTAGGACTTGTGAAGTAGGATTCCCCTTGGAAGGTTTTTCCTCGACGACCAAGCTTTGAACCTTCCAAATACATTTCAGCATCTTTAATAGGGAAAATTTTAGCCGATTCATTTGCTAAAAGATCTTCGGTAATTTCTCTCAAAGGAGCGTAATTGTCCAATACGTAAAAACCACGTCCAAATGTGGCAAGAACCAGATCGTTTTCACGTTTCTGAATTTCCATATCGCGCACCGCAACTGTTGGCAATCCAGCTTTTAATTGCGTCCATTTAGCACCGCCATCAACGGTTACAAAAACGCCAAATTCGGTTCCCACAAAAAGTAAATTTGGGTTAACATGGTCTTCAGCTATGCAATAAACAGAGCCCCTTTCAGGTAAATTTCCTGTTATGGAAGTCCATGTAGCGCCCTTGTCTCTGGATCGATACACATAAGGTTTAAAGTCTCCGTTTTTGTGATTATTGAATACTGCATAGGCTGTATTTTCTGAATGTTGCGAAGCCAATAACATGTTCACATAAGTCTTGGAAGGAACACCCGAAACCGATTCGATTTTTTTCCAAGTGCTTCCAGCATCCGGCGAAATATGGATTAAACCATCGTCCGTTCCTACATACAACAAGTTTTCCAAAACGGGCGATTCCGAGAGGGCCACAATATTTCCATAAATGGTTGTCGACTTGTTTTTGGCAACAGCATCAATACCCCATACTTTACCCATTACAGGTAAGGTGTTTCGGTCGATTTGACGCGACAAGTCTCCGCTAATTACTTTCCATGTATTGCCTTGATCATCAGAGCGAAAAACTTTGTTGGCCGCAAAATACAGCCGTTTGTTGTTGTGCGGTGAAATAATCAGCGGTGCATCCCAGTTCCAACGGTAAGCCGCTTCATCTTTTTTTGGTTGAGGTTTAATATCAACGGTTTCTCCGGAAGCTTTATCGTAACGCACCAAGTAGCCATACTGACTCTGAGCATACACAATATTTGGATCTTTTGGGTCAATGGCCGACTCAAAACCGTCACCTCCTTTGGTTACAAACCAATCGGAATTTACAATTCCACGTTTATCCGCCGTTCGAGAAGGCCCCATAAGGGAGAAGTTATCTTGAGTTCCACCAGCAATATTGTAGAAAGGCTCTGCATTATCCAATGCCACTTTGTAGAACTGTGTTATGGGTAAATTCGGTTTGAACTGCCAGGTTTTTGCAGCATCCCAAGACTCGTAAATTCCGCCATCACAGCCCATTAAGTAGTGATCTTTATTCTTCGGATTAATCCACATGCAATGATTATCCACATGCTTGTTTTTTTCACCTAATGGTTTCCAGGTAGCTCCTCCATCGTTAGAAACTTGCGCCCAAGTATCCATACTGTATATTCTGCCCTCAACATGCGGGTCACAAACCAATTCCACGTAATAATTTCCGCTAGAAGCGTATTTGTTTACTTTTTTCCAACTTGCGCCGCGATCCGTGGATCGATAAAGCCCTTGTGTCTTTGGTGTAGCCTCTACCATAGCGTAAAGTACATCTGGGTTTTGAGGTTCAATGGCCAAAGCAATTCTTCCAACATCTCCCTTTGGCAGGCCATTCTCTAGTTTATTAAAAGATTTACCACCGTCAGTAGATTTATAAATGGCCGATTCTGGACCACCACTTATGTAGGTAAAAACATGTCTGCGACGTTGGTGAGCCGTCGTGTAAATAACGTCAGGGTTTCTCGGATCAAAATGAACTTCATTGAATCCAGTATGTTCACTTACTTCAAGAATTTTCTCCCAAGTTTCACCTCCATCTTCCGTTTTGTATAATCCACGATCGCCGCCAGCACTCCATAATGGACCATAAGCAGCAACAAAAACACGATTTGAGTTTCGTGGGTCAACTTTAATCATTCCGATGTGTTCAGAATTTTCTAAACCAACATTTTTCCAAGATTTTCCATCGTCCATGGACTTGTACAGTCCATCACCATATGCAACTGAACGTTGGTTATTATTTTCTCCGCTACCCACCCAAATCGTATGTGGGTTATTTGGGTCAATAGTTATGCAACCGATAGAGTAGGAGCCTTGTGCGTCAAATATTGGTTCGTAGGTTGTTCCCCAGTTTTCGGTTTTCCAAACACCACCAGAAGCAGAAGCAACGTAATAAGTGCCCGGTATTTTTTCATTTATGGCAATATCCGCAACACGACCAGAGGTTAATGCTGGGCCTACCGCTCTGAACTTAAAAGCGGAGAGTGTACCGCTGTTTAGTTTTGATTCGTCTTTTGGTTCTTCGGTTTCTTTTTTGGCGCTGTAGGCACTGAAAATAAAGGCTATAGATAAGGCAAATGAAAATACTTTTCTCATAATTTGAAAAATTTTTTTGGAGGTTCGAATATACTACAGACTGTGTAGAGTTGTGCTATTGAAATTGATGGTTGGCACTATTTGTTGAGGTTTGGAAATACTGTCGAATCAGTTGGTAGAGAATCCTTGATATGGGTATCTCTGTCTCAGAATAATGCTCGTGAAAAATTTCGGGTAGCAAATGTTTCCAATCGAATACATTCCAAATGGAAAAATACCCGCTGACCTCCATAAATACCGGAGGGTGTGAGCTGCAAGTGTAATAAGCTCTACTTGAGGCTTATTCATCTATTTTAAGCACATAAGCATCTGGCTGCAGATTGCGAATAGCTGGAAGCATGCTCTCAGCTTCACTAGCCGTCTTGTATGGCCCGACATAAACTTTGTACATTTCACTGCCTCCTGGAAAATATTTTGGAATCCAGTATATGCCAGCATCATAGCCCAAAGCTTCCAGTGTACTATAGTTTGTATTTGCTAATGGTTTTTTGGAATTTGCACTAAAAGCAATGATCCAACTCGGGAGTTCAAATTCACCCTTCTTACGAATAATTTTGGATTTAATAGCCTCTTTTTCTTGTGCCGATTTTGATTTTTCAGCATGTGAATTTTTGGCTTCATTCATTTCTGATTCCATGCTGTTATCATTGGAAAGTTCTGTTGAGTTATTTTCTTCGTCTGAGGTCTCTATCTCTTGTCCAATTGCACCGTCTTGAGGGGAGTCTATTTCGTCAGAACTTTCATCCTCTCCTTCAGAAATACTGCTCGTACTGTTAGGACCCAATGCTTTAACACCATCGTTTGAAAACGAATTATCCAACTTCTTGATTTCCTCTTTTTCAGCAATGGATTGAATTACAACATAGCCCAACGCTACAAGACCTATCATAAATAGAATAGCCACAATTACGCCAAGGAACTTGCTTTTTTTACTCGTTTTGGTTGAATCAACGACTCTGGGCTCCTTCTTCTCCTCCGGTGTGGTAGGCTTAGGTTTTTCAACTGTAGAAGGTTTGAATGTGTCTTGCTTTGGCTCAGAAACTGGTGGGGGAGTTTGCTTTTCACTTACAGTCTTGTCACTTTCTGTGACCGTTTTAGGTTGATTTGTAACTGTTTTGTCACTAGAGGGAGGTGCTTTTTTCGCTGCAGTCTTTTTTGTCGTACTTGGTTTTTTTCTAAATGCGGGGTCTCTGTCTCTGCCTGATACCATAATTGAAAAACAATATTTTTTGCAAATTAGGCTAAATCAAGGAATTGAGCAAACTAAAATTGCTCTACAACTTCGTAGTTCGTTGTTTCCATTTAGGCGAAATAATCGATTGGGAAAATGCCAGAAAAATGAGATAAAAGGGCATTGCGATGGCTGAAAAAAGAAATTTTACGGGTTGTGCTCTTTGCCTCAATGAAACTCTAAACCAAGAGATTAGTACAAAGTCAATGCAGTGCTTTAAAAAAAACAGGACCACAGCAATCTTCCAAGAGTAGATAGAAACCATGAGTGGTAGTATATGAATGGCACCAAAATAAAGCGTAGCGGACTTGTAGAATGGTATGGAAACGTTCTTGTTTTTGCCAGCCCAACGTATACGCTGATGCAAAAATTCGGTAGATGATTTAGCTGCTGATGCAACCACCGTTGCTGCAGGTAGGGCATTACTTTTTATAGTCAATCCGCGTTTCAGAAAACTTTGGAGTAAAAATATATCATCACCAGAACTGCCTGTATTGATTTCATCAAACACTGACAACCATTTAGATCTTTTGTAGGCCATATTTGCGCCATTGCATAAAATCGGTGTTCCATTTCCCGACATTCCAAAGGTTATAAATTGAAGTGCAGAAAATTCCAGTTCTTGAAACCAGTATTTTTTTTCCGAATCAATGAAAACAGGCTGTATTAAAAGGTCAGGGCCTTCCGATAAGGCGTTAACTGTTGACTCTAACCAGTTTTTATTTGGAATACAATCCGCATCGAGTTGAACAATATATTCTGTTTTTGAGACGGAAACAGCACTTAGTAAAGCACCTTTTTTTCCAGGTTCGTTATTGTTTTTAATGCTCTTGAAATCGTATTTGAACGACTTAAGGTTATGTTGTAGAACGGAGAATGAATCGTCTGTGGAGCTGTCGTCAATAAAAAGGAATAGAGCTTTGCCAGAATAACTTTGATTGTTTAATGCTTTAATTAATCGGTCCAGTTGAGCTGCTTCATTGCGAAAAGGAACAACAATCGAGACCATATTGTGGTTAGTTTTTTTTGCTTCTGTTTTATTTAAAGCAGTGTTAACACCAAAAGCTAAATAAACCATAAAAGCCCCGTGCAACACTGCGAATAAAACCACCCACTCCATTATTTACTTTTGATAATGAAACGGTTTTGTAAAATCACTAGGCAACCTAAAAGAGCAGGCACTGCAATGTTTATGGTCCAGATAGCAAAGGAGGCCGAAATTATGGCCAGGTCATTTTCAGAGAAAGCTCCAAGAATGACTAATGCAGCACCTTCTCGTACACCCAATTCAGATAGCGCTAGTGTTGGTATAATGGCCAATGATAGGTAGATTATGGGCACTAAAAAGTAGTTGGTGTAATTTAGAAACTTCACTTCGAAGAAATACAACAACAAAACATACTGCACGGTAAAAACCATGTACCTCAAAATGCTTCGAAATAGGATGGGAGAAAGAATTTGACTATCAATCTTTGACGAAAATGTAGGCTTGTTAATTAAGGACCTGAGCCATTCAAATTGAGTGAGCCACTTGAGTAGTTTGGTACTTCTGTAGTACAGCAAAGTAAGAACCAGAATCAATAATACACAAATACCTTGTAATAAGAATTGATAGATTTCGTAGCTTGATTTGATGTAGTTGGGTAAAAGAATAATCAAAGAGACACTCCCAAATAGCAGCGTGACTATTAATTGAGAAAAACCGCAGATAGAATTAGCTAAAATTCCTTGAGCTCGGTTTTTTGGAGGTATGGTCATTATCCGACCAATGAAGTTTCCGATCCTATTTGGTGTAATAATTCCTAAAGTAACGCCTGCAAGAATCGATTTAAGTGCTGCCCAATTGCTCAATTTAATTTGATTGTTTAACGAGATTTTCCACTTTGTGCTCTCAATAATCCAGTTGATAGGCATAAGAGCAATTGCCGAGAGTAAATAGAAAAGTGATGTATTGAACGAGAATATTCTATTTTGATAAGCAGCTATCTCCTCTGTTGTATATAGGTCGGTAGTTCTAGAGACAATCCAAACAAACACAAACAGCACAAATGCTAGTTTAAAAAAATAAAGGATATACGATTTTGAGATTCGAATCAATGGATATATTTAAACTCTAACTAATAGCTTCAAAGGTATAGCTAGTTGAATCAAATGGAAGATAAAATTATTTTAGGAATGGACCCCGGAACAACTCTTATGGGTTACGGAATCGTTCATGTAAAAAACAAAAAGCTCTCTTTGGTAAATATGGGTGTAATACACCTTTCTAAACTTCCGGAGCACTCGGATAAATTAAAGCGGATTTTTGAACGAACGCTTCAATTAATTGACAGCTATCATCCAGATGAATTTGCGGTTGAAGCGCCTTTTTTTGGTAAAAATGTGCAGTCTATGCTAAAACTTGGACGTGCTCAGGGTGTTTCAATGGCAGCTGCCTTGTATCGCGATGTACCAATTATGGAATATTCTCCCAGAAAAATTAAACAGTCGATAACCGGAAACGGAAATGCCAGTAAGGAGCAAGTAGCGGCAATGTTAAAAAACTTAATGAAGATTGAGGAGATGCCAAAGCATTTGGATGCTACAGATGGTTTGGCTGCTGCCGTTTGTCATTACTTTCAAGGTGGTGGAAATAGCTCTGAAAAGAAGTACTCGGGTTGGGGATCATACGTTAAAAACAACCCAAAAAAAGCTCGTTAAAGAGCGCTGTTTATTTTTCTTGCAATTTCTTGAAACTCCTCAGCTGTCAATTCCAATTTTTGCCGAGAAAAATTCATATCTGATTCAGAGTCAATGGGAATTAGATGGATATGGGCATGAGGAACCTCCAAACCAATAACGGACATACCCACTCGATTGCAAGGAATAGTTTTCTTTATTGCAGCAGCTATTTTTTTGGAAAAGATCAGAAGTTCGGTATAATGACTTTCTTGCAATTCAAATAGCTCATCGGTTTCGACTTTTGGAACAACAAGTGTGTGCCCTTTCTGAAGCGGATTAATATCTAAAAATGCAAAAGCAAAATTATTTTCAGCAATTTTATAACATGGAATTTTTCCGTCAATTATTTTGCTGAAAATACTTGCCATTACCTTGTGATGTCTAATATTTTGAAGGTGAGCTTTCCAGCAGGAATGGTAACTTCAGCCAATTGCCCTTTTTCCTTTCCAAGAAGTCCCTTACCAATAGGGGAGTCAACACTAATTTTACCAGCTTTCAAGTCTTGTTCGTTTTCGGCCACCAATGTGTAGGTCATCTTAGTTTTATTGGCTTGATTTTCTAGGGTAACGGTGGATAGTATTCTAACCTTGGAGTTATCCATTACACTTTCGTCGACGATTCGTGCGTTGCTAATCAACTCTTCTAACTGACTAATTTTTAATTCTAATAGTCCTTGGGCTTCTTTAGCAGCGTCGTATTCGGCGTTTTCAGATAAGTCTCCTTTATCTCTAGCTTCTGCTATTTGTTGAGAAATAGAAGGACGTTGAACTGTTTTTAAATGGTGGACTTCGTCGCGCAGTTTCTGTAACCCTTCTTCCGTGTAATAGGCAACTTTTGACATTTTAAACGGTGTTTTATTTCGTGTATAAATTAAAAATGGAATCCCAGTTATGGGATTCCATTACAATGACAGTATTTTAATGTATTTTATAAGTTCAAACGCAAGCCAAACATATGATTTCCACCATATGGGTTAGTCAATACATAAGAATAATCAATAGCAATATTTGATCCGTTGTCGTTTATTGGGTATGCAAAGGTTAGACCCGTAGAAGGACCAGTGTACATAGTGGTTCTTTGGTCATCGGAGAAAATACCTTGCTGATACATTAAACCTAATCTAACCATTACCATTTCTTTCCAAGCATACTCTACACCACCTCGCAATTCATCCTTACCAAATGATTTTGACACAAATGTTCCTGCAGGCGTAATTCTATGGTCGGTTTTGCCACTTTTACCACTGGTATCAATTTTAGAACCTACATAAACGTCGTATGAAACACCCATGTTTAATTCGGCAGGCATTTCAAAAGCTTCACTTCTTTGGTTAAAAGTAAACTCCTTATCTTCAAACTCGGTCTTTACGGCTAGACCATTACCTTCAAACTTAAGTTTGGGACCAATATTTCTCAAAGCGATTCCAAACTTTAAATTGTCATCTAAGCCAGTCACATATCGTATACCAATATCAAATGCAACACCTTGAGTTTTTACATCAGTAATTGATTCTGAGATAACCTTAACAGCTACACCGGCATAAATACTATTCGAAAAAGCTTTAGCAAACGCCAAATTTAAATTTAGAAATTGTGGTGCAAATACTCCAATTCCACCCTCTGGGTTATCTTCGGTAGTTACGTCAATATCACCAAAAGCCATATTCATTATTGAAAATCCAATAACGTTACCTTCTCCTACTTTTTGTGCTAAACCAAAGGTGTTTATATTGGAAGCACCACCCATAAATCTCGTAAATCCATATTGGATTTCAGTTTTAGGTGTAAATGCTAAACCAGATATGTTTGAAGCAATCGATTCCAGTCCAATGACAGATGTTGAGTTTGCGTTAGCAAAACCTGAACTTCTTGTCCACGGATTAATTGAAAGCTCATTAGCACCATTTTGGCCTATACGGTCTTTGTTTCCTGCGTAAACGCTGCTAGAAACCATTAAGCCAAAAAACGATAGCAGTAATAATGTTTTATTATGTCTGTATTTCATCATATCGCGATTAATCTCCCTAAACATTAATTTTAAAAGTTATCCAAGTCAATAGGTCTCATAACGGCCATCCATTTAAGGACAGTTTCACCGATACCTGGGGCATCTACATGGAAAATGTACATACCCGAGGCAATGGGCACCCGTGCTTGGTTTTTTAAATCCCATTCCAAGAAGGTAATGGTGTCGTCATCTTTTTCTAGTGTACGCACCAAGGTTCCGTTAATGGTATAAATACGCACCGTCACTGTTTGTGGCAGGTTGGTAATAATCATACGATTATCCAACTTGCTGGTTTCGTATTTACTGTATGCGTAATATGGATTCGGAACTGCACGAATCAACTCTAAGGCATCCTTAGCCACCTCGGCATCATTAATCGTAGGCTGCATACCTTCTAATG
>CBFIBQ010000030.1:0-40249 GCA_965660875.1 Salibacteraceae bacterium | reverse complement strand
TCAGCACAGCTGAGCGGAATTCTTGAATACTACCAAGAATAACAAATCCAGCCCTTTTGTCCTATAATTAACATTATGTTAACTAGTGTTTTTATGAATCTACTCTGCTGTGTACGTTATTATGGTTTATTAGAAGTTCTAGGTCGTATAGAATTGCGTTGAGCCATTACCTTTGAAAAATGCGTCGCGCAGAATTTTTAAAACTATCAGCTCTAGCAGCTGCAGGAATTTGCACTATGAAATTACATGCATTGAGTAATTGGTCCAACCGTTTAGTTTCTACCCCTAAAATGCCCGTCCTGTTTTTCGGACACGGTTCACCCATGAATGCCATTGAAGAAAATGAATTTGTTCAGGGGTTTAGGTCTGCTAAGGAAAAGATTCCAAAGCAACCAACTCCCAATGCCATACTGTGCATATCGGCACATTGGGAAACTCGCGGCTCTTTGGTTACCGCTATGCCTAAGCCCAAAACGATTCATGATTTTGGTGGATTTCCTCAAGCCTTATTCGATGTGCAGTATCCAGCGCCTGGTGCTCCAGACTTAGCCAAAGAGATTCACAATACCATTGGTCAAATCGAATTGGACCATTCTTGGGGTTTAGACCACGGTACTTGGTCGGTAGTCAAACATTTGTACCCAAAAGCGGATATTCCGGTATTACAACTCAGCTTGAATAGAAACTATACACCACAGCAGCACTACGCATTGGCCCAAGAGCTTGCTGTACTGCGATCTAAAGGGGTTTTGATCATCGGCAGCGGAAATATTGTCCACAATTTAGGCAAAATAGCTTGGCAAAAAATGAACGAGCCGTTTGCATTTGACTGGAACACGGAAGTGAGTCAGCAGGTAAAAACCTACATAAATACTGGTAATCACAAAGCATTAATGGATTTCAGAAAACATGGAAATGCATGGAATTTGGCCATTCCTACCGCTGAGCATTACTTGCCTCTACTCTACTGTTTGGCGCTACAAACCAAAGACGATAAGCTGAGTTTTTTTAACGATAAACCTTTGGCCGGTTCGTTGAGTATGACCTCAGTTGTTTTAGCTTGAGTTTATTTAGCTTGAGTTGTTTTAGCTTGAGCGGTTTTAGCTTGAGTGGTTTTAGCTCAGGTTCTTTTTCAAATTATTGAAAGTAAGTTGAGTGTCAGTTCGAGTGGCCGCCATAGCGGCTGTATCGAGAACAGAACGGTACACTAGATAAGACCTTAGCAATTATTTAGATCCACTTGAATAGATGACATCCTGCAATTAGATTAACTCAAGTTTTAAATAGCAGTAACTAATAATGAACTAGGCTGAAGCTTTTAAGAGCTAGTGGCCTGACGTTCGGAGTTGCATTCTGCCAAAGCAGAATAAAATTACTTCAACGACCAGCCCCATTGGTGGTTCGTTGAGTATGACTTCGGTGGTTTTAGCTTGAGTGGTTTTAGCTCAGGTTCTTTTTCAAATTATTAGAAGTAAGTTGAGTGTCAGTTCGAGTGGCCGCCATAGCGGCTGTATCGAGAACAGAACGGTACACTAAATAAGACCTTACCAATTATTTATATCCACTTTCTTTTCTCTTGAAAAAGGATAAAAATCCTGTGGATTTTTAGGCCGGCTTTGTGCGTTGAGGAAACAAAGAAAAATTCAAGTCTCCTATTAAAATTTCGTCTAAAACTTAATTCACCCAAGTGCGGCCGAGTGATCTTCGAGCACAGCTCTCAGCTTCTCGATCTTACTAAGGTAAATTCTCATTTTACACTCATTTGAATAGATGACATCCTTCAAATAAAATTAACTACAGTTTTAAATTGCAGTATTTAATAATGAAATATGCTGAAGCTTTGCAGAGCCAGTGGCCTTAGGTTCGGAAATGACCTAGAACTATAATTGAGGCATGCCCCCCCTCTACTTTTATGCCTTATGCCGAAAGCAATCTGACTATGCAGTATTAAACGTAATTTTATCGCTTAAATCCAAAAAAAATGAACGCACTTACTCGAACAATCCTAACACTTTTTATACTCTCTTCCAATACAGCTGCAATTGCTCAAACAGACTCCCAACCTCAAGTCTACACCATAGTAGAACAAAAAGCCGAATTTGTAGGTGGTAACGAGGCGTTGAATACATATATAGCCAGCAACCTGAGTTACCCAGAAACTGCCAGAGATAAAGGCATTCAAGGAGTTGTTTACGTGTCATTTGTGATTTTGGAAACTGGAAAAGTATCTGATGTAAAAGTGCTAAGAGGTATTGGTGGCGGTTGTGATGAAGAAGCCGTAAGAGTGGTGAATAGCATGCCCGATTGGATTCCAGGCTCACAACGCGGCAAGGCGGTTCGAATTCGATACAACCTCCCCATTCGATTTACATTGACAAAAAGTAAAAAGAAGAAGAAAAAGAATAAAAAGTAGTATGCATTGGGCAATGAAGCCTATAACAGGTATTTCATCTTAAAATACTGCATTTCAACGACAGGTTGAGCTGAATTTATTAATCAATTGATTTCTAGGGAGGTAATCTGGATACCTTTGACAATCTCATGTCTCGCTTAGTACAAATATTACTTTTTAGTTTTTTTGCGATTTCTGTGCAGGCTCAGAATACCATCTGGTACGAGGATTTCAGCAGCTACTCCAATGGCGTTGATCAAGGAGCCGAAGGAAGTGTGAATAACCGCTGGTCTGTTCCCTCTTGCTCTGGTTGTAATATATCCAACAGCAACGATTACTTTGATGTGCGCAGTAATGCATTTGTTGGTAGAGATATGGATGGCACGGGCACCTGGCTTACAGAGTCCATTTCAATAGCCGCCTATACCAATGTTGGAATTACTATCGATGTGCGAGATTTGGATAACCCGGACGCCAACGACAACATTACCTTATCCTATAGTACTAATGGCGGAGGCTCTTACACTACTCTAACCAATGGAAGTTTTACCAATGATATATCTGGGACGCAAGTAGCTAGCGCCACAGGTATTACAGGCACGACACTATTAATTCGAGTACAAATGACCACCAATGGAAACAATGATATTTATGAATTTGACAACGTGAAGGTAACAGGAACTCTGGCCAATCAACCTGGCTCTGGCAATTGCCTTGATTTTGCAGATCAAGGCGGCTCAAATGGAGATTACATTCTATTACCAGACTATTTTCCAGATTTAGTAAGCACCGATTTTACTGTAGCTGCTTGGATCAATAGTGATAATGTGGGCAGTCAAGGTCAGCGCGTGTTTTGTTACGATGAATCGAACTCCCCTGCTGGGTTTTCCCTATCGCTTGGTGATGGTGGCTCAGGCAGATTGCGTTTTTACGTGCGCGGTGCTTCGGGTGGTGGCGGCGTAATTCTAGATGTAACCAATTCAGATTATTTTTTATCCAGTAATACCTGGTATCATGTGGCTATCACCCACTCTACTTCAGGGAATAACGCCAGAAAGATTTATATCAATGGAGTTTTAGTTGCTAGTGACACCTACACCAGTAATCCCTCCGGAAAAGCCGGAAGGGCATCTATCGCAGGAGAAACAGACGATGGGGAAACCAGTAATCGGTTCAATGGAGAGATTGATGAAATGAGTATTTGGAGTGACGATTTAACTCAGACGGAGATTCGCAACCTCATGTGCAAAAAATTAGCGGGCAACGAAACGGACCTTATGGCTTATTATCGATTCGACGAGACTACTGGAACCATTGCCTCGGATGCCACAGGAAACTATCCAGGAGACCTAAAAGCAATGGACCCTGCTTCTGATTGGGTGACCTCTGGCGCTTCAATTGGAAATACCAGTACTTATGAATATAACTCAGGTGCTTGGGCGGGCCAGACGGTATTGCATACTTCCCCAGACGGAGACAGCTTGCAAGTTAGTCTAGTAACGGGTGATCCAGAGTGCGTGCACATTTACAACGTATCAGAACAGCCAAACTCATCAAGTGGGTCAAGCGGAGTTGGTGGTAATAGTAACTATTACGGCGTATTTCATGGCTTTGGAACCGGTACCACTTACACTTCAACCTTATTCTATGGAGAGAACAATGCCTTCCAAGCGAGCGATGCCTTAGATGAATCATTCATTCAAGTATATACCCGCTCTAATAATGCCGTCACAAGTTGGACATTAGGCACAGCTACTTTGAATGTTGTGAACAAAACGCTTACGCTCGTTGCAACCAGTACGGAGTTTATCCTGGGTAATAGTCAAAACCCGCTTCCAGTTGCTCTAATAGAGTTAAACGGAGTAGCTGAAGAGCACCACAATCGTATTTATTGGAAAACGGCAACAGAGGTCAATTCGGACCGTTTTGAAGTTGAACGTTCGCTTGCAGGTGAGGATTGGCAACAGGTGGGAAGCATACCAGCTGCTGGAAATAGTAAGCAAACTATAGCCTACGCATTCAAGGATTCGGTCCTTACGGAATCTAGGTTGTACTACCGACTCAAATCGATTGACAAAGACGGCTCCACATCTATATCTGATGTGATTGAAGTTACTCGCTCTATAAAAACTTCCCCTGACGATCATATTGCGAACTTTATTTTATACCCTAACCCGACGCAAAATACTGAATCAATACGCATTAAATCCAACATCAGCCTTACAGAGTATAATAGCATAGCGGTATATGATTATCACGGAAAACGCATGTTAGAACAAGCTCTAACATGGTCTGAGAATAAGTATGAATTAGAGTTAAAGTTAAATAGCGAACTGCCAACTGGTTACTATATTTTAATGCTGATGAATTCAAAATCGGTCAAGAGTTTTCGTTTAATCGTGGAGTAATTGCAGTGCGCTTCTGCAGGCCTTTTTAGTGTATCCCTCAAGATTTTATCAAGATAAATTACTGCATTTATTAGCAAAGGATATATCTTGGGCCATTCAAATTAATACTCCCCACTATGAGCATATACGAAGTTGACGAACTGGCGCAGAAATACAGCTCGCTAAGCACTGAGGACAAAGAAAAACTGAGCAAATTCTTAGAACACCAACTACTGGATATAAAACGCGGTCACTTTGCTGACAGAAAAAACCTTACGCACCGAGTTACTGGACGTTTAGTATTTGAATTTGATGAAAACAAACCCATTCACAACATGATGGTTGAACTTTGGGATAGAGATGTAGTTACTCCTGATGACTTTTTAGGACGATCGACCACAGACAAAGAAGGACATTTTGAAATCTGGTACGATCCTGCTGATGCTGGCTTTAACGACCTGCCCGATTTAGACATTCGCTTTTACGAAGTGGACCACGAATACGACGACGACGGCTCGGTTACCGATAAATTTAATCTCATACACAGCGAAAAAGGCGATGATGACGTAACGGCAGAGTTGTACGAGTTTGGAACCATCAAAATACCCTATTGGGAATATGCAGAAGATGCTGCCTCTCCCCGTGTGCACGTGCCCGAATTTGGAAATCCACCGGAGTCCTACTCCAACGGCCGTGTATTGGCTATGGTGACTTCTGTCGCCCCCCTAGAGGCGGTAAAACGCAAGCACTTTTTGGTAAACAAACTGAATAAAAATAAACCCAATTTAGAAACCATACAAAAGGCTTATCCAAAGTGCAAAACTCAGTTCATGGAGGAAAAAGAACCCGGTAGTTCACGTTCTGATGAGTATTTTGGCGACCGCTTCTTAAACGGAATGATTGCTTCCAATTTGGATAAGGACCCTAGAGATCCCAACATGTATTGGTTGTTTCACCAATGGAATTCCTATGAACAAGATGGGATTCATTGTCTCCCCAATGTTGATATTAAGTTTAAGGTAGAAAATGAAAAGCTACTGCCCGTGCGCATTGTTTTTAGTATGCGTGAAAAAGGAGCCACCGCTCCGGGCTCCCCTACCGAAAAGGTGGTCATAGAAAATACTGAAGGAGAAAAATGGATGCAAGCCAAACGTTTGGCCCGCGTATGTGCCAGTTTATGGGCCGAACTAGAAGCACATTTAATCAATACACACTTAAACATTGAGCAATACGCCATTGCCTTTAAACGCAACATAAGAAATAACCCCATTCGATATGTTCTGGCTGCCCACGTCAAGGAGGTAGCTTCCATAAACCATGGCGCAAATACCATGTTGGTTGGTGAAGAGGGCTTCATAACCAAAGCTTGTGCGCTTACGAATGACGGAATTATGGAGCGGGTTTCCCAATCTATAGGCATGCTCGATTGGAAAAACTGGAAACCTAGAGACCCCATTTGTGCTGCACACAGATACGCGCATTGTGCTGCTGTTTACTGGGAAGCATTGGACGAATACATAACTAAGTTCTTTGACGAGAACCTGGACCAAATAAAGGCGCATTGGTACGAAGTGCGCCGGTTTAGCGAGGACTTAGTAAACCATTCCAACGCGTTTTATATGTGCAGTTATTTGAGTAAAGCGCTTACCTACGACGACAGTTGGTTTTCTAAAAACGAACGCCCAGACTTGAATGTAGAAAGAAGAACTGTAAACGGAAAAGTACATGCGGTCTCTCCTATTACTGAGTCGGATACTGCCTCAGATCAAGATGTCGTAAACTTGAAGCAAGTATGTAAATACGTCATTATGCACGCCACATTCATGCATTCGTGGGCAAATGACAGACAACATGAAGATGGCGGAGAGCTTATGTATTCTGGTCTTGGCTTGCGCTATGGTAAAAATGGCGTTTTTTCACCCGAATCGGACTTGAGTATTGCACCCGACCCTAAAAGTGCCAGCGAGCAATTGTGGTTTGCAACCTTCTTATCGCGCACCAAGTTCGGTTTCCTTATGAAAAATGAAGACAGAGACATTAACCCAATGTTCTTGAACATACTCAGAAAGTACATTCCAAGATTTGAAGCATTGGATTATAACATTGATGAACTTCAGTCAAGAACAAATATCTAATTATGAAATTTCATTCTGTAAAGCCGCCTAAGATCTTGGTGAAAGAAACGGGCTACCGACCGGTAAAAGTACCGAAAATCGGACATATTTCACGTCAAGGTTGGACAAACCACGCTATAGAAATCTATAACGAGCGCTTTGGTGAAAACGCGTATCAAACCACTGTGGACTTGCCCATGCCGATGCCTGAGCCTAGTTTTATAGAGCGTTTTGGAATGAATAATTCTATTCGCACCGTTCGCTTTTTATTAGGATTAGGTGCTTATTTAAACGCTCAACGCGGCACGCACCCCTTTGGAGTTGGTGGAAAAGGTAAACTCAAAGTGCTGAACAATCCTGATATTCCTGAACATGAGTTCTTTCAAGCAGGGAGAGAGTTTGATATAAGGTTACGTTATTCTAATGCTGCCTTTAAGGATGACGCTACAGCACAGGTACGCGGTTTGGCGATAAAGTTTGCCGATACCAGTTTCGAAAGTCCATTGGATTTGTTCTTTAATACTGGACCGATTCATCCGTTTTGGAGTATGTCTAGCCTTTGGACCTTTATGAAAGCTCGTATGAAGGCTGATGACCAAAAAGGAAGTTGGGAGTCTCAGCGACCTTGGTTAGAAGACTCACCCGCCGCTTATATGTCAGCAATTGAATGTATGCGGAATGCTCCAGCTTGTTACTCAGAATTAGTTATGCACTCCATGATGCCCTATCCCATGACTGGTAAAGATGGTGTTACACGTTATGTAAAGTTTAGAGTGGTCCCAAAAGGATTAAAAAAAGAAAGTGGAATGTTAACTCGCGATAGACAAATGGCTCCCTGGAGGCAATCTAGAGATGAGAACAATACACAACCCGAGCGTTATTTAGCCGATGAATTTCACAAACGCATCAAACAATCTAAATTGGAGTTTGACTTAGAGATTCAGTTGCGTGCCTTTAATCCAGAGACCGATACTGCGGAGTTTTTTAACTCTGTAAGGTACTGGAATGAAGACGAGTATCCGTGGTTAAGTCTAGCAGAATTTGAAGTGAATGAGCCCTTACCAGAAGAAGTAATGCAACCAATGCGTATGTTCATCGGTAACACACCACCTTCATTGGGTATTATCGAAGGATACTCAAAACACGATTACAATTCGGTGAATTGGGGCCGAGCACTAGCCTACAATCACAGCTGGAGACAGCGAAAGCGCAAGAATAAGTATTGACTTTACTGTTTCTAACTGAAAACAAAACACTTGACTACAATCTGCTTTAATTCCAAACATCGCGTGTACCTTCGCAAATCCAAAAGAATGATTGTGAATAAAATATTTTCCCTACTCGTTATTGCCTTATGCACTGCAAGTCATGCCCAAACTAAAAAAGTACTGTTCATTGGTAACAGTTATACTTCATACAACAACTTGCCTAAAATGATTGCCGATGCAGCTGCAACAACGGGAGATACGCTGGTTTACGACAGTCATACCCTAGGCGGTTACAGCTTAAAGGTTCACTCACAAAACGCCACTGTTTATGCTAAAATGCGCAGCAATAGCTGGGATTACGTTACCATTCAAGCGCAGAGTCAAGAACCTTCTTTTCCGACCAGTCAGGTAGAAACAGAAACCTTTCCTTATGCTAAAATTTTATGCGACAGCGTAAGGCAAATAAACGATTGCTCTACTCCCCTATTTTATATGACTTGGGGCAGAGAAAATGGAGATTCAAGAAACTGTCAATTTGCTTCTTGGTTATGCACATACGAAGGCATGGACGACTCATTATACTCAAGGTATATGTACATGGCCAACGTCAATAAAGCTTTGGTAAGTCCAGTTGGTCGCGTGTGGCGTTACCTAAGAACCAATCATCCAACTATTGATTTATACACTGCAGACGAGTCGCATCCTTCTGCGGCGGGCTCTTATGCAGCTATGTGTGCTTTCTATGCAACTATTTTTCAAAAAGACCCTACAGCAATAAGCTATAACTTCAGTTTAAGTGCCTCAGACGCACTTCAAATTCGACAGGCAGCGAAACAGGTGGTGTATGATTCTTTAGCTACATGGAATCATGGGAGATGGCCAAACCAACCAAGCTCTAATTTTACTTTTGCCACTGTAAAAGACAGCGTTCAATTTTACAACAACAGTCAGAACGCCTCTACCTATACGTGGGACTTTGGCGATGGTACTTCAAGTACAGTCGAAAACCCCAGTCACGTATACAGCGCAATAGGTAATTTTTCAGTTTCGCTAGTCACAGAGGGCTGCAAGAAAATCGACTCTTCCAGACAAACCATAACTATTTCTGAGCTTTCCAATCCAGGGGATACTACCACTCAAGATTCCGCATTGAGCAACTATTCTTTTGAGCAGGCCGCAAAACTATACGCATACCCTAACCCCGGATCAGACCATATTTGGATAAATGGCGCTTTTAATCTTGCTCAAATTACCTTTTATGATGGAACAGGTGCTTTGGCTTTTCGTAAACGGATTAATCAACATCAGGCCATTGATGTATCGCACCTCAAAAGAGGGTTATATTTCATTGAAGTAGAAAGCCAACAAGGTCAAACAAGCCACTTAAAATGGCTTAAAAACTAGTAATGCGCGCAGTACTTAACTTTTTTAATCGATACGAATTGTTGCTTTTGGGCTTTTGGCTGCTGACAATTGTTGTTTTTGAATTTACGATTTTACCCCTATCCCCGCTTCTAATTGTACTCTCAAGTTTACTGGCGCTAGGGTTTACCATTCAAGGGCGTTTTGGTACCATCATATTGAAAGACAAAAGCACTCTTGTGCGGTTATTTCCGAGCATTTTCGGGAATTCGAGTGCCGTCTCCATACTCGGAGCGTTATTCATGATACATCACTGGCCAGGTGCAAACGTTATGCTCTACATTGGGTTAATTGGAATTGGATGCAGTACATTTTTGCTCTTTTATACACCCGTTCAAGACGAGTTTTTACCCGTAATGAAAAAGTTCCTGTTCCGTATTTTTACTCTAGTAATCATAGCTATTTCAATATCATTTTACTGATATATCTCACTTATATGTGTGATAATCAACACTGTTTCTCGAAGGGTTTTATTGTATCTTTAAAATAAAAATCAAAACTATGAAACAGATAACTACTTTAATATTATCCGTATGGAGCCTAGCAGCTGTAGGACAAACTATACAAAATAGAGGCTTCGAAAATTGGATAACGGACTCTACGGAATGCCCAACAGATTTTGAGTGCTCGAATCAGGAAATTTTTACTGCAAACCTCAATTTTGAGCCAGTCAAAAAAATAACCGCTGCACATTCCGGAAATTTTGCAATACAATTAGAAACCTTCTTAACTGCTCAAGATACCTTCTTTGGTTTTTTTATTAAAGGCGATGTGGACAATCAATCGGGAGGTTTTGCCTATAACCAGCGCCCCGACTCACTTGTGGGTTATGCACATTACAATATAATGCCAGGTGACACTGCCCTTATATTGGCAGCTTTTAGCAGGAGTGGTATACCTATGGCTAACTGCATAGGAACCTTTGTAGGTACACAAGCAAATTATGGGCGTTTTAGTTTTCCCATTAATTGGCAAGGCCCTTCTGGCATTATGCCAGACTCGTTAATTTTTGCAGCCGCCTCCAGTAATGCCATTAATGAGCTAGGTATTGCACAAGGCAGTAAACTAGTCTTAGACGATGTAGGCTTTGTTGGTGCAGCAGGTATTGCTCAACCTCCAAATGGTGGATTCGAAAATTGGACATCAATACAGAGTGAAAGGCCTGCAAACTGGTCTACTTTTCAAGATAACGGATTTGCTTATCAATACAATTTGGTCAATAAATTAACCGCTCCATCTGAAGTTAATTCGGGTAACGCGGCCATCGAAATTAAAACCAACATTATTGATGGCGACACGTTAATGGGCTACCTTAATAACTTTAAAGATCCTAACTCGGGTGGTTACGCCTATACAAAGCAAATTGATACACTATCAGGCTATTACCAATTTCAAACACCAGGCACTGATTCTGGAACAGCTATGGTTACCTTAATTAGTGGAACACAGCAGTATCATAGAGGTGTTCGACTCCCTCCAGTTGCCAATTACACTGAATTTAATCTACCCTTTAACTGCCCATTTACACCCGACTCTATTCGTATTTCATTTATAGCTGGTAGAGATTTTAACTCCGTTGTGCCAGGCAGTGCACTTTGGTTGGATGATATTGATTTTAAAGTTTGTGACCTACCTACTCGTCCTTCGGGTTTTTCTGGAGTAACCGAGTTGTGTAACACAATAGGAAGTACTGTTTATGGTGTTCAAATGCAAAATGATGCAGACAACTATACCTGGAGCCTTCCTCCTGGCTTTTCTATCACCTCTACTCCTATCGATTCTAATGTAATTGAAGTAGCTATCGATCCAGCAGTTGCTGGATCTGGCCCTCTTGAAGTTTGGGGTAACGTTTATTGTGGTAGTGGGCCATTAGAAAGTTTTCAAATTGAAGTGGATACCACTCCAATGAAGCCTGTTATTACGGGGCACTCTACCTTAGACGCCGGAGTTGTTGGCGATAAATACCTTTGGTTTATAGATGGCGTTTTGAGTGTTACAGATACTACTAAGGTACTTGACCCTCCTAGCCAAGAACAGGTAAATTACACTGTAGTTGTTGTTAATGGAGATTGTGCTTCAGATACCTCTGACAAAAATTACCATTCACCTGGTAACGTTCAAGAAAACAAAAAATCTGAGAACATTTCAGTTTTCCCTAACCCAACTAATGGATTAATAACCATTCAGTTTAACGCCCTTCCTCAAGAGTATGCCGTTAAAGTATTCTCATTGGTCGGGAAATTAGAGTTGGAAACAGTGAATAGCTCAGAAATTGATTTAAGTAACCTGCCTTCTGGTGTATATACACTTCAAGTTCTGGTTGATGAACAAGTTATGAATCAACGGATTATTAAATTGTAATTAAATTAAAAAGCATAAAAAAGCCGCTCTAAAATTAGGGCGGCTTTTTTGCGCATTATTGAATCAGTTTTTTTGCTGTTGTAAGCCTAATTCATACATTTCTCGGGCTTTATCGGCTGATATTTCATTTCCATCGTAATCACCTCTCATCTTCGGTTCAGGGTTAGAGAAACCTACTTGAATGGCCTCTTGTTTAAAAGCATCAGCATCAGCTTCATTCTTGAACTTATCAGAAGTAAATCGAAGTGAATTTTCTCCTGCTTGACCGCTTGAAAAGCCCATCTTTATTAACATGTTAAATATATTGGTAGGTACGCTTTCCTCAAATTCACCTAAATCAATGAAATAGCTAACCTTTTCTGGGTCTATATTAGTCATGTCGACGATATCCTCAATCGGTGGAGTGTAATCATCATTAGCTATGTTTCTGTTCGGAATATCTTTTGGGTCTACCGGGTCTTGGTCATCATTATCATTATTTTGATTATTATCCGATTTATTTGTAGGTATGTCCGATTCATCGGGGTTCTGTCCCTTGTTGTTATCTGTATTATTTTCAGTATCGTCTCCCTTAAAGTCTTGGTCACCTTTTGGAATGATATCATCGAGTTTCATTCCAGTTTTTGTTGTATCTGGATTGTTTGACTCTCCAAAGGTTTGTACACCTTCTTTACCAAATTTCTTTCTTACAATTTTTCGTTTACGTTCTATAATGTAAAAGGTAATAAATACTCCCTCCACTCCTTGTTTTAGATAAACCAGTATATTGTTTTTTGCCAACTCGTATTTGCTTCCTAAAATAGCTTCATCAATTGAGACCGTATAAGAACCATTGGGAAGATAAAACTCAAAATTGCCGTCAAAATCGGTTAAACTATAATGGTTTTCACTTCCCGATGCAGTTACTTTAATATTTGTGAGGTCAATTGCTTTATCAGCATTTACGCTCATTTTCTCTCGATCAATCACAATTTTTCCGTAAAGCTTCACTCCTTTTACAAAAGGAACAAACTCTTTTCCCTCCGAAACGATACTCAAACTATCTGAAATATTAGGGAACCAATCTTTTAGTTCTTCTAATGAAAAAGCACTGTACGCATAGGTGCCTCCAGTAGCGTATAATAAACGCGCTACACCTTCTCTATTGGTGATGAGCTCTTGTTGTCCAATTTGAATAACTACATTCTCTAAACTTGGTTCGTCCTTGTCTTTAACTGAGTTTCCGTTTTGGTCGTAAAAAGCAATAAAGGTTTTGGTAAAGTTTTTCTTTTCTGTAAAAGGTATAGGCACACCAAACTCTTTTCGAATAGAGGCTCCAAAACGCGCATTCCCTGCGGAACTAGTTCTCTCTTCGCTTACCGTGGTAGGTGTTCCAATTGCTGAAAAACCAGCTCTAGAACGTCTATAATTATATGAAAGGTTTGCATTAATACTAAATCTCCACCCTGAATTGGTAAAATAAAATAGCTCAGGGAAATAATTTAAACGACTATTTCTAACCTGATTTTGATAATTGATGGCAGCAGAGTTTTGCAATACAAAATGCCTGTTTTTAAATAAGTATTGGTGATTTATTGAAAAACGCACGTACTCAGGAGTGATACCTGTATTTAATGCCGAAATGAGCGCTGGAGCAGAGGTTGCTCCATAGTAATAACCAACCATACCAGTGAACGTTCTTATTCTGAGCATCGAATTAGCGGCAAAATTGAAATACAGGGGTAAATCTGGAATAAAGTACGCTTTATTGTAGCCTCCGTATATATTGGATGCCCATAGTATATTTTTATTAAAAATGTAATTGCTGTATCTAGACCCTAAGCCAAAAGAGTTTATTCTTCTGCGGAGTACTTCACTACTTTGAGCATATACATAAGGTTGAACCGAGCCATACTTTGTGTTTCGGTTGTATGCCAACATGTTGTACATAAAAAAATTGGTGGTAAGCTCATTAGAGTTCAATCGGTTTAATTGATACGTGTTCTGATTAACAGTGGAGTTGATCATTAATGCACTGACATCTGATAACCTATATTGTATTCGGGTATTTAAAATTCTTCGTTCATTATCTGTAAGTCCAAATGTGGCATTTTGATAGCGCCCAGCTACGTTGGAAGTTAATTTACCATTAAGAAACCTTCCAGAATAATTGGCACCGACTAAAAAACCTTGCCTAGACACCGTTGCCTGATTTGTATCCAGCACATTCCGGTTGCTAAACGCTCCAATTATAGATAGGTTATGACTTTTTGCAAGACGGTAGGATAAACGTCCATTGATAATATTGGTATTCCGGTTTCTTAAAAAGTCATTCCCTCTAGCCAAGCCTAAAGAACCTCTTAAACGTTTTTTACCTTCATACTTGTAAAACACACCAAAAGTTTCGCGCGTAGTTTCATTAAACAAAGTGGGGTTTCTTAAATAATAGGCTCCAACCCAATGATCTTTATAGACTCGATAACTTCCTTTAGCCCCTCTACCAGAGGCAGGTAGTCCTATAGTTCCACCAGCCACGTTTCCAACTTCAGCCGTATAGTTTTTATTGAAATAACCAGCGTACCATGCTGCATTTTCTAAATACCGTTGTGAGTAAAAGTTGGAACTGTAATTTACCTGTCCAAAGTACACAAGATTACTCCCATCGTCAAATCGGGTAAATCCTCTTAGCATTAAGTTCATAAAAGGATTCTCACCCAAAAGATTTTGGATGTTTGCTTCTGCAATAACGGGTAAAACTGGACCTGAAAATTGATTAGCCCGTTTTTCGTTAGCTAACTTTATGAAGTCAATTTTGTGTCCTTTTTTCTGTAAGTTATTTCCTGAAGCTTGAGCTTCACTCGTATTTACATAAAGGCTATAACTTTTTTCAGCGTTGTCTAAATTTGGTTTGAAATCTTGAATGGAAACTGTTTTAAAGTTTCTACGATCATTTGTTACTTCAATTTCATAGTTAAAGGTTGTGTCTTCAGAGGCATCTAGTGCATATGCATATTTAGGTGATGTAATTTCTTGACCCGTTGCATCTTTCATAATTAAGTTCTCACGTTGCCCTTTTAAACGCATTATTAAATCCTGTTGGTAGTTCCCTTGGTTACTAACGGATACATCAAATTTCTTGGTTGTTTCCCCATTCTTTAAGTATATCCTATTCCCTGGGTCAACAGAAACATCCCAATCAACTACTTTAAAACTTTTGATATAGAAAAAATCACTAATAATGGCGTCTCCCGTTTCTTCTATTAAGTTTACACCGATAAAGAACTGTGTACTTCCCTCTAAATTCATAGGTAATATTCGAATTGGAATTACCATTGTAGCATTAGGTTCCACCGTAAAATATCGAGAGAGACCAAAAGACTTCCATCTATCGGGCAAGTTAATGTCGACGTAATAGTTTACCGCCTTATTTGTGTTGTTTTGAACGGTTAGCAAATTTGCAGCTAAATCGCCTTTGTGAATTTGTACTTCTTGTTCTTCAAGCTTCATCGAAAGCTTAGCTACAGTTTTTTCTATTGGATCAGCAGTTTCATTTACAGGTTCTGCACTACCAATTGGTACTGAGCTTTCTTGTGGAATGACAACAAATGGATTTAGCACTAAACCACAAAACACCAACTTTATGAGCCAATATTTAATTCTGCTCTTCAAGGTGAAATCTTAAGTTTAATTGATAAATCCCCGGTTTGAAATCTAAATTAGGACGAACCCTTATATCAACCTTAAATGTGTATTCACTATAGTTACTGATATAGTCGCCTGGGCCATTAACATTTTGGACGCAGCTTCCTGAATTTACTCTTGGCAATAAATCAGCAATAATATCTTGTACATCACCATGATTATTAAAGAATGAGGTATATGAACCGTCTATTGGTGAAGTTGCGCATGCATTAGATATTCTTACTTCAAGAATATCAAGAGTTGGTTCAGGAGCGTTTCCAGTTCCAAATTGAGAAAGGGTCTCCCAGTCGGATGGTGCAGTGCCACCTGCGGGATTGTTATTTACTTCCATTGTAAGAAACCAGCGACAATCTGGGTCGGGTATCGCTTTGTCTTCTACTCGAATTCTTAAAGTAGCAACACCATTTATAGTAATGCCACTATTGTATTCAGAAAAAGATATGAATTGGAGGTTTACAGGCACTGCATCAGCAGGTTCAAAACTTACCGAACCGCAATGAATTTGAGCGTTCATTGAAGTGATAAAAACCCAGGAAGACAATATTAAAATGAATAGCTTTTTCATTTTTTCTTTCCTTTCTACAAGTGTCTCTTTTAAAACACCAAAAGCCATTCGTTAGAATGACTTTTGGGAATCAAGGTATGTAACTGATTTAATTCAGTACGTTAAATGTTATTGATCTTCTAACAATATATATTGTACGTACATTGTATAAACACCAGGCTGCGCATATGAACCAGGACCATTTACAGTAGCTAAATCTTCAGATGTAGCAGCATCTGCGTCAAATGCATTTGGAAATATTGCAGGTAAACCTGGCAGAATTCTGTAATCAATAGCATAGTAATAATCAGATGTTGTTCCAGTACTAGTAAGATAAGAACCTCCTGGCATAAAATCATCACCTGCTACTCCTGTAGTACCAGAATGTCCAGCAATATATTTATCATCTAATGTTGGAGGTGTGTTTGTACCTGCGTTAACATATAATGAGTTAGCACCATCTTCAGCACCAACCGCCCTGAAAGCTGTATTGTAATCACTAAACGTTCCTGTAGCTGCACCGTCGCCATTGTTTGGCTGAGATTGTCTTAACTCAATCAACGAAAGCGGTAAATCATCAATTGCATTAGTTGCACCACCACCATTGTATGTGATAACCTGATCCCAAAATTCAGGACCATTAGTACCATTGGATCTTCCAACAGCGTATAAATCCCAACTTACGGTAGAACTTACTTTTAGTACTGTCGCAGCGTATTGAGTAATTCCTGCATAATAATCATCAATGTCATCAAACACAAAATCAATTTGTGTAGGCGTGTTCATGTCCAACTGCAAAATTGGCTGTAAGTCCATTGTTACAGTGATATCTTTTTCATCGATAAGTTGTGCTTGGCTTGAAAGCCCCAAGAAAAGACCAGCGGTTAACGCTCCTAATAATTTAGTTTTCATTTTTTAGTTTTTAAAAGTTATTTTTTCTGAAACGACCAAAGTAACTAAGTTGTTACATTTTTTTTCAATAAATGGTATTTTTTTAATTAAGAAATTACAGTTTGAACTCCATTTCAGCTGTAAGCAACTCTTTATCAGATCCATAATCCACCACTCCAATAGCGTTATAGTTACCAGGCTCAAGGTCTTCTGGGATTACAAACTTAAATTCTCGTTTTAATCCAGGAATTACAGTAAAAGATTTAACGGGTAGCTTTCTACTTTTCCCCGTAGAAAAATTAACCAATTCAATATATGTGCTACAGTAGGCAATCCCATCGCCTTTATTTTCGGCGTCTAATTGAATAATTTTTTTTGTACCCCTGTACAGCCCTGTTTTAAAGTCTACAATATCCACTCCGTATATTTCAACATTTGGAGGGTTTTGGTAAACATATACTCCAAATGCGTAAGTTGGAACAATTCCTAGAGCAATGGATTTACCTTTTGGGGCATCTAGTGATTTCTTTTCAGCTACTTGCTCAATCATTATAATACACCACGCTGCTTTATTAGCCGTTGGGTCGTCCTCTGACACTGCAACATTTACAGAAATTTCTCTTTTTTTCCCAGGCTTTATATCTACAAATGCAGGAGTAATACTTAAGTTTTTTGATAAACTGTATTTTCCTTGACCAGCTGGAATAAAGGCTGACTTACCATTCTTATCCATATCAAAATCCTGAAGGGTTACTTTAAACTGGTACGACCTTTCTGTGTCATTGTTGATGGTTATCTTCATTGTTTTACTTTCACCTGGAGCTACATTGTAGTGCAAATGACTTGGGGAAACAGCAACCCCCGCCCCTTTTGGATAGGGTGCAGCTAACAATTCAGAAAGCTTTATTTCTTCAGCTCTCAGTGCCATTATGCTAAGGAGTACTATGATTACAATTGAGAATACTTTTTTCATATTGTTTCGATTTATTACTGTCTGCAAATATTACAAACGAATTTGATTTTATAATGTTTTAGACAAAAAAAAGCCCCAATCCATTTAAGAAACGGGGCTTTCAGAAAGTTATCTTACTTTTTATTGACCAGCTGCAGCAGCTTCAATTTTTTTGTTCATTTCTACAGCCTTTGGAGTTTCACCAACTAAAGTATATACGGTCTTTAATGAATTCATTGTACTCATATCCGTTGGATTCAGTGCATGGGCTGTTTCAAGATGCGGCAAAGCCTTCTTTAAAATACCAACGGCTTCATCTTTTTTCTTATTGTACTCTTCTACCTTACTTGGCGGAACATTGTTAGCCTCTGTAAGCTTTTCAGCTCCTTTGTTGTAGTACAAGGCTCCGAGGTTATAAAAGCTATCAAAGTGCTCTGGGTTTATTTCTCCCGACTTTAAGTAGTTTGCGGTTGCATTTTCCACATCTTTCTTATTGTCATAAATGGTCCCTCTAGCAAAATAGAAAATGTGGTTGTCTGGATCATTTTCGATAGCAACATCCAAATTTGCCAGTGCTTCATCCATTTTTCCATTCTTCAGGTAAATGTTCAACTCTTGAGTCAGTAAAGATTGATCATTAGGATAAAGTTCACGTCCAGCTTTTAAGGTTGCCAAAGCACCCTCCTCATCTGCTGCTTCAGCTTGTAGTCGAGCTTTACTTGAGTAAGGGGCCGAACCTTTTATGTTTCCTTCGATACATTTGTTTAAATACTCCATCGCCACGTCGTTTTTTCCACCGTCAATAGCAACCAACACAATGTTGTAGGTCAATCCCGTATCGTTGATGCCATTTGCGGCATTTATTTTCTCTGCCATCTTAAAAGAAGCAATGGATCGGTCAAATTCTTTGGCATTGTAAGCCTCTACTCCGTCTGAGAAAGCCAGATTTACCAAAGAACGGTATGCAGCTTTAATTTCTGCTTTGTCCATGCGTTTATCATCATAGGTCAACGCTTTTTCAAAACCTGCCGCTGCTTTATCTAATGCATCGGCGTCTAATGCCTTCACTTTAGGGTCTGTAGATTTTGCAATGGCTGCATAAACCTTCCCTTTATACTGATATGTTTTCCACCAATCTGAAGTAGCAGCATTTGATTCAGCAGCATCAATTGCAGCTTTTGCACCTTCATAATCTTCATATTTCAGTAAATTCGATGCTGTGGTAACTTTCGACTTCTGAGCCATAACTCCAGTTGAAACAAGCATTAACCCTGCAATAATAATTTTCTTCATCTCTGTGTTTTTAATTTTTTACAAATAAAAAGCGAAGTAATCAAATAGAGATTACTTCGCTTCAAATAATTGTTAGACCTTGTTATTATTCTTCTGACTTCTCATCAGCATGATCATTTGCAAGGTCTGTGCCATCACCAGAATTTTCGGTGTTTTCGGTAGCCTCAGGGACAATTAAATTGCCCTCTTCGTCAAATTCTCCTTCCACCTCTTCTTCTTTATCTACCTTGGCCACAGAAGCAATTTCGTCGTTACCTTTTAAGTTAATCAACTTCACTCCTTGCGTAGCACGCCCCATAACTCTTAAATCTGAGCAAGCCATGCGTATGGCAATACCCGACTTATTAATAATCATCAAGTCGTTATCATCGGTAACTACCTTCAGAGCAATCAACTTTCCTGTTTTATCGGTAATGTTTAGTGTTTTTACACCCTTTCCGCCTCTATTGGTAATGCGATAATCCGCAACAGCTGAACGTTTTCCGTAACCTTTTTCAGACACAACGAGTACCGATTCTTCTTCGGTGTTTACGGTAATCATACCGACCACTTTATCCTTATCATGTGCCAGTGTAATGCCTCTTACGCCCATGGAATTCCTTCCTACCGGTCGGACTTTCTCTTCTGGAAAATGTATCGTTTTTCCAGACTCTAACGCCATCATAATATGACTGTCCCCGTTTGTTAACCTGGCCTCTAGCAAGCTATCCCCTTCACGAACGTTTATTGCTATAATTCCGTTCGTTCTAGGTCTTGAGTATTGCTCCAAGGAAGTTTTCTTAATAACGCCTTGTTCGGTGCACATTACGATAAAGTTGTTATTTACAAACTCCTCGTCTTTTAAATCCGCTACATTTATATAAGCCAGAACTTTATCGTTCAATTCAATATTTATCAAGTTTTGAATGGCGCGACCTTTAGCCGTTTTTGATCCTTCTGGAATCTCATAAACGCGCATCCAGAAACATTTTCCACTTGCTGTAAATATGAGCAGATAATTGTGCGTGTTGGTCACAAATATTTCTTCCAAGAAGTCCTCATCTCGTGTAGTACTTGCTTTTGAGCCTACACCTCCTCTAGCCTGAGACTTGTATTCGGACAGTTTAGTCCGCTTGATGTATCCCATGTGAGAAATAGTAACCACAACGCGCTCATTTGGAATCATATCTTCAATACTCAAATCAGCCGAAGAATATTCTATTTGAGAGCGGCGCTCATCACCATACTTTTCTTTTATCTCGAGTGTTTCGTTTTTGATGATTTCCATTCTCAAATCTTCGTTTTCAAGGATAGACTTTAGGTGCTCAATGGTTTTCATCAATTCATCAAACTCAGTACGTAATTTATCTTGTTCAAGACCCGTAAGTTGACGCAGGCGCATTTCTACAATTGCCCTAGCTTGAATTTCAGATAATTCAAAACGCTCAATAAGCTTAGCTCTTGCCTCGTCCGGACTTTTTGACCCTCTTATTAAAGCAATTACTTCATCAATGTTATCTGAAGCGATTATAAGTCCTTCTAAAATGTGTGCGCGTTCCTCTGCTTTACGCAGTTCGTATTTGGTTCTACGAACTACTACATCGTGGCGATGCTCCACAAACAGCGAAATCATATCCTTAAGGTTAAGCACCTCAGGCCTTCCTTTAACTAAAGCAATGTTATTGACTGAAAAAGAAGACTGTAAAGCTGTATGCTTGTACAGGTTATTTAACACAACGTTAGGAATAGCGTCGCGCTTCAATTCATAAACAATACGCATTCCTTTTCTGTCCGATTCATCACGAACATCAGAAATACCTTCTATCTTTTTATCGTTGATCAGTTCAGCGGTTTTTGCAATCATTTCCGCCTTGTTAATCATGTAAGGTATCTCGGTGACAATAATTTGCTCCCGACCAGTTTTGGTTTCTTCAAAAATTGCCTTTCCTCGAATAACAATACGCCCCTTTCCAGTTTCAAAAGCAGAACGAACGCCTTCGTAGCCATAAATTACACCACCAGTAGGAAAGTCAGGTGCTTTCACGTGAGTCATTAACTCCTCTACGGTTATTTCTCGGTTGTCTATAAACGCAGCAATACCATCTGCACACTCAGTAAGGTTGTGTGGCGCCATATTGGTTGCCATACCTACAGCAATACCACTTGCTCCGTTTAGTAATAAGTTTGGTATTCGAGTGGGCAGAACTACCGGCTCTTCTAATGAATCATCAAAGTTTAAACTCGTATCTACCGTTTCCTTATCGATATCGGCAAGCATTTCTTCGGCTATTTTTCGAAGCCTTGCTTCTGTGTAACGCATTGCAGCAGGACTATCTCCATCTACAGAACCAAAGTTACCCTGACCATCCACTAATGGATAGCGTAAGCTCCAGTACTGCGCCATTCTAACCATACTGTCATACACTGAGGTATCCCCGTGTGGGTGATACTTACCCAGTACTTCCCCAACAATTCTTGCTGACTTTTTGTATGGACGGTTAGATAACACGCCCAATTCTTGCATACCAAAAAGCACACGTCTGTGCACCGGTTTTAGCCCATCTCTTACATCTGGTAATGCTCGAGACACAATTACGGACATAGAATAATCGATATAAGCAGATTTCATCTCCTCCTCGATATTCACTCTAATGATTTTTTCTCCTTCGCCTTCGGCCATATTTTTAAGCTTTTAAATCAATTATTTACGCTGGTGATAAGGATTTCCAGCCAACGTTCGAAAATACGTCTCTAAACGCCTTAAATTCGCTTTAAAGGCCGTGCATTTATTAACAAAAATCGGTGCATAAAAAGGAGTTTTTCAACAAGTGTAGCCAAAGTGTCAGCAAGTACATTTGAAACCACTGAAATTATGACTACTTTGCACCCGATGGAACTTTTTTTGTGTGTCCATTGTTAGTTATATAGAGAGAAGAAAATTATGGATTCAAATTTTTCACCAAGAGTAAAAGACGTAATTACCTTTAGTCGCGAAGAAGCACTAAGATTGGGTAACGATTATATAGGAACGGAACACTTTTTATTGGGGCTCATTCGCGAAGGCGAAGGTGTAGCGATCAAAATATTGAGCAACCTAAACGTGGACTTAAGCCAATTGCGCAGGTCAATTGAAGAGTCAATCACACCCTCAACCAACAAGGTATCGAGCGCAGCATCGGGAAATATTCCATTGGTAAAGCAAGCGGAGAAAACCTTAAAGATTACTTACCTCGTTGCAAAAACCTTTAAAAGTACCATCATTGGAACCGAGCATTTGTTGCTCAGTATTTTAAAGGACGAAAACAATTTAGCAACCCAAACTTTGAGCGAGTATCATGTGGACTACCAAGTAGCTCATGAAGAACTTGAAATGATACTATCGGAAAAAAGCAGAACGCCTAAAGCAGATTTTCCAGGAGGTACGGCTGATGGCGATGAGGAAGAGGGCCCTTCACGGTTCAAAGGTAGCGCTGGTGGTAGTGGTTCTGCAAAGGGCAATACAAAGTCAAAAACGCCCGTTCTCGATAATTTCGGTAGAGACCTTACCAAGATGGCCGAAGACGATAAATTGGATCCTATTGTAGGTCGTGAGAAGGAAATAGAACGAGTATCTCAAATACTAAGCAGAAGAAAGAAAAACAACCCCATGTTAATTGGGGAGCCGGGTGTAGGTAAATCGGCCATTGCCGAAGGATTAGCGCTTCGAATTGTTCAACGAAAAGTTTCACGTGTACTCTTCAATAAGCGCGTGGTTACCTTAGATCTAGCTTCATTGGTGGCAGGTACCAAATATCGTGGCCAATTTGAGGAACGCATGAAGGCGGTAATGAATGAATTGGAAAAGTCACGAGATGTAATTCTCTTTATTGATGAAATTCACACCATTGTTGGTGCTGGCGGAGCAAGCGGAAGTCTTGATGCTAGTAATATGTTCAAGCCGGCATTAGCCAGAGGTGAAATACAATGCATTGGAGCAACTACACTAGATGAGTACCGCACCAACATTGAAAAGGACGGCGCGTTGGAACGAAGGTTTCAGAAAGTAATTGTAGAGCCCACCACTATTGAGGAGACGTTTCAGATACTCAATAATATTAAAGGCAAATACGAGGATCATCATTCCGTAAGCTACACAGAAGAAGCTTTAAAAGCCTGTGTGAATTTAACGGAACGCTACATTTCGGACAGGTTCTTACCAGACAAAGCGATTGATGCCTTGGACGAAGCGGGTTCTCGGGTACACATTACCAATATCAATGTACCTAAAGCAATCATAGAATTGGAAAAAAAGGTAGAGAAAGCAAAAGAGGATAAAAACCGAGTGGTGCGTTCTCAAAAATACGAAGAGGCGGCTCAACTTAGGGATGTGGAAAGAAACCTTCAAGAGGAGTTGGAAGCAGCAAAGTTAAAATGGGAAGAAGACTCTAAAAACTTACGAGAAAAGGTTTCGGAAGAAAATGTAGCAGAAGTAGTTGCTATGATGACGGGTGTGCCCGTTCAGCGAATTGCACAGAAAGAGAGTACTAAACTCTCAGGTATGACGGATCAATTGAAGGGTACTGTAATTGGTCAGGACGATGCCATAAAGAAGGTAACGAAAGCCATTCAAAGGAATCGCGCCGGATTAAAGGATCCTGCTAAACCCATCGGTTCATTCATCTTTTTAGGACCTACAGGAGTTGGTAAAACACAATTAGCAAAAGAACTGGCCAAGTTTTTATTCGACAAAGAGGAAAACTTGATTCGAATTGACATGAGTGAATACATGGAGAAGTTTGCCATTTCGAGATTGGTTGGAGCGCCTCCGGGATATGTTGGTTACGAAGAAGGTGGACAACTTACGGAGAAAGTAAGAAGACGCCCCTACTCTGTTGTATTGCTCGATGAAATTGAGAAAGCGCATCCTGATGTTTTCAATTTGTTGCTGCAAGTTTTGGATGACGGTATCGTTACCGATTCATTGGGTAGACGTATTGACTTTAGAAATACAATCATCATCATGACCTCTAATATTGGTACGCGACAGCTTAAAGATTTTGGTCAAGGGGTTGGATTCTCTACAACGGCTAAAAAGGAGAATGCCTCAGAATACACCAAAGGCGTTATTCAAAGTGCGTTGAAAAAAGCATTCGCTCCTGAATTCTTAAACCGAATTGACGATGTAGTTTTATTTAACAGTCTGGAAAAATCGGATATTTTCGAGATTATCGACATAGAGCTCAAGCACTTATACACCAGAATTGAAAAAATGGGCTATAAAATTGAGCTTACCACTCCTGCAAAAGACTTTATTGCAGAAAAAGGTTACGACGCTCAATATGGCGCCCGACCCCTTAAACGCGCGATTCAGAAGTACTTGGAAGATCCAATGGCCGAAGAAATCATCAATGCAACTATGAGTGAGGGCGATACACTATTGGTAGATTACGATAAGAAAGCTGAAAACGTGGTTGTAAAAGTCAAAAAAGGCAAGAAGCCAAAGACATCAGCAAAACCAAAAAAGAAGGCGAGCGACAAGGATACTAAGGAAGATAAACAAGACAAAGGAAGTAAGTAACTGCATTTATTCAAAGCAGCTGCAGCTCCGGCTCTTGAAATCAGTGAGCTTGGACTTTAACTTCCGCAGTGAATAAAAACGTTAGTGCCGTTCCACTTCCTTTATCACTATATTCTTCAATCGGATGTGACTCAAAAAGGTGAGCGCACTATCTGCGTATAGTGGCAGTAAGTCTTCCAATCGAGTTGATAGGCTGTCGGTTTTAAAATTCGAATAATCCATTAAAACTTGACCAGAAAGGAGTTTATGCTCTTTTTCTGCAACCCTAAAGCGAATACCACCGCCATTAGTCTCGTAGGAATAAGCAAAATACTCCAGCCTGAAGTTTTTAGCATTGAACCAATAGTAGAATCGATCTTGGTAGTCTTCCCCTCCTCCTTCTTTTTTAAAGCTTACAGCAATTTTATGGTATGCCGATGAATCGATTCGAACCCTACCTTGGTATTCAGAAATTACCGCATCATCACTAAGCTTGCTGGGTAATAAAGCGAAATAAAACACCGAATTGATACTGTTGGTATATGCTGCTGACTTTTCAGCCTTCAAAACCGTAGGAACGCCATTTATGCTGCGGTAAGTCCTGTTTTTGAAGCTACTATCAACGATGACAGTATCGCCAGTAAATTGCCTTCGGAGCATATAGCCTATCGAATCAAATTGAGCGGTATACTGCATGTCCCTAAAGTCAAAATTGACTTGCTTCCCTTCAAAACTCCCTCCATGGTACTCAATACTCTTGCCTATAACATATTCAGCAGAATCCAATTCTACTTTCGATGAAGGGACTTGTGTTTGTTTTGAGTTTTCAGGACTACAACCCACTAAAAAAAGGGCTGCTATTCCTAGCAACCCTACAATTCTAAACTTAACTATCATAATCAAAAAAAAACAGTTTTTCAACGCCTCAGCTTCTGGCAGGATTGTGCTGAAAGTACGCTTTGGGTTTATTTGATCGAAACAGAAACTTTTGTCGTGGACCAAGCAAAAGAAAGCATCCCGTTTTCAACGGTAATTTCAAAAGCTTCAACAGATTCAATTGTATCGATTTTATCTGTTGAAATTCGAGCAACATCCTTGGACGCATCGTATTTATATACACCCCACTGTTCCGCTTCGGAGTTGATAATAATTGTCCATTGGTCCTTTCCGGGAATTGTAAACAAGCTATACTTTCCCGCCGCTACTTTCTCACCGCCAACAGTCAATTCGTCGGTTGTTTCAAAGGTAGTTGCCTCATTAGCACCAGTTCTCCAAACTTTATCGAACTTTACTAAATCGCCAAATATAGTCCTACCTTTTACTGAAGGACTGCTATAAGTAATGGTCACTTGAGCTTCACCAACCGTAGCTTCGGTTGTTTTCATTGGACTTTTTCTAGCTTTTTTTTCTTGAGCGTCTACCTGTGCAGTGCATAAGGTAAGTAGAGCAACTATTGTAATTGAAAATATTCTCATCATCGTATTTTTTAGTTTCCTCAAATGTAGGATTAAGAAACGCCCCAATTTGTATTTTACAGTACAAATGTGAACACAAACCCACTGTTCTTTTATCCGCAAAGTTTCCTCCTAACGAAAACAGACCAATTGGCACTTAATTTCAAGTTATTGAATATCAACAGCAAACTTAAATTTTAGGAAATGTATTCTAATCAATTTTCATAAAAAAGACCGATTGGTTTGTGCATTTGATTAGGGATTGTATATTTGCGACCGATTGGTCTTAAGCTGATATAGCGTTATGAAAAAAGGTAAAAACACAAAGGAGTTTATTGTTACGACTTCCGCAGAGCTACTTAATACAAGAGGGTACTTCGGAACCTCAATGAGTCACATTATGGAAGCTACTGGGCTTCAAAAAGGAGGGATTTACAATCACTTTAAAAACAAGGACGAAATTGTATTTGCTGCTTTTGATTACGCATATACTCAGGTATTGAATCGATTTAAAAACAGACTATCCACCTGCACGAGCAATGTGGAGAAACTCAATGGGATAATTGAGGTTTTTGAATCCTTATTAACCCAGCCTATAATGAAAGGAGGTTGTCCAATTTTTAATGTAGCGACAGATGCTACGGATATACATCCTGAATTACAGAAAAAAGCTAAAGCTGCGGTCAATACACTATTGAAGTATGTTGAAATAAAAGTTGAAGAGGGTAAAATCGACAATGAATTTAACATGGGTATTGATGCGTCGCAATATGCATTATTGCTGGTTTCCACAATGGAAGGGGCTATATTGGTTTCGCGTGTAAATAATGACTTAACCCCTGTAAAAAAAGCGGCCGAAATTATGAAAATGTATATCACTAAAAACTTACTCAATTAATGGCACAGTCGACTCCCCTACCCTTTCTCATCATTCAACGCATTTTTCCAATTCTAGAGCGTATGGTTCCAAAAATAGCTGGCCAACTGGGCTACTACCTTTTTTTTAGACCCATTCCTGTCCCATACAAACAAGAGGAGCGAACCGCTATGGAGCAGGCGGAGTCAATGAGTTTGTTGTTGGATAATCGCAAAATACAATGTTATTGTTGGAGTAAAGGAGTAAGTCAAAAAACTGCTGTATTTATGCACGGTTGGTCCGGAAAGGCTGTTCAACCGTATCGGTTAATTGAAGCAATGATAAACGATGGATACACCGTTTATGCTTTTGATGGCCCAGGGCACGGTGCTTCTGATGGAAAACGTACACACGTTTTTGAATTCACAGATTTGTTATTTCAACTCCAACAACGCATTGGCACTTTCGATATGTTAATCGGTCATTCCTTTGGCTCCATAGCCTCTTGTAATGCGCTTAAAAATGGTCTGTTAGTAAGGCAATATGTATCACTCAGTGCGCCAACAATAGCCTCTGATATTTTGGCAGAATTTGCAAAAATGGTAAATTGCTCGAAGATAACTACGGACATTATGAAGGAGTTGATTTTCGATGAAGCCGGTCAAGAGTTTCACACCATTTCTATAGAGTACATAGCTCCTGAATTACCGAAAATTCCTTTGTTAATCGTTCACGACAAAGAAGATAAACGCGTAGGTTGGTTCAACTCAGAGCGTATGGCTGAACTGATTCCCGAAGCGGAGTTTTTCTCTACAACTGGTTTGGGTCACAATAGAATAATGAACGACACGCAGGTAATTGACCGAATACTTGAATTTGCAAATAAAAGTTGAGGCTACTTTGAGCCTTTATCTTTTAAGGAGAGGCCTAAGGTAAATTCCGCAACCAACTCGGGGTTTTCGGGATAGTGAATCACAGCTTGAACCTTAATGGGTATGGTGACTCTTTCACCCGAAGTTTTGGTTTGTTCCAGCACTTTAGAAACGACTTCACCTTGTTCACAAATGAAATAAACTGCCGAATTTGGTCTACTAATAAAATCGGCAGAGAAGTTTTTGAAGGCTAGGGACACTTTTCTACCCCGTTTTTCGGACAAATAAAATGCGTGAAAACCGGCAGCTAGATCTGCACCAATGGACAGAACGCCCAAATACATGCTTCCCAAATGGTTTCTAGTAAATAAATTCAGTGGAATACGCACCACAATTCGTTCTGCGCTTAACTCTGTGATTTTTGGTCTACAGATGCCAATTAATGGGATTTTAAACCATGAAAAGAGCCAAAGCTTTCTATTTGCTGCGCTCAAATCGCCCATGGACTACTCCTTAATAAATCGGCTGTTGTAACGTTTACCATTTCCCTCCATACGCACCATATACAACCCTGCGGGTATATCTGACACATCAATTACCTCAAATTTGTACATATCCAGTTCCAGTGTTTTACTCCAAACCACTTGACCAGCAGTACTTATTATTTCCATTCGGTGCATGCCTTCTTGGCCCAGCATTTCTATAGTCAGCTCTTTTTGTGCAGGATTCGGAAATACTTTGAACGACTCCCATTCCAATTCATACTCCTCTGCTGCTACTTTGTCAAACTCCCATTGGGTTACTTCATCCTCTTCACCATCAGGCTTACCTTCTACAAGGTCACTCAAACTAGCGCCAACAGTAAACGCATAAGTCAATTTTCTTCCAAAATCTGGATTGAATGGCTTTATGGAGCTTACATTATTGTCCTTATCCAGAATTAAAAGAATCAACGAGCCATTTCCTTGAGCAGTGTTTGCCCAATAAGACAAGCCATCGTTCCCAGAGTCTGTCATTTCCAAGGTGTAACAACCGTCCTTAAGGGTTAACGTATCTCTAGTATTGGTGCTGTTGGCCAGGTTTGTTTTATCGTAAACCACAGCACCCGACATATCTTTTATGGTCAAGGCATTCTGCTCTGCACGCGCATTGGTGGTCAATTGCACAATTACTCGAGCAGGATACATTGCTGGTAGTTCAAATTTGGTCACGTATTTGTTATTTTTTTCATTCTCATCGTCCAGCCCATTGGGATGCCCAACATTTACTTCAAACGAATTGCTGCCATCGCCATTAAAAAACCATTCCGCTTCAATAGGCAGTTCTACCTCTGTTTTTTCCATAAACTGGAGCGTACCTCTCCACAAATATTCTTGCACCAATCCTCCACCAACACGGTACTTGATTATCACTGAATTGAGCACTTCAGAACCTCCATTTCTCAAAACAACAATTGGGTTTTGGCACGTAGATGCTCTCCTAGAATGAATACGCTTAGCTGTGGGATTGATGACGTCGTATACTTCAACATCGTTCTTGTAAGTTGCAGGACCGTATTGAAATAAGTGCATGCCAATTATGTAGTTACCATTACCCATTCCTGGATTACTTGTTGGTACGGGCGTGATTTCGTAATCCACTTCAATGGAGTCGTTGCCCATGTATGCGCTTAAATCGATATCCGTTTCTTTTACTACATCACCAGGACACCAACCTTCTCTAGCTCCAGGCCAAGTACCGCCTTGAGGATAAACAGGGTTCTCTGCACATTCATTGGTTTGCCAAATGTGCCACTCTGCAGCTGGCACTCCGTTCGCTTTAAGGTAATGTGTGTTATCTTTCCATTCGCAGCAATGCGGATAATTTCCATCATCACTGTTATGGCCATGCCCTGTTAATCGCGTTTTGAGCATCATGTATTCCGCATCAGGATGTTCTTGAATTTTCTTTGGAGCCAAAGCAGTATTGTCACTTAACGCATTGTACCGGTAGCTTCTATAGGTCCCCCATACTCGGTTCATGGCCACCACAGGGCGTGCCGGCTTTCCTTTTATCATCATAAACTTCAGGTCGATTAACTCTTGTTGGTTACCAGCACTAATATCCACACTATCCACCAATAAATGCCTGTAATCGGTTACATCATAAAACCAAGTAAATCCATCAGGCCCTAAGTCCAAACGAATACCATACGGTGTTATAAAACGTGCCAATTCAAATGTAACTTCAGGACTGTACCATTCTTTTGTGCCTTGATTTAAAGTTACATCAGGACTAACATTACTTGTTGCAAGCACAGCCCCTGTTTGCTTATCGTAGGTAAACCAACTTACGTTTGCTGGCCAAACCAAGGTTGAACTTGTAGCGATCGTTGGATGGTTCGGGTCGTTTTCTGCTATTTTCTTACCCCCTGCTGGGTTATTGTACTCGTGTAAAACTACCGGACCGCGGAATAAGGTATCGTATACCACTGTGGAATCCAACACTGAAGTATATACGCCTTGTTCGAAAACGATGTTAGGTCGCAGAGTTGTAGATTGTTTATTGAGCAAAAGATCATCAGCCAACAAGCGTCTTCTTATGGGGTAATTCAATACATTTCCGTCTGAATTACTTTTTGCGCTCTTATCCATTACTTTATCTCCACTAGCCTCGTTTAGGTCGTAATAGGCCACCAAATTCGAGTAATCTGGGTGTGCACTGGTTACCGTTTTATTATGCCATGCTCTGATATCAGTTAGACTCAAGGCTTTATCCCAAACCCTAAATTCTTTTATGGCACCTGTCAAATAACGCCCTTGCCATCGACCTAAGTAAATATCATTTAACTGTGTACTAATGGCACTCGTTTCTGCTCCAGCAACATTACCATCAATATAAACCGTGGTTCTTCCACCCGAACGAACAGCAGCGTAATGATGCCATTCTTCTTTTACCCCAGCATAGGTAAAATCAAAGTCAGCAGGTCCAAATTGCTGCATTCTGAATCTGTCGTCTGTACCTAAAGTTCGCAAAGAGAAGTCTGCTGCACTAGTGGCTTTTCCAGCTTGAAAAAGTCCGCCGCTATTGAACAAATCCACACGAGACCACAATTCAATAGTTCGAGGTTTGTTTGCATCAATTAGAAAATCACGCCCCAAGTTTACATATTGTTGAGCGCCATTTAGTTCTATAAAATATTCAGATCCAGACTGTTCGACACCACTACTAAATGAAGTTGCTGTTGCGTTCAACTCAAAATCGGTACCAGCAGCGGCGTTATCAAATAAAAACTCAACGATAACATTGTCCGTTCCGTTCCAATTGAAATTGGAGGTAAACTGTACATCTTGGTATCCAGTTGAAACAAACTGCATTTCATGTCTGTAAACCGTGTTTAAGTTCCGCACGAAATCTCCACTCAGGGAGTCCATTGAACTGTGTCCCATGCGCACCTCAAAATTAGAAAGCACACTACCCAGTTTTGCGATATCCAACTGAATACCAGATATGGAACCTGAAGTCATACCCGCAGCAGATAGCTCACTCGCTTTCCATAAATACTGTGTTCGACCACTGAGTGCACTTGTTTTTAAAGCGAAACTGTTTTTTAAAACGCCATTCCCTAAGGTATCTCTTGTCAACGATTGAGTTGCCGTATGCCGAATCTTGTACTGTGCGTCACGCGTTAAATCAAAGCTCGGAGTGGTTTTATAGGCGTAAGTTGCTGGTGTTGTATTGCCTATTTTAAATGTAGGATGTGTTTTGTAGGTAGAATCAACAGTTCCATCGTGGTGATACAATTTTGTGTATGTTAGATAATCCCATTCTCCACAATCGTATTGATCTCGAGTTGTTCTTGGGTCGCACTTAAGCGTATAAACCATCAAAATTTTACTAAATTCTTCGTTTGCACTGGGAAAGTTGTAGGTGCCTCGTCGTTTTGTGATATCATCAAAATCAAAGCACTGAACAATCGTAGTGTCCTGAGCAATAGATGTGGTAACAAAAAGAAGGCTGAATATACTGGCTGCTATTAAATTTAGAAACTTCATAAAAATGTTTTAAGTTTCACGAATTTAGCGATTATCTTACCCCATTTTATGGAATAGTTTTCATTGGTAATCAACATTGTCTGTATATCGAAAAGTATTGTACTAAGTTTGACTAAAATAACACGTTGCATGAAGCATTTATTTGCGCTATCGATATTTGTTTTTGTTGGGATATGCGGACTACAGGCCCAAAAATCGAAACTTAAGGTCGGTAAAAAAGCACCCGGTTTTGAAATCACCACCCTCGAAGGCAATACCGTAACCCTAGAAAAGCTGCTTGAAAATAATAAATACGTTTTGGTACATTTCTTTATCGGAAGTTGGCACAAATACGACACGGCTTACCTTGCTGACTTACAAAGCATATATCCTAAGTTGTTTTTTAATGAAACTCAGGTAATAGCCATTACTCGAGAAAAGCCGGTTTACTTAAATCAACTGAAAGAGTCTTTAGCTATAGATTATATAATCGGGTTAGATCCTGATTGGATTACTATGAGTCAATACGGCGTTGCAACGAGAATTACGCCCAATTATGTCCCATTAAAGCACAACGAATTTAAATCGTTAAACTACAAACACACAGGAAGTAAAGACGCTATGATTCCAATACCTGCTACCTATTTAATTGGTCAGGACGGAAGGGTTGTTTGGCTACATTTTGATCCAGACTACAGAAGACGACCTGATGTAAATGAAATTTTAAATCAGACATAAACTATGGTTGCTGAAGGTAACATTAGAAAAATGCTCGCAGAATTGAATGAGCCTGTAAATTATGTGCTACCACTTTATCAAAACCTAGAACCTGGAGAGCAGGTTAACATGACGAGCTTGGTGGGTAAGGCTATTAGCATTCAGTTTGATGGAGAAATAAACTGCGTAGCAACAGGTAAAAAAATCAATAAAACCTTTGGTGAAGGGCTTAGCTATGATGCGTGGAGAAATGCTCCGCAAGCCGTCGAAAGTATAATTAACCCAGAATTGGACCAAAGTCATCTGGGTATTGGGTTGCGTGATCTTGATTGGGAAAGAGCGCGTCATGCGCGCCCACATTTTGTATATCTGGCATTAACCAGTGCTATGAAAGTTGGGGTAACCAGAGATAGAAGCATACCAACAAGATGGATCGATCAAGGTGCATGGAAGGCTATGAAGTTTGCTGAAACTCCCTATCGCCAAAAGGCAGGAATGATTGAAAAGGAACTAAAACCACACATAACTGATAAAACCAATTGGCGTAAAATGCTCACTGATGATAGAGGTGATATCGACTTTGCAGAAGAGCGGCAACGATTAAAAAAAGAACTGCCAATACATTTAAGGCAGTTTGTTCTCCCAGATAGCGAAATCTTGGAAATAAAATACCCGGTAATTGAATATCCCGAAAAAGTTAAGTCCATCAAACTAGACACTAACCCGATCATCGAATCAAAACTCATGGGAATTAGAGGACAGTACCTACTCCTCGAGGAAGGAAGAGTTATAAATCTTCGCAGCCATGCGGGTTATCGTATCAAAATAGAGGCTTAAGAGTTCGGGTTTTGAATTGGAAAAAGTCATTACTATTTATTAGTTCGGTCGCCGTTCTACTTGCAGGATTGTTCTTTTTTTCCAATGCATTGCTGACCAACTACACCAACGATTTACTCCGAAAAAAACTTCGAGAAAACTCAAATCAACTATACCAGGTGAGTTATGAAGAAATGGAGCTAAACATTTTTGATGGGGAAATAAGGCTAACAAATATTCAAATGGAAGTTGATACTGCATTTGCCGATAGCTTAAAAAAACACGGCCACTTCCCTAAAATTCTTTACTCAGGTGCCGTAAATGAAATAATGCTGGATGGTATTAACGCATTGGATATCTATTGGAACAAGGTAATCCGAGTCAATACACTATACATTCATAGACCTGAAGTAAGTCTTTTAATAACCCATTCAAATGATTCGATGCAGTCACTTACCGCGGTTACTGGTGATGGGATTAAAGAACTACTTGAATATCTAAACCATTCTCGAATAAATAGTGTTTCTCTAGAGGAAGGTTTACTGCAAATCCATTCAGAAAAAAAAGGCGAAAGCCGCAGTATTGGACATGCAGATAACTTTCGATTGCACATCACCAATTTTGAAATTGACTCCAGTCAAGCTGAACAGCCTTATTTGGTTGAAGAAGTCGCCATAGCCTTTGAACATGCAGAGTTTGATCTTTCATCCGAATACTATATGAAGCTATCTTCCCTTGCGCTTTCATTAAAAGACTCAAACTTTACAGCACAAAATCTTAAGCTCATTCCAAAAGAGAAAAAACAGACTTTTACCTCTAAATATGCCACAGTGCAAAATCGAATTGAGGGTGCTGTTGAGGAAATTCATGGTCATTCGGTCAATTTTAATAAACTGATTTTTAAAGAAATGCTGGACATTAAACGGTTAGAAATAAAAGGCAGTAATATGAACATCTATCGAGACCGAACAAAACCTTGGCCAAACAAACGCTACCCAACCCCATTCGAAATGATTCAGCACATTCCAATAGCAACCTATATTAAAGAAGTAAAAGTGATGAATGCTTCTGTAGAAAACGAGCAACTGCTTGCTGCTAATGAAAAACCAGCCAGTTTATCTATCTCAAACATGTATTTAAGCTTCTACAACCTTACGAATGATTCCGCCAAATTAGCTAAGAATAACACCATGGAAGTTGCGTTGCAAATGAACGTAATGAGTGCAACAACGCTGAGAGGAAATGCAAATTTTAACCTGACCAACCCGAGTCAGTTGTTCGACTTCACTATAAAGGTGAGTAAAACTTCACTCTTACCATTTAACCCGTTAATCAAACAATTTATGCATTTAGAATTAGCTAGTGGCGAACTGCACGAAGGCACTTTTTCTATGCAAGGAAATAAAAGAAAAATAATCGGAAATGCAGTTTTAGACTACTCTAACGCCACAATAAAACTTGGAAATAATGCAGGTGGTTTCTTGAATAAACTCAAAAACAACCTACTCTCAGGCCTTGCAAACACGGTAATCCGAAATGATAACAGAATTGGCCACCCTATATTTAAAGAAGGTAAAATTGATTACCGATACAATTCCAAACTTCCATTTATCCGAAACGTTTGGCTGGCAACTCAATTGGGAATGTTAGACAGCATGATTCCTTTTGGAGGTGAAATTTAACGATTGATATGACGGATAAACCTTTGGTAACCATAATAATGGCGGCAAAAAATACGGCTCCATACCTCAGAGCCTGTTTGGACTCTATATCAAACCAGACCTATGAGAATTGGGAGCTTTTGGTTTGCAACGACCATTCTACCGATGAAACGCCACAAATTCTTGAATCATACGCACAGAAGGACCAACGCATCAAAGTATACCTAAGTAAAGGAGAACGACTAATTCCTGCATTGCAGACGGCATATGCTGAATCATCAGGGGTATTAATTAACCGTATGGACTCGGATGATAAAATGCCGAATTACAAATTGGAAACATTGGTTGCTGAATGGTTAAAGTATGGCAAGGGATACGTTATCGCAGGAGGAACTGAGCATTTCGTTGATGAGGGGGAAGTTGGTGAAGGGTTTAGAAAGTATGAACAATGGCTCAATCGCATAGCGAAACACAATTTGCACCATCAGGAAATTTATAGAGAGTGCGTAATTCCGTCACATTGCTGGATCATTCATCGGGACGATTTTGAAAGAATAGACGCATTTAATCCAGTGGTTTACCCCGAGGATTACGACGTTTGCTTTAGAATGTATGCCGCCAAGTTGAAGATTATTGGCATGGATAAGGTGTTGCACTACTGGCGCGACCGAAGTAATCGTATTTCTAGAACATGGGAAGAATATAAAGACAATAGATATTACGATCTTAAAGTAAAGTATTTCATGCAGTTAGATAGAGATACTTCAAGAGAACTGGTAATATGGGGCGCTGGAAAAAATGGGAAGGATTTAGTCAAGGTTTTTCAAGGCTTTCAGCCGACTTCCGACATCGAACATCAGACATACGACATCGGACATCAGACATCTGATGGCGGAAGTCAGCTATCCGATGTCAGCCAAGCCGAGCGCGGCATTACCTGGGTGTGTGACAACGATAAAAAAATTGGAAAAGACATTTATGGGGTCAAACTTCATTCCTCTGAAGTAATCAACCAACTGCCCAATTGTCAAATAATAATTGCGGTCTCCTCTCCTACCGACAAAATAGAAATAGAGGATAAACTGAAGAAATGGGGAAAACAACCTGTTGAGGATTATTGGTTTTTTACATAAACTTGCCCGCAGAAAACGCTGATTTCGCAGATTTTAAACAAAAACGAAGATCATCTTTGTAATCCGTGTAATCTGTGGGAGAATTGATTTACTCATTTTATCTGCGTAATATCTTCTTATTTTTACCGCAATGAAAAACATTATTACCCTACTTTTTTCTGTTCTGACTATTGGTATTGCTTCCGCGCAGAAAGACACCGCTTTCATATACACCTTTGGCGGTGAGAATGATGAACAAGGGCGCGACATTGAAATGACTTTAGACAGTGGCTTCATTATGGTAGGAGCTACGAGTAGTTTTGGTGCAGGAAATTCGGACATATACATGGTAAAAGTGGACTCCAACATCAACTTTGAGTGGTCTGCGGCTATTGGACATGAGTTTACAGAATTCGGTCACGCGGTAAAACAAACGGCGGATTCGGGTTACGTCATATGTGGTTATACCAACAGTATTGGCAACGGAAACTACGATGCTTATCTTGTTCGAACTGATAAAAAGGGCAAATTGCTTTGGGAAAAAACTTTTGGTGGTTTTGATTGGGACTTTGCCTACGATTTGGAAATCACCGCTGATGGTGGGTTTTTAATTGTTGGAGAAACGCACAGTATAGGAAACGGCAACGCCGATGCCTATTTGATAAAAACAGACAAAGACGGAAACTTGGAATGGGAAAAAAACATGGGCGGGTCAGGTAAAGACATTGCACATGCACTAATTGCAACCGCTGACGGAAACTTTGCCTTCTGCGGAGAAAATGCAAGTAAAAACCCAGAAAATAAAGGTGATGCTTGGCTGGTGAAGTTTGATGGGGATGGGGATACGTTGTTTGATAGGACTGCCAAAACCTCTGAGTTAACAGTAAGTTATGACCTAGCTCAAGATACAAATAATTTGTTTTATTGTATTGGGTATACGACAGCAGTTAACCCTGTAATAGAAGATGTGGAAATAATCTCGTATTCACAGTTTGGTGAATTTAGGTGGTCTTCATTTCAGGGTGGTGTAAACTTAGGAGCAGCCAATAAAAATGATAGAGGATATGCAATAGTTGCTGATGAACAAGATAATTTATTTATTAGTGGAACTTCTGAATCCTCTGGAAATGGGGCAAAAGGAATGTATTTTGGTCAAGTGCATTCAGGTTCTCGTTTAAATATTGGCGCCCCTACCTTTGGTGGCGTTCAAAATGAGGAAGGTTATTCAGTAATAAAACTAAAAAACAAAATAATTTCCTTTGGTGAAAGTGAATCTTATGGAACGGCTTATACGGATTTTTACGCAGTTGTCATTGAAGATGATACGATTACCCAAGAGTATGTAATTATTGAAAGTAGTAAAAGTGACTCTATGAAGGCAGTTCCAAATAGCATATTAGAAGCAAACTTTAATAAGCCCAACTTCAAAAATCCGCTTCTACAAGGTGAATTGGCTTCCTGTAATAAATTTGAAATAATTAAAGTAGTAAACATAAAAGGCAACGAAGTTTCATTTACTAAAATGAATGGACGTTTTGCTATCCACGAAGCCGGGCTTCATTTTATATTTTATCAAGAAAATTCTGAATTGAAACATTCTAAGATTTTAATTCTACATGATTTCTAATTCAAATACGTTAGTTCATTATATCGGTGCGACGTTAGCTTATTACTCCCTTTTATTCGCTTCTTTGTTATTTGCTTTTAAATTCAATATTGTTGAATTTGACTTTACTCCTATTTGGGATATTGAACATTATTTATGGATTGCAAATAATTGTTATTGCGACTTTAGACTAGTTTTTTTTCCTGGTTTTTCATGGTTATGGAGAATTTTAGATTTAGGAATTATATATATATCGTTGTTTAATGGGTTAATGTTTATTTTTTCATCTAGCTTTTTAGCTTTTTTCATGAAAATGAATTTAAACCGGTTTGTAGTTTTAAATAGCTCGATATCAGGAATTTTTTTTTTCATACCTTACTCTGAGTCTCTTTTTTATTTGTTCGTTTCTATTGGTGTAATTGGTTTAATAATCCCTGCAAGAATAATTGGGCTAGGTTTTTTTGGAGCGTCGATTACAAGGTCTGCATCAACCTTATTCATATTATCATCAATAGCCTCGTGCATCAAGTTCAACAAGACGCGATTTATTCATTTTGAGAAATATGAATTGATTAAAACAGGAAAAATCCTCTTTTTTTCAATGTTAGGCCTTGTTATTATTGGAGTATTGAATTATATAGAAAGTGACAGTGCTTTTTCATTCTACGAATACCAGAAAATCTGGGATAATAAAATCGGGCTCCCAACTCTTCCATTTAGGACATGGGGATCGGGAATCGCGCATCAGTTAGACTTTTTGGCGTTGGCTTCCGTTTGTATTTTAACTGTTGTTGCCTTAAATAGGTGTTCAATATTTAAAGCAAACATGATTTATCGATATAGCTTTTGGTATTTGGTTGGTTTTACTTTAATTACACTAATGTATAGAGGAGGCAGCCTGCATAGTTTTAATCGGTTTGTTTTTTGTTCTCCATTTTTTTTAGTTCTTGGAAGCTTTGCTTTAGATAAAGTTACGATTAACAAAAACAGAATACTAATACTTTTTTTTGGCTTGGTTATATTAAGTCTATTATTCGGGAGTTATGTTCATATTCAAGTTTTTTTAAAGTACATAGCCGCATCTATTTACTTGATTGTTTTTATAGTTGCAGCAAATCAAAAAAAAATCTCACCTATCTCAATTTTTGCATTATTAATTAACATAGTAATCTTTATCTGGCTTTATAATTCTTTCTATTTAGGTGAATGGATCGGATAATATTCTGGTTTATCCAAATACTGTTCAACCTCTGGAGCTTCGGGGTTTTCAAAAAGGGTAAATAAATAGGCTTCCTTGGTCATGGCATCCCAATGAATGATCTTTAATCTATACTGCTGGGTTTGATATCGATTCAGTTGAACCCCCGCAAACAGCATTAGGTAGACTGGAATTGCAACCCAAACTTTACTTTTTAAAACTGCCTCAACCAGCAAGGCAATACAAAGAGCATTTAGGGCGTAAGTGTCAATCATTGGCCTGGAACCAAAGCTGCCTCCATACCACCAACACCACCAAGAGAAAATCACGTATACATTAAACACAAAAAAAATTGAAAATGGCAGAAAAAGCTCACGTTGGTTTTTGTATAAAAAATACACTCCAGGGATAATAAGCAGCATCAGCGGCGTGTATACAAAAAAACCTTTTCGAAAACCAAACAATCCCTTCCATATTTCAGGCGATAAAAAATTAAACCCTTCTTCACCATAGGAAAAGAACAACCAGTCCCCCGTATTTATTTTCCAATACAAAAGTTGCGGAAACCAAATCGAAATTGCACATAGAATACTTATAATAATCGCCAACCATTGTTTTTTGAACATTTCAAAAAGCAAATGCCTTTTGTGCACTATGGGAATAAGCAACACTAAAATGTTTGTGGGCCTTATCAAAGAAATAAAGCCAACCAGTACACCGAATGTAATCCACCACGCCAGACCTGAATATGCTTTTCTAGACCCTAAAACATGGTACAAAAACACAGCTATTAGTGAAAAGCTAAATACATGACTCATAAATACTTCCTCAATACTGTAATACCAGAGGTTAGTACCCAAAGCCACTAGCAAAAGCGTTATTGTCGTTACTTTGTCGCTAACATAACTCCTCAATAAACGCTTTAAAAAGTACAATCCAAGGAATAAGTAAAAAAGAGCCGATACAATCATTGAAACTTTGAACGGGGCTTCAAATCCCGTTGCACTGCCGTAGTTTAATAAATGTGCTACAAGAAAGAATGGTGTGCTCAGTATCGCCAAGCCACTTGTCATTTTTATCAGCTTAAAATCAGAAAAATCACTGTACCAGTAATTGGCAGAACGCTCTGGTGTTTGTTCTATAAAACCCAAACTGAGATCGCCTTCAATAAAGTATGCAGGTAG
>CBFIBQ010000029.1:0-41428 GCA_965660875.1 Salibacteraceae bacterium | reverse complement strand
CGATGATAAACTAATGGTAGCCGTGCCAAATGGAACGAGTCCTTTGGGCGGAACCATATCCGCAGGCCAATCGCTGGGAACTGGTGGAAACGGATACTTAGTAAAGTCGATTAAATATGGCGATATACCATGCCCATTGCCGAGATTTCTGATGGCAAAAATTATTGTTTTAGACGCATCTGATGAAATTGATACGGTAAATTCACTACTTGGAGATACAACAAGGGAAAATACTCTTATTCAATTTGCCGTTGATAATGAAATCAACAACATTAGCTTGTTCGGATTAAATTTTTTGTTTGAAGATAGAAACAGACATAAGACCAAGGACGGCGTGCTATTAGATATCTTACTGAACCAATTTTTAACCAAATTACGAAGAAAGGCCATTATATGTGCTTTTGTTAGTGAACCGGGATTAGATACCACTGCATTCCATAGAGCAAGCATATACAACATGACCGATTCAGTAAAAAATTACAATTATCATGGAGCAGGAAAATTGGCTTATTTCCAATTAGAACATGAGTTTTGGGGGGCGAATGGGTATTTTGCTTTATCAGGTGCAACTAAAACATATGATACAAGAACAAAACTTAACAATATGCCAAATAGCCTCAGAAATACGCACTTTACTAGCGTTTATAATGACCACCGGAATTTCTTAGATACCTTAAATGATTTGCGGTGGAGAGATGCAAATGCTCTAGCTGTGTATGATTACATAGATCGATTTTATTTTAATTGGAGTGACGCCTCAAATAATTTTACAAAGACAAATTTGACAGCTCGAAATGACAAAGCAAAAGAGTTAGAAAAAAGATCAAATGCCATTTTTTTAACCCATTATCGAAGACACAATAACAGCTACAAAAGTTTACGACTCTTGTATTATGACTCTACCTCTTCAACCGTAAAACGTTATACACAGCGAATGTCCTTTTTCGGACAGAATACACGCAAAACTTATATTTTTCCATTGTTTTCGGGAGAATGGTTCGAAAACTCAACGAATTTCTGCGGAAAAGGAACTTCTGTGTACGATTATTTAGGTAAATTTTTCAGAGATACCTCGCTAATCGACAACAACTTCTCTTTTGTAGAAGACACCTTTATCACGCAGTATTCTGGTATGAAGTACGATACCACATATCAGTATATTGATAATGTAAAGCTGTCGGCGTTTGGTTGGTTTAAATATGACTGCCTAAAAGATTATACCTTTTTGAATACCGAATTAAAAGAATGCCCAGTATATCCACTAATGTTTATCCAAAGTGACGAAGAAAAAGAAGAGGATGAGGTTTTAGATATTTCAGAGATCCCTGGAAAACAAATCATTTTGTTTCCAAATCCAACAACCGACAGGGTCAAAATAAGAGGAGTAACTCCCCAATCAGTGGTTTCAATTTTTAATATATCTGGACGGTTAATTGAGGAATGGCATACTACTGAGAATAATCTAACGATGGATATCTCTCAATTGGAAAATGGCATGTATACAGTGATTGTTAACGGGGAGGTAAGTATGACTTCAATGAAACTAATTAAGCAATGATAAGAAGTCTTTTATTCTTTAGCTCGTTGATTGGTTCTGTGGTATTGATGGGTCAGCAGGTTACATTTTTTACACACAATCGTAACGATTTTGGAGGTGAGAGAATTTTTCACTCATTTGCCCATGAGTTATCTAGTGGAGGGTATGTTCAAGGATATGATGTAGATTATAAAACACATCATGAGGTAGCTTGGGAGTACTTCGATGAAACTGGACAATTTACAGGAAAAATTCAACCTCAGATTCGGTATTGGGATGTGCGTGTCGCTAATTCTAAAGCATTAACAGATAAGAAAATATTCATTTATGGAAATGATGTTAATGCTGCTAACAGAGGGCTATTTAGTATGTGTTTTGATAGTACCGGTTCCTTATTGTGGGAGCATAACGATTCGGTGGTAGTTGAAGTACTTCTTGAAGAATCGGACACGAACTATATTGGATTGCTGACAGTAGAAATGAATACAGATCAATTTAAAAAAGGGTATCACTTAGCTCGTTTAAATAACTCAGGTCGTATTTATTGGTCAATGCCTTTTGATCATTTATTGCAACAGGTTCCTATCGATTCGGGAATTGTAACTCCTTTAATTAGCGAAATGCAATATTTCAATAACATGTTCATTTTTCACCTTATGGAATTAACCTCTTTTGAACATAACCAAATTGTTGTTTTTGATAAGGACTTTATTTTTAAAGGTGAAAAGTATGCTAAGTACATAAACAGCATTTTTCCTCATAAGGCAGGAGTAATTTTCGATTATAATTTAGGCAAACCATCTACGTTTTCAAGGTTTGCAATCAAAAGTGTTGATTGGGCTGGTAATGAAATTTGGGAAGTAAAAGCAAACGATAGTGCCGTAAGTTCATTATCGGGTTTGGGCTTTTATTCGGTAGGTTCGGGGTTTTGCAATCATCATCTGTATTCAGATTCATCGTATAATTTTTTAGATAGCTATGTTGGTTTCTATAATTATGGTGGTAAAAAGGTACGTGAATGTAGATACGAATACAAAGATAATTTTGACGTTGCAATTATGTCTTCAACAAATGACAAAGGGTTGTTAATGTATGCAGGACCTAAATCTTGGGATAGACGTAGGATAGGAATGATGAAAACCGACTCACTCGGCTTAGTTTACAACACCGATATTATTTGCGATTGCAAAGATTTTAAAATAGAAGATACTACCGGCACTCAGCAATACTTACTTCCAGAGCTTCATGCGCAGGTATTCCCAAACCCTGCAACCGATAAAATAAACGTGCTGCTCTCCCACCAGCAAAAAGCCAGTATTACCTTACGTAATTTAAATGGCCAAATAGTACATACTCAGCAGGCTAAGTTCAATAGTAATATTATAGATTTAAGTGCGCTGGAGGCAGGGGTCTATATAGTAGAGGTGCAGTCTAGTTCGGGTAGTGAGTTGCTTAAGTTTGTGAAGCACTAACTCATTAGATTAATAAGTTTGTTTACTTCAGTTTGATCTTCTGCCCAACCTTAATTACTTGGCCTTTTTCTAGGTTGTTTTTGCGGCGCAAACTGCCTACTTTAACTCCGTACATCTGACTGATTTTCCAGAGGGTATCCCCTTTTTTTACTACGTGATGTTTTTGGTCTCCATGAAAACGCAAGCGCTTGGGCTGTATATAAATTATGGTTCCTGTCGGTATTTTTGATTTGCGTTTAATTCCGTTGTACCTGCAAATTTGCCATCTACCCATATTGTAGCGTTTGGCAATCTTGTCTGGTGTATCCCCAGCTTGACTTTTTACAAACTTGATGTTGTTTTTTGAAATCCGGATGGCTGTTCCGTTGCCAGTCGAGCTATTGGGTAATGCAGTTGACTCGCCTTTTTTATCTGGTGCATCAGATAAATCTGGAGTAGGGTTTCCAACCGTCCCTTTAGAGCTTTTTCCCAAAGATTTCAGATCGCCTTTGTCCATTTTATCGTATCGGTACAATTCATTTTCTTCGATAATTCGAATCAATAAATCAGGGTATTTTGGGTTGGTAGCGTAACCCGCTTTTTTAAGGCCTTTTGCCCAGCCTTTATAATCCGTTTGTTTTAGGTCAAAAAGAAAAGCATAACGACGGTTTCTGTGAAGAAAATCTGAATGGTCAACGTAGGAGTCATACACAGAAGGATAGACTCTAAAACACTCGTCTTTGGCGTCATCGTCCATATAATATTTACCGCCTGTCCAGTTCGAATGGCACTTGATGCCAAAATGGTTTCTCGCTTTTTTGGCTAAAGCAGAATTACCGTAGTCGCTTTCCAGCATTCCTTGAGCCAAGGTTATGCTGGCAGGAACACCACTTTTTATCATTTCAGCAACGGCGTCTTGGTCGAACTTTTCTTTGTATTGTGTAGGTGTTTGGCGGGTTTGGGCATGAGCTAAAAACACAAAACAGCAACTTGTTGTGATTAAAAGAATGTGTTTAAAAAGCTTCATATCAACTCATGAAGGCGAATTTCGTGCCCAACTTACAAATGTAAAAAGTTGGTATTTGAGCATTCGAGTTAGCCAACTGTATTGCAAACACTAAAGTGTTGGTTAGCACTACTTTTGTTTGGTTATGGAAAGCAACGACAAAGAACATTTTTTTGGCAGTAAAGGTGGTAAATGGAAAATAACTTACAACGCCCCGTTAACTTTGAGTTTTACCCTTATTTCATTGGGTTTTGTGGTGCTAAACTACATAACCGCTGGCTGGATCAATCAAGCTTTTGCTTTACATGCAAACTTTTCAATGCTAGATAGCTATCGGTTTTTTACCTATATATTTTGCCACAGCAATTGGTCGCACCTTGCGGGAAATTCCATTTATTTGCTTATGCTTGGTCCTTTGCTAGAGGAGAAGTATGGCCCAAAAGATTTGCTAATAATGACTGGGTTAACTGCTTTGGTAACGGGCTTACTCAATAACCTGTTGTTTCAAAATGTCATAGTGGGCGCCAGCGGCATTGTATTTATGTTCATTGTGCTTTCTTCATTGGTGAATATGAAACGAAAAGAAATTCCACTAACCTTTATTCTGGTAACCGTAGTTTTTATTGGAGACGAAATATTGAATAGCTTTAACGTGGACAATATTTCTCAATTTGGTCATATTTGCGGTGGGCTATGTGGAGGAGCTTTTGGCTTTATGAAACGCAATATGGATTAGCCTTCCAGTTTTGAAATGCGAGCTTCAATATTTGCTAAGCGTCCTTCAATTGAAAAGGACGCCGTTATAGATTTTTGAATCAATAACTTAACAGGAAAGGAATGCCTTACCTTGACTATTTCTTGTTCTTTTCCACCTATGCCTAGTTTTAGGTTGCTTTTTCCGCTGATATAATTACCCAAATAAATATGATCTTTGGTTATTGCCAAGACTGTTGAGTTTGCTTTAAGTGCTTCTTTGCTAGATACAATTATTCCAAAAGGTTGCATTTGCTCCTCGCAAATCAATTTTACTCCAGACAATTCAATCCAAAGATTGCCTCCATTTGTGGCTCCTGGAAAAGAAAATCGGTAAAGATCTTCTGGATGTTCCATTGCCTTATCTAGTAAGTTCTTATTCAGCACTTGGGCTGCGCTCAAAAAGTATAATTGGCTAAAGTTAGTTTCCTTTTCGCCCGATTTATTAGGCGCAGATTGAATCAAATCAAAATGGGCCAACTGATTTACGGTAAGGTCTTTTACAAAAATATCGTTCAAAGGAATACTAAAATACTTAGCAATATTGATTACTACATCAATCTTTGGCTCGGCTCTACCTTCTTCATATGCACCAATTCTGGCCCTGTTTAAAGAAAACAATTCAGCAAACTGACTTTGGCTAAGCCCTTTTACTGTGCGTATTTTTCTAATATTAGAGCCTATTTTGGACATAATTGTAGTTTGTATTGAACAACGAATTACTAAAATATTTATCACTTATCAAAATTTTTACTAAAAAATGTAGCATTGCTAAAAATATTAGTACTTTAGCTTCATGAAATTTAAATCAACAATTATGAATGATAAAAAGGAGGGCTTTAAAAATGGCTAAAGAACTGGAATTTCCTAAGGCGCAAATGGAGCAGAGTTTTAATTTTGGATGTAATAATTTAAAGCTCAATAAATAGTGTCAGTTATGGAAAATCATTTTAATACAATCAAAGATTACGTTTTGGACCTGGGTTACACCATTACAGGTACTAATGAAGAAGACCAATTGTTGGTGATTGAAGATGAGTCTTTAGGAATTAAAAATTGCGTTGTAGGTTGTGCTGATCCAATATTAATTATTGAGCAGTACATAATTCAAATTGACAATGGTTCCGCAGAGATATTTCAAAGTTTACTTCAAAAAAACCGTGACATTATACACGGTGCATTTGTACTAGATGAGTCGGGTAAAAAAGTAATTTTTAGAGATACATTACAAATTGCCAACCTAGACCTAAATGAGTTGGAGGGTTCATTGAACTCTCTAAGTCTATTATTATCAGAATACTCTGACGAGTTAATTAAATTTTCAAAACTTTAAACAACAACACAATATGAGCTTATTTAAAAGAATATTTACCCTAGGTAAAGCAGAAACAAACGCGGTTATAGATAAACTGGAAGATCCAATAAAAATGACCGAGCAAGGCATTAGAGACATGAAGTCTGATCTCGAAAAATCGCTAAAAGCATTGGCTGAAGTTAAAGCTATGGCCATTCGCTCAAAAAATGAGATTAAAGAGCAGGAAGATCGCGCTGCTGATTATGAGAAAAAGGCAATGATGCTTTTGCAAAGAGCAGAAGCCGGGCAAATGGATACTGGCGAAGCAGACCGATTGGCAGGCGAAGCTTTAACGAAAAAATCGGAATGCGACAGTCATGTTGAACGTTCAAAAATGGAACAAGCCAAATTTGATAGCGATGTAGCCCAATTGGATGCAAATGTTAAGAAAATTCGTTCGAAAATTAGTTCATGGGAAAATGAATTGAAGACGCTAAAAGCGCGTGTTAAAGTGGCAAGTTCTACCAAAAATTTGAACAAACAAATGGCCGCAATCGATTCTACCGACACCATCGCTATGTTAGAACGGATGAAAGACAAAGTGAATGAAGAGGAGGCATTGGCCGAAGCGTATGGAGATATTGCAAACGAGAGCCGTTCATTGGACGATGAAATTGATAGTGCAATAGGTGATACAAATGTTGATGCGAACGATAAACTGGCTGCTTTAAAAGCTAAAATGGCTGCCGCTAAAGGTGGAAACGCTTAAGTGATGAGAATCTCTATAGCAACCGTCATTGAAATCATTTTTCTAATTGGTTTGATTACCGTTTTAATTTCGGTAGTTAAACTGGTATGGTATTTCAGCACTCCAATAATACTTTTCCTTATCGGCTATTGGCTTTACCGGAAATTTCAGAAAGGAAGTTTGTAGTCTTGGAAGGTCTAGGGTTACACATTATTATCGAGTTATACGACTGCAATCAGCTTACGCTTGATAATAAGATCGAATTGGAGCAATTAATGCTAGAAGCTGCAGAAAAAGCTTCTGCTACAATTATTAAATCGGTTTTTCATAAGTTTTCTCCGCAGGGAGTAACGGGTGTTGTTGTTGTGGCAGAAAGTCACTTAGCAATTCATACTTGGCCGGAACACCAATATGCCGCAGTAGATTTTTTTACTTGTAATGAAAAAATGGACTACAGCGCTGCTCAAGAGGTACTGAAAAACGGAATGAATGCTCAGCGCGTTAGTTCGCGTAAAGTACGCAGAGGAACAGAAGTGAATATTGAAACTAAAAACAATTAAGAAATGGGATTATTCGATTTCTTTGGAAAAAAGAAAGCGTCCAAAGTTGATTATACTATTGCCGAAATGAACCTTGGGTTTATGGTAGAGTATTTTATGAAGACTTGGGAAGTAAAAAAAGTGTATCACTACGACTGGGGCAATAATTTTGAGTCCATTGAATACTTGTTGGATTCAGGAGACGAAAAGTGCTACTTGTCTGTTGAGGATGACGATGAACTCATTTGCATGGTTTCTAAAAAATTAGAAATGAATGCTATTGACCCAACTTTGGTTTCTCAAATTGTAAAAGCCGACGATGCTCCACAGCAATTGGTTTTTGAGAATAAAACGTACCACAGAAAAAGTTCAGGACAAGGTTATTGCGGTGAAAATGACGATAGTGAAGAAAATTGGTCCAAATTTGTGAACTGGGTATATGAAAACGATCAAGATTTCATTTCGATAGATCGCTGGGGAGAAGAAGAGTTTTCCGCAGCCAAAGGATCTTATGTAAAAGAGTTTGAGTTTTCCAATATTTTACCAAAGTAGATTTATGAAATCAATAGTAAATATCAATTTATCAAAGACACCATTTGCTTGGCTGTCTTTATTTTTTTTAGCCATCACACTATCAAGCTGCGGTGGTAAAGAGTTCAAAAAGTCTCCAGTTGACAATTACATTGTGGCGTTTTCTAATAAACAAAACTTTGCCATCATACTTCAGGATATGGATGTGGAAGGAAACTTTTTTAAGACCTATAAACATCAATACAAGGTTATTTTAGAAGATGATGAGGGCAAGCCTGAAGAGACAACAAGTGAGTGGTTTGAAGTTAGTAAAGACTTTTTTGCGTCCAATGAAAATAACCTTGGGATGACACTAGTATACAAAAAGGATGGTAAGCTTGAAAAGAACCCATCTCCACCCGGTTATCAATACGTAGGAGATAAGAGGTATGGCGAGTGGCGTACACACAACGGGTCTTCTTTCTGGGCATTTTACGGCCAGTATATGTTTATGTCGCACATGTTTGGGTTTATGAATAGACCTGTTTACCAGAGTGATTATAGAACTTATAGAGACAAGCATTATGGAAGATCTGGTTATTATGGTCCCCGCACAAATGGTTCTTCTAAGTATGGAACAAACTCCGCTGCAACAAGAAAATCTCGCCCAGATTTCTTTAGAAGACGGGCGTCAAGTTCAGGTTGGTCTTCAAGTAGGGGTCGTTCAGGTTTTGGAAGTAGAAGCTCAGGATTTGGTAAATAAATATTGTTGATTATGAATATGCTTGCAACTTTAGATAGTGTTATAACCTCCATAATTTATTTGGTGGCCAGTTTTGCCTTGTTCTTTATCGGCAGATACATTTATAAACTTATAAACCGAGGGATAAACGTAGACCATGAGTTAGTCGAAAAAGACAATCTAGCCTTTGCTATTGCCAATACTGGTTATTACGTTGGTTTGTTGATCGCTATTTGGTCCTTGTATGTAGGCGATGACTTTGGACATATAGTCGATAACCTTATTTCTATTTTTATTTATGGTTTGCTGTCTATTTTGTTGCTTAATGTATCGATTTTTATTTCAGATAAATTGGTATTGAGGTCATTTGATTTACGGAAGGAAATCATTCAAGATCAGAACGTTGGTACAGGAGTTATAGAGGCGGCAATTTGTATAGGAAATGGGTTAATTATTCACGGTGTTTTGGTGGAAAACCCTGATGGGTTTTTAGAAATACTTATTCTGTGGTTGGTGGCTCAACTGGTCCTGCTTTTAGTAGAATTTGTGTACAATAAAATGACCTCTTATAACATTCATGACGAGATTCAAAAGAACAATGTAGCGGCAGGAATTGGATATGCTGGGGCAATTGTTGCATTAGCCAATTTGGTTCGACATGGTGCTGAAATGCACGCCGAAAACTGGATAGGTGTTGCAGAGAATTTAGGAATAGAGACTGGTCTAGGTTTATTGCTATTGCCTGCAGCACGGTTTATGACAGATAAAATTTTATTGCCAGGCAGAAACCTCACAGACGAGATTGTAAATCAAGAAACACCAAATATTGGTGCTGCAATAATTGAAGCCTTCGGTTATATTGGTGGTTCTGTCCTTATTTGTCTCAGCTTTGGATAGGTGACTAAAAAACACTCTTTATTTCTTAAAGCAGCCATTTTTGCTACAGGAGTTTCAGGGCTTGTAGCCGAGTTTATTTTCTCAACATTAGCTTCTTATTTTATTGGGGATACAATAGTCCAGTGGACGCTAGTACTCTCCATAATGCTCTTTTCTATGGGCGTTGGTAGCAGGCTAAGTGCACAAGTGGAGAAAAATTTACTTCACGTGTTTCTATCTGTAGAAATAGCCTTGAGTCTCATGATTTGCATGGCACCACTGCTTATTTATGGGTTAGCTGGCCAAACACAATACATTCATTTACTGATATACGGCTGTTCTGCCGCTGTGGGTTGTGCTATTGGGTTTGAGATTCCGTTAGTTACTAGACTGAATGAACCATTCGAAAAACTCAGTAATAACATCAGTAGCATAATGTCCTATGATTATATCGGCAGTTTAATTGGTGGACTTGCATTTGCCTTTTTTGCTTTACCCGTGCTGGGAATTAAAAACGCCGCATTTGTATTTGGTGCATTCAATCTTTTGGCGGCCTTTGCTGTAGTTTTTGTTTTCTGGGAGCAAATTGTAGCAATTAGATTAAAGTTTTTTGCTATCGTTTTAGTTGTTTTGGGCCTTCTTTCCTTTGGATTTATTCAATCGGATAACATAAAGCTATACGGAGAGCAAAGTAGGTTTAAAGATAAGATTGTACACCTAGTAGAATCGAAGTATCAAAAATTGGTTGTAACAACTTGGTTAAATGAGCACTGGTTATATATCAACGGTAATTTGCAAATGACCACCCTTGACGAACACTTGTACCACGAGCCCATGATTCACCCGGTGATGACATTAGTAGAGCATCCAAAGCAGGTGCTGGTAATTGGAGGGGGAGATGGTTTCAATGTAAAGGAAATACTTAAATATCCTAATGTCGACGCAATAACGTTGGTTGATTTAGACCCCGAGATGACCAATTTGGGCGCTAAATACACACCTTTTGTAGAAGCAAATGGAGGCTCGCTCAAAAACGAAAAAGTAAGCGTGATAAACGCCGATGGGTTTACCTTTTTGCAGCAATACGAGCAATTATTTGATTTAATCGTTGTCGATTTACCAGATGCCAAGGGGGTTGATTTAAATAAGCTCTATACGCAAGAATTTTATCAAATGGTGCGGTTGCATTTGCGCCCAAATGGAGCTATGGTTACACAATCCGGAAATCCATATTTGGCAACGAGAGCTTTTGAATGCATAAAAAAAACCATGCGAATTGCTGGGTTTCAGGTGCTGCCCTTGCATAATCACGTACTTTCTATGGGTGAATGGTCGTGGGTAATTGGAACAAAAAAAGGAAGTGAAAAAGAGCTAAGGAGTTTTTTATTAAAACAAGATTTTGAATCGATAGAAACCAAGTGGATAAACCAAGAAGCTTTACACATGTTGTTGAATTTCGGTAAACCGCTTAGGGATACTTCGTCCGTTGAGGTTAATACGCTAAATAACCCTGTATTGTACCAATACCAGTTAAACGGTGATTGGGAAAATTATTAGAACTTAATTTCTAAATAGACTGTTCAGCTGCCTGAATGCCAGAGTCTAACGCATCCAACATTAAGGGCAATCTACCCGTATCAACTCCTGCAAATGTGAGCGTACTTTTTTCCGTGGGTTTAGTTTTGGTTAAAAAACCTGGGGTTGGAACCGGCATAGCATGACCCAGCAATTTTACATAGGCATGCTTCACCTTTGAAGCTAATTCCGTTTGGTAATAATTCGTTAAATACTCAATAGTTTCTTCTACAATTTTTCGAGGGTTATTTTCAATTTCCTCTACCATGTGGTGATAGATTCCGGGATAACAATAGTAGGCTGTCAGCACATTATTGTCTGCGGTTTTCTGTGCTCCCGAATCTACAAAACCTAGAAACTGACTGTTAACAGATAAGTAGTCGTTTTGCCAAAAATGATGGCCGCTCATTGCTTCTTTTAATTCTATATTCACAACTATCCAAGGTGCGTAATTGGTGGATTCAAACTGTTCAAATGCTTCAGGATATAAGTATTTCAGTAGGTGTTTTTGGCCTGCGTAAATGATGTTATTACTCTTAATTTCAATTTTCTTTTCTTCCTTAATATTCCAAGCATGCGTAACCCAATGACTGTCTTCTTTTTCGACTCCAGTGATTAAATGGCCAGTTTTAATAGACTTTGCTGGTATCGATTTTTCCATTTTACGGATAAAATAATAATTACCCTCTGGAGGCGAAAAAAGCTCTGGTTCAGGCAGACCATAATAGGGACGTGAGGTGTAGTAATGTATTCCTGCAAGTGCAGATACTTCGTTACTTGTTCCACCATAATCGTCTAACATTTGATAATCTATTGAAGCAATAAACTCGTCAGTAATGGGTAGGTATTTATTTAAATAATTATAGAATGAAACCTTATCCAAGTGATGCAGTTCTGGAGAAACCAATGTTGTAGGTAGTTTGGTTTTACCAATGTAGGGGCGCAACAAATCGAGCATGTTTTTTTTGAGCTCACTTGGAGGTAAAACGGAAGGAAGAAAGCTTCCACTTGAATAACATTGCTCTTCTTGATTCGGCTTAATAAGGTACTCTTTATCCACAAAATCCCAACGCCGATTTACTTTGCTCCATTCTATTACATTCAGTTTTTGGAGTAGGTCTAAAGCTTCCTTTCCGTAATATTCGGGATAGGACAAATCGTAATGTGCTCCTTGGCCAAATAGAGTTCCATTAATGTTAACTGCGCCCGAAGTTCCTCCCAAGTTTTTGTTCATTTCGCATAACGTGAAGTTCCTGTTTTTTAGCGAGCAAGCAGCCGCAAGCCCAGCAATTCCGCCACCCACAATGAGTACATCAGTTTCCATTTGCTTTGATACAGGCTTCAAAATTGATTTTCGGGCTAGATGTCCAATTTTGCGATTGGAATCCAGTGTTATGCCGTAGCTCAAAACTTTTTTTTGGTCCAACTTTTCTTTAAAGTCGCAACTGGAGCTGAGCACAAAAAAAGCGCCTCCAATTTTCAGAAACGTCCGCCTATCCATTGGTCCTAAACAGTGATTTTAAGTGTGGATTCTTTGCGTTCATTTTCCAAATATAACCGTCAAGAACATAATGAACCACTTGGGGCAGCGCGAGCAGTGCAATGAAAAATGCTTGCAATGCAGGACTCAGCTGAGGGTACTCAAATACAGGAATAAAGAGGTCGTATTTGTCATGATTAATCAAATAATCCCATAAATATTCCTCTACAAAGCCAAGTAAAATTGCACCACCAATTATGACACTTGCAAGTTGTGTGTACCTAACTTTTTTATTCACTTGGCGTTTCCGTTGCTGATACATTACCACCAATACCAAGTAGGGAATTCCATGAGCAACAACATTAGTCATGGTAAAAACAAGGTCAGAATTAAAAAACACAATACCCAAATACCAGTTGACAGCGGTGCTTAACAACCACAACATCCTTCCAATAGAAAGCTTGTAATTGTGTTTGTTCGCAAGCCACACATCTTCTGCAATCCAACCAATGATTAACAACCAATAAGCCACACATAAGGCATCCCAAATTGGTGCAGTAAACAAAGAGAAACTAAAAAAATCACCCGTAGTAAACCAATTAAACTCACGTGCTTGAAAGTGCCAATACAGCACCGGAAAAACCATTGTGAGGTACAAAATGAATTTGTCGTTAAGTAACCGTTTTACTTTGGGTATTCTTGATTTGTAACTGTACAGAGCAAAAAAACCGTATTGCTGCTTTACAAAGTGAAATAGAGCCAAATACGCCATTACGCGCCAAAACCAATTGATGGATTCAAATGCAAGTAAAAAAAGTAGCACAAAACAAACTATTGGGGCTAGGCCCAAAATGCGCTGGTGTGATTTACTTTCTTGTTTTTCGAGGTAAGTTCTGAATATGGTGCTCCATACGTGACCTACATCAATAATGAGCACAAAAACTACCCAAAACCAAAGGGGGATTTCTGTTTGTAAAGTCTCTGAAGGAAGCACAAATGCTACTACCCAAGTGAGCCAAACGGGAATAAATAAAAAACCAATATCTATACGTTTACCAAACAACCACATGTTACAGGTATTTTGCCCAAGCGCCGTCAAGGTAATAGCGATACAATACTGGGTTCTGTATCGTATTTACTTCCACACTATCTTTTACAAAAAGCTCCTTTCCGAAGGAGGTCATAAGCTGCATACTTTCTTGGTTGATCCATTGTACCTCAATGTCGTCCCTAAAAGTAGCATTAGTAAGTACGCTTTTCATGTCTTCGGTGCTTAATTTCTTTGAACCAATTACCCAACCCCATTCGCCAAAGGAATACACATGATTGTGAATGGGCAACGCATTAAACCCTGCTGCTTGAACCGTTTTTTCAATCGATTTGTACGCAGCAGCTGTGTAATAGGGGCTAACAGCTTGGGTTACGAATACGCCATTGGGTCGCAATGCATTATAGCACAATTGATAAAACTCTTTGGTGTACACGCGGTTCAAGTCAATGCTTTTTGGATCTGGAAAATCTAAAATCACCACATCGAAAAACTGATTTGCTTCTTCTAAATATTGGAAGGCATCCTGATTTATTACTGCTACTTTTTGGTGGTAATAGGCACTGTCGTTCATAGAAATAAATATGGGATTGGATTTTCCAATCTTAGTCATTTCGGGGTCGATATCTACTAGCGTAACTTTTTCAACTTCTGGATACTTTACTACCTCTCTTATAGCACAGCCGTCGCCAGCACCTAAAATCAGTACATTTTTTGGAGTTTTGGTGAGTTGCATTGCTGGATGCACCAAAGGCTCGTGATATAGCCATTCATCAAAAGTGCTGAGTTGCTTACTACCATTCAAATACAGCCAATAATGCTCCTTATACTGGGTGATGATTATTTTTTGATAGCGCGTTTGCTCCGAAAAAATTACTTTATCACCGTAACGTTTTTGCTCACCGTGCAACACAATTTTTTCTGCATTGAATGCCAGAAAAGAAAGAAAAACGATAAGGCTTGGAATGGCAACATAAAATGCTTTTAGGTGATTTGGCGCGATAGATTTTTTGGTTTTCCAGAGTAAAAAGAGCGCAACGCTAAGGTTAGTTGCGCCCAACACAAAGGGTGTATAGGTTAATCCTAAATACGGCAATCCTACAAAAACGAAAAATAAACCACCAAGTAAACTACCGTAGTAGTCGTTTTCCATTACGCCAGCAATATTGGTCCTTAGTTCTTCATTCTCTTCATTTACGCGGGTAACCAAGGGTATTTCCATGCCTATTAATAAGCCAATAAGCAGGGCAAATGCATAAATAAAAACGGCTACATAGGTAGAATAGCCCATGGCTACGTATGTTGTTAATGCGGCACAAGAAGTTAGGAGAGACAAGGAGAACTCGGCCCACAGAAATTTCTCTAGAATTTTGTCCTTAAATCGTGCACTAATGCGACTGCCAAGTCCCATGGCAAAGAGCATGGAAGATAGAATCATGGTCCATTGAAAAATAGAGTCACCAAGGAAATATGTGGCCAGTGTGGATTGAATATACTCGGCTACAATGCCAGAAAGCCCGGTTGCAAAGAGTGCTAATTTTAAAATTTTTGACTTGTTGATGGCCACTACTAATCTTTTATTCAAAGAAAATCAATACGATTCAATAGTTCAATGGAATTCCGAATTTCTTCAGCTTCTTTTCAAAACCAGAATTACCCTGTAAACCACCGGTATGCAGCGCAACTATTTTAGAGTGTGGCTTAATTTGGTTTTGTTTGATCCTACTGAAGAGACCATAGAACAATTTAGCTGTGTAAATTAAGTCCAGAGGAATTTTAAATTGACTATAAAATGCATTGGCAAACTCAACTAACTCTGGGGTAATCTTAGCAAACCCTCCAAAATGATACTGGGTTTGTAAATTGAGTTGTTGCATAATCTCAGCCGTACTATCGGGGTTGAAGGTGCTGTAATTTATCAAATGCCGAATTTCGTCAGCTAAAAATTCTCCACCCTTTAACCCAGAAAACACCATAATCTCCTGCTTGGATTCACAACTCATTAATAGCCCCGAAGCGGTTGTTCCTGTGCCAGCCGAAGTTGCCCAAATATCGGGTTGAAAATCCAATTCTTTAGCAATTTCCATACAGCCCATAACCCCGTAATAGTTTGCCCCACCTTCGGGAACCAAATGAAAATTTCCAAATTGGTTGCGCAATCCCAAAATAAAATCGTCGTCTTTTTTGAGTTTGTATGCTTCTCTGGAAACAAAATGCAACTGCATTCCATCCGCTTGTGCTTTGGATAAGGTGGCATTCAGGGGCTCTACTTTTTCTCCACGAATAACTCCAATAGATTTTAAACCTGCTTGTTTACACGCAAAGGCAGTGGCTGCAATGTGATTGGAGAATGCTCCACCAAAGGTCAATACCGTTGATCGTTTGGCTTGCTGGGCTTTTTCAATGTTCCATTTTAGTTTGCGCCACTTATTGCCCGAAACTGTGGGATGGATGAGGTCGTCACGTTTTACCCATAGGTCTATTTGCTTTTCGGTAAGTAAAGGACTTTCTAGCTTTTGCATTGGAGAAGGAATATTCACGCTACAAAAAAAGCCAGAGTAAGTTATAAAACAGCATCTTTTAAGGGAAATAAGAATTAAGAAGTTATCGAAATGTGATTTGTTTTCGATACACTTTTATTCTGTAAACGTCATAAAAGCACTCGAACTGACAGCTCTGTAATTGGTATACCATTTTTTTTTCGAAATGATTTGTCAATTCGAGTGCTGCAATTTTTCATTGCAGTGTATCGAGAAAGGCAAATTATGGGGTGAATTTTTTTAAAAAAAAGCCCCTATTTCGAGAAATAGAGGCTTTTACACAAATAAGTTTCTTTGAGTTTATTGGGTAATAAATTTCTGTCACCCATTAGGAGAAGTGGATCGATGCAGTTTATTATCTTGTATATTTGAAAGTGAATTACCAATAAGTACTTAAACCCCCATGCATAGTATAGTCATAGTGTTCATTGTTGTACTGTTTGGGGCTATTAGCTTATTTACAAAAAACCTACTGATTCATGAATAATGGTTGGCAAGCACTATTTGCAAGTATTCTGCTGCTATTTGCCTCCTTGTTGCATGCACAAACGACTTTTAATAAAGTGATTGGTTTGGACACCAACTCAGAATTTGGCTCCATTGTAGTTAAAACGGATACTGGTTTTTTAGTCACTTATGGTGATAAAGATCAAACGCTCAAAACGTATTGTATGGGTGTTTTGGCCTTGAATAAAAAAGGAACTGTCCTTAAAAAAAGTAGATATTGTTATGGTGAAAATAAAATCGTTCGCTACGGACGGAGTTTAACGCTAAGCAACGGAAACGTGGCACATTACGGCACTTTGCAACAATACGATACAGTAAAAAAAGATTTTACTACCTGGACAGCGCTCACTATGTTCACCCCAATGGGCGATACTTTATGGACCAAGCAGTATTTAGATTCTAACAGGCACGTTGTTGCACGGTCATTGGCCGAAACCAATGACTCTGGGCTATGGCTAATTGGTGACGAAACGATTAATTCATCAAACAGAGACCCTCTCATTTATAAGGTAGATGGTTTTGGTAATTTGATTTCTAGTCATACACTACCGCACATAGGTGTTGGCGCAATTTATTCGGTTGTTGAACATGCCAATGGTAAATATTATGTTGGGGGTAATGCTGGAGACAGGCAAGTCCCAAAAATATATATAGCGGAGTTAGATTCAAATATGCAAGCCACTTGGATAAAATATTACCCGTCAGGAGTTGGCCATGCAGCATTTGTTGCTCCTTCCAAAGATGGAAGCATAATTTTTGGCTCTGATACATTAACAAGTGGGCACCCCAGTTCAATTTATACCTCAAGAAAACAAATCTTTAAAATAGATACCAACGGAAACATTATTTGGCGCAAAATTCATGATGAGCCTGGAGAGGCTAATTATTACGATAAAATAATTGAAAACTCCAGTGGACATCTATACGTTAATGGCAGAAAAAAGCCGCAAGAAGGAATACACTACACCCTTACGAAACTAACACCGGATGGAGATACGATTTGGATGCACCGCTACGCATATGAAAACATAGAAGTTATTAATTACTTATGGGATATGGTAGCCACCGAAGATGGCGGAGTGCTAATGGTAGGTGATGTTAGACCTAATGGCAGCCGATACCAAGACGTTTGGCTGGTAAAAGTAGATAGCAACGGTTGCATAAATAACGATTGCGAAAAAACATTGGTGTACGATATGCGGGTTTCAGTTAAAGAATCATCAAATGATATTGATAACCTATCGGTTTTCCCTAACCCTAGTTCCGGTGTTTTTGAAATTAATGGCTTAATGCCCACCGAGGAATATCGCTTTACGATAATCGATAACCTAGGTCAACTGATCTTGGAAGAATCTTTAGTTGGTAACGAAATTCACGCCGAGCAATTGACTAGTGGAGTGTATTTCCTAAATGTGTTTGAAAATGAATCGTTAATTACTACCCAAAAACTAATTATCCATGATTAGACCGATTGTAGTATTTCTTATTCTAGTAATGAGCACTTCTATTCTATTTGCTCAAAAATTTGGTGATAACAATCCAGTATGGAATTATGGTTCTTACAAAGGTTTTACGGGACACATTGGACATTCCAAATTATCCGTAAAAAAAGACACAATATTTAATGGAAAAGAATGTATACTCTTAAATAAAGGTGGGCATTTTGGATGTGCATTTCTACCCTATATGAAAATGGTATGCACAGACAGTCTGAAAGTGCTGTTTTGGTCTGAATCCATACAAGAATTTCAAGTACTTTATGACCTTGGTGCTAAAAAAAACGATAAATGGGAAATCCTATTTGATGATGTTTGGGGGGCTACATCCAAAATTTATTGCAAGATTGACTCTGTGTATACCGAAAACATTAATGGTAGGTCGTTGAAGGCACAGAAAATCAGAATTAACTACATTGACTCTATTTTTTTAGATGTGCATAGAGACCCAGTTTACACTGTGATAGAACATATTGGATATACATCTTTTTTATTTCCTTGGACAATAGGTTATGGTTTTTGTGATGACGGTGGAATATCAGGGTTAAGATGTTTCGAAAACGACAGTATAGGTTTTTACCAATTTTTTACTTCCCGGGCTTGTAACTATTCAGAAGTTGGTACAGAGGAAATAATAGTTGATAAAAATGAATGGCAGATTTTTCCTAATCCGAGTAAGGATAAATTTCAAATAATCGTACCAGCAAATGAAGATAAAATGCTTGTAAGCATACTCAATATGCAAGGCACCGAGGTCTATTTTCAAGAATTAAACAATGCCAGCGGTTTGGTGTTCGATATTGATTTATCGTTACAACCTTCTGGTATTTATGTATTGGAAATTCAAGACCAGAACGGTAGAAAAGTGCGTAAAAAATTGGTTTTACAACGTTGAAATTATGTGTTGGTTGTTATCTAAAGTTATTCCATTTTCTTTTCCAAACGATTTCTCAATTCTAGTGCTGTAATTTTTGATTGCAGTGTATCGAGAGAGGCAAATTATGTGGTAAATTTTTAAAAAATAAAAGCCCCTATTTCGAGAATTAGAGGCTTTTACACAAATAAGTTTCTTTTAGTTTATTGGGTAGTAGATTTCTGTCACCCATTTTGTAGCATCTTCCTCATTGCTTGGGCCAACAAGGTATACTTCCCAGGGGACTCCGGTAATTGCAATATCATTTTCCTGAGCGTACTCGGCTATAGCGTTGTGGGGTTCCTCTCCATTTTCATAGCTGCCCAATAAGGTGGTTTTGAGTGCGTCTCCTGCATAAGTGTCGCCTTTCATGATCAGCCCTTTACCCATTTTAGCGTTATTCGCAACCGGAATGCCGTATACAATTTTAGTCGTTAGGCTGTCCCAAGTGTAGTAAACAGTAAAAGGTGACCCCGTAATTTCTATACTCTTTTCTTCGGTAAACGCCTTCAGCTCACTCAGCATATTCGCTTTTGCTTTTGCCAGGTTCGCTCTTTTAATACTGTCCATAATTGAATAGCTGGCCAAGCCTTTAACCTGAACCTGCTCCACAATAAAATTTGTTTTCATATTGGCTGCATGTTCCTCCACATGACTTTTCAACTTCGCCAAACCTTTTTCGAAATCAGGGCCAACCATCTGATCCATCATTTTACCCACGGGGCGCGAAAAAAATGACAATTCACCGGTATCGTACCACCTCACTGTAGTGACGTTGTTTTCCTCCGACAAGTCAAACCCATTGGTTGAGGTCATTTCCCAAGGTTTCGAGAAAGACAATTCAAAAACCACTTGATCACCCGCAAGGGAAGATAAGGTCATTCCACCTACACCTATTTGATTGGTATCTTCTGGCGGCAAACTGGTCACCCAAGACATGGTAGAACCGATGGCTCCGTCATCACCTGCGTAGGTATATTTTGCATCGGGATCTTTGGACTTCCAAGGACTCCAATGGTCCCATTCCGAATAATTTGCAATGTGTTGCATCACTACGCCTTTTGGAGCATTAATGGTTACCGTACGCTCGATGGTATAATTACTCGGTAACATGGCTAAGTAACCAAAGCCTAGCACAATTACCATGAGGAGCACGCCAATTATTATTTTTAAAACTTTCATAGGGGGGAGTGTTTAATGTTTTAGCGCTACTAAAATAAAGAATTAAACCCCCATTGTCAATTGAAACTCTTGAAACGTAAGCAGCACGTTTTCCTTGAATATTTTTACCGAAATAGCCAACAGGATAATGCCAAATACTCGGCGAAGAACAAGGAACCCACCTGGTCCAATTTTTCGCTCTAAAAAATTAGTGGATTTTAGAACTGCAAAGATTATAATAAGATTGAGTACAATGCCGATCAGAATATTTGTTGGCTCATATACGGCGCGCAGTGAAAGGATGGTGGTAAGAGTGCCGGCTCCTGCAATTAAGGGGAAAGCCAACGGAACGATGGAGCCAATTCCCTTTGAAGTAGGATCAGAGCGAAAGAGCGTGATGCCTAAAATCATTTCAACGGCAATAAAAAACATAATGATCGCACCGGCAATGGCAAAGGAGTGCTGATCTAAACCAAATAGCTTCAAAATACTGGCGCCCACGTACAGAAACACAATCATAAGCACACCCGAAACCAAAGTTGCTTTAAGCGACTGAATGTGGCCTTCTTTTTTTCTCAAGTCAATTACTATTGGAATGGATCCAATGATGTCGATTACAGAAAATAGAATTAGGGTTACCGATAAAATTTCTTGAATGTTCATATGATGTTTTTGCAAGTGTATGATGAGTAGCTCACGTGCTTATTAACGCAAGATTACCCTTCCTTAATCAAAAAAAATGATGCTGTTTTACTTGGTTGTATTAATCCTTAAAGGCATTCCAACCTTGAGCAGTAAGTGGAATTAAATTATCTCCTTTGCCCACCATATTGCAGCCTGTTGCTTTGTCGGTAACATGGCCAATAATAGCAACGCCCTCTATCCCTTTTACTTTTTCAAAATCCGCTTGCTTTACAGTAAAGAGCAATTCATAATCTTCACCGCCGTTTAGTGCAGCTATTGTACCGTCGAGCCCCAATTCTTCTGAAGTAGAAATCGTTAGCGGATCAATAGGTAATTTATCTTCGTAAATGGTCATTCCCTGTTTCGAAGATTGTCCAAGGTGCATAAGCTCAGAGGCCAAACCATCAGATATATCAATCATTGAGGTAGGCGTAATTCCAGCATTATCCAGCATTCTGCGCAAGCCTTTTTTCGCTTCAGGCTTGAGTTGTCGTTCCAGTAAATAATCTTTGCCAGAAAAATCCGGTTGTACTTTATCGTCTTCCTTAAAAATAGATTTTTCGCGCTCTAATAATTGCAGGCCAACATAAGCAGCCCCTAAATCACCAGTAACACAAATCAAATCGTTTTCTTGCGCACCCGATCGGGTAGCTAACTTATCTTTTTCAACTTTTCCGATGGCGGTAATAGAAATGCCAAAACCGGATAAGGACGAAGTAGTATCTCCACCGACTATATCCACTCCGTAAATATCAGCAGCGAGTTTGGCTCCTTCATAAAAGGCATCAATAGCTTCCAATGAAAAACGGTTACTTACCGCAATCGAAATGGTAACTTGAGTCGCGATTCCGTTCATTGCGTAAATATCCGAAAGATTGACTACCACCGCTTTATAGCCCAGGTGTTTTAATGGAGCGTAGGTTAAATCAAAATGAACGCCTTCCATCAGCATGTCGGTAGAAACTAGCGTGTATTCCTCGCCATTTTCAAGAACGGCTGCATCATCACCAATACCAATTTTAGTGCTGGGCTGTTTGTTTTCAAGTCCTTCGGTTAAATGTTTGATTAAACCAAATTCTCCAAGGTCTTCTAGCTCTGTTCTTTCATTTTTCTCCTGCAACATGTCGTATCGTTTTTGAGGCTGCAAAAGTAGCAGAAGCATTTGGTATATACGGCCCTTTGAGTTGGGCTAGTTTTCTAAAATGAATTTAATTGTCCATGATTTTCCGTTTACGGAGTACCTACCAACATAAAGGCCTGTAGCTAAAGTTGGCAACGCAATTTGAGTCTTACTATTGTCGATTGTTAATTCCTTTACCTTCAAACCTTGGCTGGTATAAATTGCAAAGGTGCCCGGGGAATCAACACTTGCTGGAGCTTCGAGCGTTATCGTTTGTTTTGCTGGATTGGGATAAAGGATGGCATCGTATGTTTCCCATAGCTCTGTTGAACATTCCATTTGAGTGGTGGGTTTCAGTCCAAATTGTGTGCTCAATAAGTCAAGCATAAAACAAGGTCGCTCTTCAATAAACTGTTCAAACGAGTGAATACCTGACTGCCAATCATCCATTGTTTGGGGATTATTCCAACGCTTAATGTGCTGCGCAACTTCAGGTTCGTACAATGCTCGTTTTGAATGCAGTATTTCTTTTAATCTATTGGGTTGTAGCTCATTGCTTATCAAGTTTTCATAACGGCTAAGAAACCTCTTCTTAAAGGACTCATTTTTCATTAACGCAACAAATAGTCGAACTTGTCGATTTGCGGTGTCTGTCATAAACTTAAAGGGGTCAATTGTTGTGCGAGCAGCCGTTGCGTCTAAATCAAATAATATCCATTTCCATTGCGCATTGGGGGTATTGGGTTTCCAAAGTTGCATGTTGTTTCCAGGCCAATCTTCATTTCCAAAATAAGTTTCAATGATGAAGTAATCTATATAATTGGATAGGTCTATTTTGGTTGCCACACGGTCAAAATTTGCGGGTATACTCAGATCATTTTCATCTACAAAATTGAGAAGCTTTATGAAATCTTTGTTGTCGCCTTTTGCAATATTCAAATTTCCCTCTATCAGATTTATGTCTCGCTTTTTAATACCGTACTTATTGTTGAGGTGGTGGTCATCAAGTCGCTCTCTGATGTTGTGAATTCCCCAATATTCACCATTTAGATACACATTAGCTGGACTAGAGTGCATGACCTCAAGGTTTAAATTGGAGCGCCATGCAACTTCATGAATGAAGTCGTCTTGAAACAATAAATTGCGCTCATACCAGTAAGTAAATGAAGAACGTAAGGTGAGGCGTTCTATGTTTTTATAGTTGCTGTAAGGGAAAAAGAAATTCGGTATGTGACCTTGGCCGTATTCGCTTCTAAAATAGAGACGCAAGGATTTTTGAGGGTATGCTCTAGTTTTTCCACCAGCTATCCTTATACCAATCGACTCAGAAAAGTTTAGGAATTGATGTTTGTTAAAGTAATCGATATGTGCAGAGCGCTCCCAATTTCTACCCTTTTCATAAAAGTTACCAGTCCAGCCCGCTTGCTCTTTATCCCAATGTACGCCTGGTACATAAATGCCGCGTTTGTAATTGAAAAGGTTGGAACTATCCGTAACAATAGAAACAACAGGAAAGGTACTTTTAGGCACTCCAACAAAATACGAGGCGGTGAATATTTCACTAGAAGGTTGTCCGTTTTTAAATGACTTTGCGCGAATTATCTGTGCAGACTGCATGGCATTTTCCAATGGTTTAAAGCCAAACTGTCTATCGCTGGGCGAGGCCTCATTATACATGGAATGAGTACTTGGAATAGTGCTTAGAGAGTTTTCAGCTTGTGCGGAAATTGCAATAGGCTTTTCATAAAGCACGGATTCCATAGTTGGTTCAGACCCATCCAAGGTGTAATAAATAGAATCTATGCAGGTAAGTTTGAGCTGAAAGGGTTGTGCGTAAAAACCCGAAGGTCTGCTAGCTTTTATTTCTTGAATCAATACGCTCCCATTATTAGAATATCCAGGAGTAGCTTTGCTGAGCACGCCGCTAATTGTTCCCCCATCGTTTATTCTTCCATAAGATGTATTGTCTTGCAATCGAACTGCAGGGGTACTGTCAAGTAGGGTAGTATCATTTTTTCTTGATAGATACAATCGCTCACCCTCGGCAGCTATTTTGAAATTGAGATGAGGTATAGAATCGTGTTTGTTAAGACCGGATGCTGCAATTAGCTTAAATCCCAATGGTGGAATGGAGTCGTTTAAGAAGGTCCATTTGAGTAGATTTCCTTGGTCATCACTTAAGCTGTAATTGTTTAAATGAACGGTAGCGTTTGAGGTGTTGTACAATTCTATCCAATCGGGATAATTACCAAAATCATCTTGCCAAGCAGTTGAATTTTGGCTCATAAACTCATTGATCACAATGGATTGGCTATAGCCTGTTTGCTGTCCCAAAGCTCCAAAGAGCACAAATGTTAAGTGAAATATAGGTTTTATGAAAGGACGCATTTAAGCGGATAAATTTACTGGTAATACGGCAATTGATTTAATGAGTATTCATTATTTTTTGAATCATTCGCGATTGAAGGTAAAGCGCTCTTGTGTTTTATAGTTTGTTTTCGTGGATACACGAGATGTTAATTAAAACACTATTAATTCAGTAGGTTTGTGCTTGACTAAATTATGAGTGAAAAAGAAATATCGGTTCAGTGGGAAAAGGTAATGGACAAGGATGTGCTACGCTACCACCTTATCATTTGCTGGGTTGCGGTCGTTTTCAATTTACTATTCAGTATAGTTGATTATTTCAATAATGCCGAAACGTGGTTTCAGTATTTTGTAATTCGCTTATCTATTTCCATTATTACTGCCTTTTTGATTTTCATGCGGCCAAGGTGGAACATGATTGCCGAATTATTGGCCTTCATTCCATTCATGCTCATCAGTATTCAAAATGCTTACATGTGGAGTATCATGGATGCTTCGGAACTTCAGAAACATACCTTCTCTTATATTGCCTTGCTGATTGGTGGAGGAATGATGCTCTTATGGAGAAAGCATTGGTCGTTTAAAGTGATTTATTTAAGCCTTCCAATAAACGTACTGTTCTTTTATTTATTCAGTGATTTAAGCGTTGAAGAAATTTTGGCCAACGGAGGATTTCTAACTTTTATGGTTTCCATCATATTCATTTTTTTGGTAGATATACGTTACCGGTTGACTAAGAACGGAATAATATCGCGCTTAAAGTTGGAAAAGTCCAAACAATTGTTGCAGAAGCAAAAACAATTGGTAGAGCAGAAGAACCAGGAAATAATGGACTCCATAACTTACGCTAAACGTATTCAAGATGCCATTCTGCCCGAGCGAAAAACCTTAGAGCGGTTTCTGGGCAGTCCAGTAATATTGTACAAGCCCAAGGATATTGTTGCAGGTGATTTTTATTGGGTGCATAATACCGAGCGATACACCTATTTTGCCTCGGCAGATTGTACCGGTCACGGTGTTCCAGGAGCAATGGTAAGCATGGTGTGTTCTTCAGCATTGAACAGAGCCGTAACAGAGCTCAATATATTGGATACTCACGCAATTTTGGATAAGGTTAGAGAAATCGTTATAGCCACTTTATCCAAAGGTCAGGGTGAAGTGCAAGATGGTATGGATATCGCTTTGTGCAGACTGGATAATGCTTCTTTGGAGCTGCAATTTTCTGGAGCTAAGTGTCCATTGTATCACTTTAGGAAACTAAAAGATGGAGAACAAGCACCAAGTGGATCCGTACTGGCAAATGGGTATCTTTTAGATGAATACAAAGGCAACCGGCAACCAGTTGGAAAATATGTAAAAGAGGCTCCGTTTACCAGTACATTAATTCAAACCCAGAAAGGAGATAAAATCTATATTTTTTCAGATGGATTTGCCGATCAGTTTGGGGGAGAAGATTGTAGAAAATATAAATACGGAAGGTTTAAAAACCTCCTAGCTTCTTTACTATCCTTAGATTACCAAAACCAAACACAGGCCTTAACGACTGAGTTTGACAATTGGAAAGATGATTTTGAGCAGATTGATGATGTTTGTATTGTTGGGGTGACAATTTGATTTATGTAATTGATAGCATTAGAACGCAAAAAGTGCGATAAGTACAACCGCTGCTACACTTACCAATACAATTCCTAATTTTTTTAAATATATGCGTACTCTTTGTCTTTTGTGTATCATACTAATAAGACAAGAGAGCTGGCGTATTGTTCATAAGGTTAAGGAATAGAAAAGTATATATAGTGCTTAAAATCAATGATTTGTTTAATCATAACGAAGGGTTGCATTCGTAGAAATCAAATGATTCGGTTAACTGAATGTTTGAAAAACAATTAGAGCTAAAATGTAGGCGCTGCCTGTTGAAATAAAGAACTGTATACTGGGCCACTTCCAACCACCCGTTTCTTTATGCATAACTGCAACAGTGCTCAAGCACTGCATGGCAAGCGCATAAAAAACCAGTAGGGACAGCACAACCGCTAGGCTATATTTAGGCTCTCCGTTTGCATCGCTATCGCTGCGCATTTTACTGACAATTGATCCCGTATCTTCCCCAGTATCCTCAAGCGCATATATGGTACTCATGGTCCCAACAAAAACTTCTCTGGCTGCAAAAGAAGTAATTAGTGAGATCCCAATTTTCCAATCGTAGCCCAAAGGCTTTATGGCGGGTTCTATTGCCTTTCCTAAGGACCCTATAGCGCTATGTTCCAGCTTTAATTGGGCAAGTTGGTATGGGGTGTAATTGGAGGTAAAACTTGTTTCGTTGGCTTCGATTTTTCTAAATGTCTCGTTAAACCCAATGTTTGATAATAAGTAAAGGACAATAGAAATGAGTAGAATTATTTTACCCGCTTGCACAACGAAAGACTTACTCTTTTCGTAAATGGTTAATAAGACATTTTGAAAACTCGGTACCTTATAGTTCGGCAATTCCATAATGAGTAATGAGCGTCCACCGCTTTTCATGACCTTGTGCGCAATCAGCGCGGTAAAGAAAGATATAAAAGCACCGAATAGATAAAGCAAAAAGAGTATCAGACCTTGTGTATTAAAAATACCAATAGAGGCTTCGCTGGATACCATAAGTGCTATCAGCGTGGTGTAAACAGGAATGCGTGCAGAGCAAGTCATAAACGGTATGACGAGCATAGTGATAATTTTTTCTCTTGGATGCTTTATTGTTCTGGTAGCCATTATTGCAGGAATGGCGCATGCGTAACCCGAAATTAAGGGTACCACACTTCTGCCCGATAAACCAAAAGGTTTCACTAAACGGTCCATTAAAAAAACAACACGAGTCATGTATCCCGATTCTTCAAACAGTGCAATGAATAGAAAAAGAAAGGTTATTTGCGGAACAAAAACGATAACTCCAGCCAGACCTGGAATAATACCATCAGTAATAATGTTGGTGTAAAAATTTGAAGGCAAATATGTTTGAAACAAACTAGAAATCGCCCCAAAACCATTTTCTATCCACTCCATGGGGTATGCAGACCAAGAGAAAACGGCCTGAAAAATCATAAGAAGTAAAACTCCAAAAATGACATACCCCCAAAACTTATGCATCAGTAACTGATCGAGCTTGCCGCTTTTTACTGTGCTTTCGTTAGCGTTTTTGGCCAACTTGTGCAACGAATCAGAACGTTGAGCAAATTGGCGATCTAAGGTTTCTAGGCGTGAGCGTAAATCTTTGGTAATTTTTAAGACTGCCCCTTTGTCTGAGCTTTTAGTATTTGCCTCAGCAATCCACTCGCAGTAGGTTGCTGTATCGGATGTTATAGTTGTTGTATACTCAGCAGGAGTGAAGTTTTTTATGGTTTCTTTTAGTTCTGGAATTCCTTCTCCAATACTAGCGTTTACTGCCGTTATCGGAATGTTGAAATGTTGTTCTAATCGGTTGACCCAGTCCTTAACTTCACCCTTTGTAGATTTTTTTCGGTAATTGAAAACTCCAATAACAGGCAAACCCATATCTATTATCTGAGATAATAATACTAGGTGTTTAATTGGGTTTTGAATATCAATTAGGCACAAAATAATTGGAGGTTGATCTTGTTTTTTAAACTCTAACAGATTATTTACAGCAATAACTTCATCCTCGCTGCCCGCGTACAAACTGTAAATACCAGGTAGGTCGACAACTTTATATGGATTGGATGCAATAGAGAAAGTGCCCTCTTTTTTACTAACCGTAATACCCGGATAATTACCCACCTTTTGATTTAACCCAGTAAACTGATTGAATAGCGAAGTCTTACCGCTGTTTGGATTTCCTGTTAAAACAATATCCATAAACTCAGACTAACGATACATTTATGAGTTGAGCATCTTCTCCTCGTAGAATTATTTGAGTGTTTTTGTTTTTTAGGGTAAAAGGCCCGTTGAATGGCGCTTTACGCAAAATTACGCACTGAGAATTTAGCCCAAAGCCCAGTTCTAATAACTTAATTTCCAGATCAGAGTTTTGGATTTCAGTTAAAATGAGTGTTTTACTAAAAGGTGCCTGTGTTAAATTCATGGGGTCTGCAAATGTGCGTTGCATTCCCCGAATTTGCAATACCTACCTTTTGGTATAAAATACTTTTAATAGATTTTTAACGACTTGCTTATTGAGTTTATTCTGTTTTAAACAATCGCTGCTTAAGCACCTTTTCAAAATAGCCGTGTAAAGGAAATATCAAACCCGCAATACACGCATTGATTAATAGTTTTATCATAGGGTCATTATTGGAGAAAGAATCAATGAAGGGGTCTGTAAGTACCAGAATAAACTCAAATAAAATAAGAAAGGGGAGAAATACAGAAAGCTCCACTGCCCAATTTGGCAGATGAAACCGACCAAAAAGAAACACCAACCCAAATAAAATAAACAGCCCTAGCGTGATTCCTGAGTATTCTAATGTATTTCGTCTTTCCTCTTTTTCCAGTGCTATCATTTCAGCTTCTTTTAGGCGGTGCTCCTCCTCCAGTTCTTCCTTTTCTATTTCGTGTTTTACTTCCATTTCCAGGAGTCCTTTTCGCACACTTTCTGACTGTAGGCTATCGCGCATTTCGATATATTCCTCATACATTGTAAGAGCTAATTTATCCTTGCCTTTAAGCTTATATATTTCGTAAAGACTATTGGTTGCATGCTCGATAAAGTTGGTAGAACCAATCTCCCGGGCAATTTTCAATCCTTCCTTTGAAAAAATCAAGGCTGAGTCTAACTGATTTTTGATTTTAAATATGCCCGCTATGTTAGAATACGAGTTGGAAACCTCGGTATAATTTTTAATCCGAATGCCTATGTTTAAGCTTTCTTTAAAATACGCAAGAGCCTCGTCTAGTTCTCCTCGTTCTTCGTGGAGTGCGCCTATATTTGTGTAACATAAAATCAACCCAAGCTGGTTGTTTATTTCCCTTTGCATTTTCAAGCTTTGTTTATAGTAAAACAGAGCGCTATCCAATTCTCCTTTTTCGTGCCAAATAAGTCCTATGTTATTGTAAGAATTAGCAATGCCTCTTTTTTGACCTGCTTGTTTTTTATAAACTAAGGCTCTTGAATAATAATCCAAACATATATCCCAATCCTTTAACTCGTAATAAACATTACCTATATTGTTTAGTGTTGCCCCAACTCCAAAAGTGTCGTTAATTTCTTGTCGAATTTTTAGTCCTTTCTTATAGTACTCGAGTCCAGATGCTAAATCACCTTGGTTAACTTTTATCATACCTAATAAATGAAGCGCAGTGCCAACTTCTTCTAAGTTTTTATTATTGAGGTTGTGGTCTAAATACATTCTATAATACTTGATTGCTCGTTTGTACCTATCAGTATAAAAAGAAGATTGTCCCATGGTTCTAACCGCCTTGAATTCATATTCTTCGAGTCTATTTTTTTGAGCAAAGAAGTACAGTTGTTGACCAAGTTTATATGCAGTATCGGGGTTGTTGTAGATATATTGTTCCCATATTAGTTCATGCATTGCTGAACATCTTTTAACCGGTCTCTCTGTCTGATTTAACCAGACCGCATTTAGGGAATCCATAGTGGTTTTAGCAGAGGATGTAAAATAAAATACAAGTAGAAATATAAACAACAGCTTTTTCATGACTTTGGGTTTAGCCATGCAAGTTAGAAAAAGCTAGGTGCTTTTAATAAGCCGCTGCTTCAAGAATCGCTCAAAGAATGAATGCAAAGGAAATATCGCCCCACCATTAAAACACATAATGCCAGTTGTAGAGTTATTAGACCATAATCAATTTAGGCTCTCGAGCTTTAGTTTGGTCTTTTGAGAATAAGTACTTAAACTAAAGAGATTAGAAGCTTTTTCATGATTTTGAGTTTTGTTTTTTCGAATGCAATTCAGTCAAAATAAATACGGAATTATTGACTACCTACTTCTAGGTATATTCTTAACGTATTTTCTTTTTATTTAGAACTAATCTAAATAACTTTGCATCGTCGTAAACCACATGGTTTAACTAATTGTTTTAAGATTATGATAAAAGTATCAGAAGAAGCAAAAGAAGAAGTACAACGTTTAATGGCTGAGGAAAAAATACCTCAAGACGCCGTTATTCGCGTTGGTGTGGAAGGCGGAGGTTGCTCTGGCCTTACTTACCAAATGGACTTTGAAACAGAAACGAAAGCAGACGACAAAATCTTTGAAGACCAAGGAATAAAAATAGCCGTTGATAAGAAAAGCTTTCTATACTTAGCTGGAACCGTGTTGGAGTACAGCGGTGGCCTAAATGGTAAAGGCTTTGCATTTAACAACCCGAACGCATCACGTACCTGCGGATGCGGTGAAAGTTTTTCTATTTAAAATGAACATGTTTTTTAATACCCCTTCCGTCACGCTAAGGCGTGACACCTTCCCCAAAAGGGAAGGAAGTCCCCTCCTTTGGGAGGGGTGGAGCCTAAGTAGATGGCGACGGGGAGGTTTTCTCAAACTTCAAGTAAAAAAATTATGGCAGATAAGTTAGCACAGCAAGACGTAGCGCTTGATGAACATATAAATTCAGAATACAAATACGGATTTACCACTAACATTGAATCGGATAAAGCGCCAAAAGGACTAAATGAAGAAATTATTCGGTTCATTTCAGCTAAAAAAAATGAGCCGAAATGGTTGTTAGATTTTCGTTTGAAAGCGCTGGAAAAATTTTTCACTTTTGAGGAGCCAGATTGGGCACATGTAGATTATCCAAAGCCCGACTTGCAAGACTTGCATTTTTATGCAGCCCCTAAACCAAAGAAAAAACTCGATAGCCTTGATGAGGTGGACCCAGAGTTGCTTGATACCTTTAACAAGTTGGGCATTTCTATAGACGAGCAAAAAAGACTGACAAATGTGGCCGTCGATGTGGTAATGGATTCGGTTTCCGTGGCAACCACATTTAAGAAAACCTTGGCTGAAAAAGGAATTATTTTTTGCTCATTTTCAGAGGCCGTTCAGAATCACCCGGAGTTGGTCCAGAAGTATATGGCTTCGGTTGTGCCGGTTAATGATAATTATTATGCAGCATTGAACTCTGCAGTTTTTACTGACGGTTCGTTTTGCTATATTCCAAAAGGTGTAAGGTGTCCGATGGAGTTGTCAACTTATTTCAGAATTAACGAGGCAAATACCGGTCAGTTTGAAAGGACCTTGATAGTTGCAGACGAAGATAGTTACGTCAGTTACCTGGAGGGTTGTACAGCACCCATGCGAGACGAAAATCAATTGCATGCCGCTGTTGTTGAGATTGTAACTCATAAGGATGCTGAAGTAAAATATTCTACCGTTCAGAATTGGTATCCTGGCGATAAAGAGGGTAAAGGTGGAGTTTATAACTTCGTAACAAAACGCGGTTTGTGTGAAGGTGAAAACTCAAAAATATCATGGACTCAGGTGGAAACCGGTTCGGCCGTTACTTGGAAATATCCGAGCTGTGTCTTAAAAGGCGATAATTCGGTTGGCGAGTTTTACAGCGTAGCGGTTACCAACAATTATCAGCAAGCCGATACTGGGACTAAAATGGTTCACATTGGAAAGAATACCAAATCCACCATTATTTCAAAAGGAATTTCAGCTGGTAAGAGTAATAACTCTTATCGTGGTTTGGTAAAAATTAATAAATCGGCTATCAATGCAAGGAACTTCTCACAATGCGATTCCTTGCTATTAGGAGATACCTGCGGAGCGCATACATTTCCATATATAGAGACTTCAAATAAATCTTCTAAAGTGGAGCATGAAGCAACAACCTCTAAAATTGGAGAAGACCAAATCTTCTACTGTAACCAAAGAGGGATAGACACTGAAAAAGCCATCGGATTAATTGTAAACGGATACTGTAAAGATGTGTTGAATCAATTGCCAATGGAGTTTGCAGTCGAAGCGCAAAAACTGTTGGATATCTCGTTAGAAGGCTCAGTGGGGTAAGCTCGCTGTGCTCGAATTATGAATGTTGAGTTATTAATTTTAAATTAGAATCTGCGGTTTAAATCTGCGAAATCAGAGTAATCTGCGGGAGAAAAAATGGATATTAAAACGGGTACAAAAGTCGATCACGAGCGTTACGGAGAAGGCGTAATTACTGAAAGTGGTATTTCGGGTTTTACCGTCGTATTTGACCGAACAGGTAAAATGGACTTTTCTAGAATGAATGACGAGTTTGAAATTTTGGAAGTAGGAGACGGAGATTCGCCGACAGCTGATGGAAAATCGGTTGATGAAATAGTTGGTTTACTCAAGAACGTTTTGGAAGAATTTAATGGGCTTTCCGAAGTGGTTGAATTGGGTGATAAGTGGGAAGGAGGAACTATGGTTTTAAATCCGGGCAATCCTGACTTACAATCCAAAGAAATCCCAATTGAACAGTTCTTTCACAAAATTGTGATGGTTAGAGATCGATTAAGAGTATTAGAACAAAACATAAACAGTCACGATAAACTATCGGACGAAGATAAGGTGCATCTGCAGCAGTACATTACAAGAAGTTACGGCAGCTTAACCACCTTCAATATTTTATTTAAAAACAAAGAGGACCAGTTCTCAAGTAAATAAGAAGTTAAAAAAAACCTGCGGGTTCTGCGAAATCTGTGGGAGCATATAAAAAGAAAAAATCTGCGGTTTAAATCTGCGAAATCAGAGCAATCTGCGGGAGATAAATAGAAAGAAATATGTTATCAGTAAAAGACCTTAAAGCAAGCGTAGAAGGAAAAGAAATCCTGAAAGGCTTAAACTTAGAAGTAAAAGCCGGCGAAGTGCATGCTATTATGGGACCGAATGGTTCCGGAAAAAGTACATTGGCATCCGTTTTAGCAGGTAGAGAAGACTATGAAGTTGACGGAGGTTCTGTTGATTTCGACGGAAAAGACATGCTAGATTTAGCACCAGAAGAAAGAGCGGCAGAAGGGTTGTTTTTAGCTTTTCAATACCCAGTAGAAATTCCAGGAGTTAGCAATATTAACTTCTTAAAAACAGCCATCAATGAAATCAGAGCTTACAAAGGCGAAGAGAAAATGGCTGCAAAAGATTTCTTGAAACGAGTTAAAGAGAAAAAAGAACTGGTTGAGTTAAAAGACAACTTAGCGAGTCGTTCAGTAAACGAAGGCTTCTCTGGAGGAGAAAAAAAACGTAACGAGATTTTCCAAATGGCTATGCTAGAACCTAAACTGGCAATACTTGATGAAACAGATTCAGGATTAGATATTGATGCTTTGCGAATTGTTGCTAACGGAGTAAATCGCTTAAAAACAAAAGATAATGCTACCGTTGTGATTACTCATTATCAGCGTTTGTTAGATTACATAGTTCCCGATTATGTGCACGTTTTGTACGGAGGAAAGATTGTAAAAACGGGCGGTAAAGAACTGGCTCTTGAACTAGAAGAAAAAGGATACGATTGGTTGACTAAAGGAGATAAAGAATTAGCGTAATGTCTGTAGCTGTAAACGATAAAAAAGAGTTGTTCCTAGAGCAATTCCGAGTTTCGGAAGGACTTTCAGGAGAAAGCATTGCGGCACAAATTGCATTGCAGAACTTAGACTTTCCCTCTACTCGCGACGAGTATTGGAAGTACACTCGATTAACCAAGATTCAGAATGGCGAATTTGCAATTGAAGAAACTTCATCGGATATTTCGGCACCTGCGATTGATGAAAATGCTTCTCAATTAAACTGTGTCAATGGGTTCTTTGGAAACCTAGTAGGTGAATTGCCAAAAGGAGTTGAGATTGTACCAATAGAAGAAGTGAAAAACTCGATGGTGGAATATCAACATGAATTTTTTGCTGCTTTGAACACGGCTTATTTCACTTCTGGAGTGCGAATCAAAATTGCTGAAGGTTCAATAATTGAAAAACCCATTCAGTTGAACTTTGTGAACTCGGCAAGTGGACTGCAGGCGCAGCCAAGAGTTAAAATTGATGTTGCACAAAGTGCTTCTGCTCAGTTTATTTTCAATTTTCAGAACAACGGAAATGAAAACAATTTTTGGAATGTAGTTTCAGAAATGAAAGTGGGTAAAAATGCGGAGTTGAATGTGCATCAGTTGCAACAAGGCGGTGATGAGAATTACCTAATTAATACCACAGCAGTTCAGCAAAAAAAAGATAGCCGTTTTGCTATTCACACGATTTGCTTAGAAGGTAAAATCCTAAGAAATAATTTAAACATTGCGGTTCAAGGTCAGAATTGTGAGACAAAGTTGAATGGAGTCTACTTAGCTTCTGGAACGGAGCATTTTGATAACCACACCTACGTAGACCATATTGCGCCCAATTGTAGTTCTAGTGAAAACTACAAGGGAATTATTGACGACAAGGCGACAGCAGTATTTAACGGAAAGGTAATGGTTCAGCCCGATGCTCAGAAAATCAATGGTTTTCAAAGCAATCAAAATATCTTGTTAAGCGATGACGCTACAGTAAACTCAAAACCAGAGTTGGAAATCTATGCCGATGATGTGCTGTGTTCACACGGTTCTACCACTGGACAATTGGACGAAGAGGCAATGTTCTACCTTCAAACTAGAGGAGTTAGCGAATCCAGTGCACGTAAAATGCTGATTCGAGCTTTTGTTTTTGACGTACTTGATGAAATTAAATTGGAAGCCTTCAGAACGCATATTGAAGATTTAGTTGACGAAAAATTTAAAGTTTAATTAGCCTGGTGAGTTCAAGGAAATATCTGCGAAATCTTTGAAATCCGCGGGAGATGATATGGTAAAAACTGAATTGAACATAGAAAAAATACGACAAGACTTTCCAGTGCTTCATCAAGAAGTAAATGGCAAACCGCTAGTTTATTTTGATAATGCAGCATCTACTCAAAAACCTAAGGTGGTTATTGATAGAATAGCGAAATATTATTCAAACGAACACTCAAATATTCACCGCGGTGTGCACTCATTATCTGCAGCTGCGACTGAAGAATATGAAGTTGCAAGAAAAACTGTTCAGGCTCATTTAAATGCAACCCACGATCATGAGATTATTTTTACCAAAGGAACCACAGATGGTATTAATCTGGTTGCCAATGGTTTTCGCTCAATCCTTAACAAGGGAGACGAAGTTTTAATTTCTGGTTTAGAACACCATTCGAACATTGTTCCATGGCAAATGGCTTGCGAAAGCACTGGAGCTATTCTCAAAGTAATTCCCATAAACGATCATGGAGATTGGGAAATGGATGCGTTTTATAAGTTGCTTTCTGAAAAAACAAAGATGGTAGCGGTAAATCATGTTTCGAATGCCTTAGGCACCATTAACCCAATTAAAGAAGTTATAGAAGCTGCACACAAAAGAAGTATTCCTGTACTGTTAGACGGAGCCCAAGCAACACCGCATATGGCCATTGATGTTCAAGAACTCGATTGTGAATTTTATGCACTTTCAGGACATAAATTATTCGGCCCTACTGGTATTGGTGTGCTTTACGGAAAAGAAGATTGGTTAAATAAACTACCACCTTACCAAGGCGGTGGAGATATGATAAAGTCGGTGTCTTTTGAAAGAACAACATACAATGAACTGCCATTTAAGTTTGAAGCAGGCACACCTAACATTGCAGGTGTTCTAGGACTTAAATCGGCCATTGATTATGTAAACGAAATTGGCTTGGATGCTATTGCGGAATACGAAAATGAGTTATTGGAATACGGAACTGAAAAACTGAGTCAAATCGAGGGGTTAAAAATTTACGGTACAGCTAAGCACAAAGCTTCAGTAATTTCATTTCTTCTCGACGGAATACACCCTTACGATACAGGTACCATATTAGATAAGCTAGGAGTTGCAGTTCGCACGGGTCATCATTGCACAGAGCCCATTATGACTCGCTTTGAAATACCAGGAACCGTTCGTGCTTCATTCGCTTTCTATAATACCAAAGAAGAAATTGATAAGCTCTACGATGGGCTTGTACGCGTAAAAAAAATGTTTGGATAATATGAACCCGCTGATTACCCAGATTATCGCAGATTTTCATAGAGTAGAGAAAAAATCTGTGACATTAGCGAAATCTGTGGGAAGCAATTATGACTGAAAACGAAATATCATACGAAATTAGGGGAGCAATCTTCGATGTTTACAATGAACTTGGACCTGGTTTATTGGAGTCGGTTTATCAGCATGCTTTGTTTTATGAACTAACGGAAAGAGGTCTAAATGTGAAAGGTGAGGTAGCTTTGCCAGTCGATTATAAAGATACAAGATTAGATATTGGTTTTAGATTGGATTTATTAGTTGAGGACAAGGTAATTATTGAATTAAAATCAGTGGAGAAATTAATGAAGGTGCATCATAAGCAATTATTAACCTATTTGAAACTTACAGAGTTGAAATTAGGGCTTCTTGTTAATTTTAACGAAGACAATATAAAAGAAGGAATCATTAGAAAAGTAAATGGCGTAATAGAATAATAATCTGTGAAATCTGAGTAATCCGCGAGACAACAACATATGACGATAAACGAAAGACAAGACGAGCTAATTGAAGAGTTTTCCATGTTTGATGACTGGATGGAAAAGTATGAGTACATCATTGACCTAGGTAAGGATGTTGAAGGCATTTCTGAAGAGTTGAAATCAGAAGATTATATCGTAAAAGGTTGCCAAAGTAGAGTATGGTTAATTCCATCAAAAGAAGGAGAGCTATTGCATTTTCAAGCAGACTCTGATGCTATTATTACAAAAGGAATCGTTGGAATGGTAGTGCGGGTGTTGAGCAATGCTTCGGCTGAAGAAATACTAAAATCTGACTTGTATTTCGTAGATAAAATTGGACTGAAAGAGCACCTTTCTCCTACACGATCGAATGGCCTAGTTTCTATGATAAAAAAGATAAAAACGTACGCATTAGCTTATTCTGCAAAAGCACTTTAGTATGGACAAAAAAGTAATTGAAAACACTGTAATCGAGGTACTAAAAACGGTTTATGACCCTGAAATACCTGTGGATATTTATGAATTGGGTTTGATATACGATATTGCAGTCAGTGATGCATCACAAGTTGATGTTTTGATGACCCTTACTTCTCCAAGCTGTCCGGTTGCTGAGAGTTTGCCTGCCGAGGTAGAAGAAAAAATTAAAGGCATTCAAATAGTAAGTGATGCCAAGGTGACTATAACCTTTGACCCGCCGTGGGAAAAGGACATGATGTCTGAAGAGGCGCAACTCGAATTGGGGTTTATGTAATGGCTGAGCAAGGTACTATAGTAAATAGAGTTGCCAATTCAGGTCTTTTACAACTTGATATGGCTGATTATTTTCCGAAGGAAGAAATTGTTGAGTACGATATAGCTCAAAATCTATGGCAAGGCATTGCACTAAAAGAAAAGGAATTTCGAGCCTTTATTAAGGAAAATAATTGGTCAACTTACAAAGACAAGCACGTAGCGCTCACTTGTTCAGTTGAAGCAATAGTTCCGAGTTGGGCTTACATGTTATTGAGTTCAGCACTCCATGGAATAGCGCACTCCACGCACTTTGGGACAAAGCAGGAAATTGAGCAAACACTATTACTTAATAGTATTGAAGGACTTAAATCCGAAGACTTTGAAAATCGCAGGATTGTGATTAAAGGTTGTGGAGATAAACACGTATCAGAAGCTGCTTGGGTAAAAATGACCAATAAGTTGCAGCCATCAGCCAAATCCATAATGTACGGAGAGCCTTGCAGTACCGTTCCGGTGTACAAACGTCCAAAATAACTATCCACTTACAGTTATTTTAGAACCGATTACATAAAACAAACTCAAAATTTAACGAATCAAGTCTTCTATCAAGTCAATTGTAATACTTTAAATCGTTGATATGAGGGTTGCAATTATTTTACTGTGCGTTCTGGCTTGGTCCAATATATTACTTGGTCAGGAAGCCCTTTTCAACCATTTTGGTAAAAATGAAGGCCTCAGGAGCAACGACATTTACGCTATTTCTGAGGATAACACGGGCCGGATTTGGGTGGCTAGTCGCAGCGGATTAGTTACCTTAGAAGCACTCAGTTTTGAACCCTATGTTCCTACAATAAATGCACTGAAAGGATCGGTAATCATTGGTTTTTTCAATTTGGGTAACGAATTAGCTTGTTATACTGCTCAAGGCAAGATATTCTTCATAAAAAACAAACAAGTGCGCCCCATTGCATTAAATGCTCAAATTGAGGATCAGTTTGTTGGTAAAATCGTAAACCAAGTAAAAGCCGATTTATCCAATAATATTTGGATATCTAATGTAATTGGCGGTGGACTTACCGAGCTACTTACAGAAAAAAGAACACTTCGAAATCATCCCATTTCGGGAGACTTTCACTATTTCGTAAAACAATTGTCCGATGAAGTTTATATCTCAGGAAGTTCTAAATCCGTGCCATCTGCTGCGAATCAACTCAAAGTCTTTTTTTCGGAGTTAGAGCTGGAAATACCCTTGAGTGGAAACTCGTCTTTCAATAAAAGCAACTTTTTGAGTCTAAAAGCAGGTTCTTTTTTATTCAGTGCGGGTGCCGAGGTATTAAACTTCAATCGGTCTGGAATTAAAGCTCGATTATTCACAGAGAAGAAGGTTGAATGCATGTTTGAAGATAGCGAACAAAAAATATGGATTGGTTTAAACCAGGGTGGAGTGATTTGCTTTCCAACCGGTGATATTTCCTCAAGAAACAGAATTGAATATTTATCGAACAAAACGGTAACCGATTTATACGAAGACTCCGATAATAATTTGTGGCTAGCTACAGCAAACTCAGGACTCTACCAATATAGTTTATACTCCAACATTACATATGTAAGCCCAAATATTATTAATGACAGAGGGGATTCTACACGCTCTGTTCAGGCAGTTCGAATCGACAACCCTTCACCAGAGAGCAGCTTAAATAATCGGGATGTGCAAGACACCACTGCTCCTAAAGTTTATATTTCAAGTATTAAAATTAACAATAGAGACACGGCAGTTCTGCCCAGTTATCGATTGCAAGCCGAACAAAACTTTATTCGAATGTCATTTGTGGGTTCGTTACCTGGAAACCCTGGCTTATTTCAATATCGCTACAAGTTAGCAGGAGTAGATAAGGATTGGGTTTATACTAGTTCCAGTTATGTTCAATATACCATGCTGCCTCCGGGGAAGTATCTATTTTCGGTGGAAGCGATGAGTAAAACAGGGGTTTGGAGCGCTGATCCGGCTCAAATCCAGCTTGAAATTTCACCGCATTTTTACCAGACCATTTGGTTTAAAATTCTTTTGTCTACAATACTACTTTTTCTTGTCGGTCTTGCTATCTGGATATATACACGATCGGTACGATTAAAAGAACAGGAGAAAACGAAAATTGGAAAGCGCATTGCCAATCTAGAACTCATGGCACTGCGTGCTCAAATGAATCCACATTTTATTTTCAATACACTTAGTTCCATACAGCATTTTATTTCTGGAAATAACTCAGAAGAAGCATTGAAATACCTCAGTAAGTTCGCTAAATTAATGCGAGTTATTTTGGATAACAGCAAGAATAAGTTCATTTCCATTTCAGAAGAAATAAAAGCTATTAGTCTTTATTTGGACTTAGAAAAATTGCGTTTTAAAAGTAAGTTCGACTATGAAATAAATGTAGCTGAAGACATAGATCCTGAGTACGATCAAATCCCCAGTATGTTGGTGCAGCCGTATATAGAAAATGCGATACTGCATGGTATTGCCCACAAGTTATCCAAGGGTAAAATCACAATTTCGTTGTATAGAGAGCATCAGCATTTGATTTGCTGTGTAGAAGATGATGGGGTAGGGAGATTGCACGCTGCCGAACTGAGAAAAAACCAAACGAAATACCACCAATCTCAGGGAATGTCCATTACTGAAGATCGCTTGCAAATAATGAATAAAGTAAACGATAACGATTTAAGTGTAATCATAGAAGATATATATCCTGATAAAGTTGGGGAGACAGGAACCCGAGTAAAGATTTATGTGCCATTAAATGAAGATTAGTTATGAATGACATAAGAGTAATGATTGTTGATGATGAAGAAGGTGCTCGAGAATCGCTCAGTAACTTATTAAACAAGTTTGTTGAGGGGGTTAAAATTGTTGCCAAATCAGACTCAATTGCCTCAGCTTTGAGTAAAATAGAAAAATATAAACCCGAATTGATTTTCCTAGATATTGAAATGCCTTTTGGGTCCGGTTTTGATTTGCTGGATCGTATAAAACCAATCGATTTTAATATTGTGTTTGTAACGGCTTATGATCATTATGCCTTAAAGGCTATTAAGTTTTCCGCTTTGGATTATTTACTAAAGCCAGTGGACATTGAAGACTTAAAAAAATCCATACAAAAACACCGAGAGGCACATATAGCACCTCCGACAGATAATTATAACAACCTACTGGAAAACTTAAAGTCAGAAACGCAAGACAAAAAGATTGCCATACCCGATAGTAATGGAATCACCTTCATCCCTATTAATGAGATCATTCGCTGTGAGTCGGACGGAAATTATACGCGAATATTTCTATCCTCGGGTAAAAAGATTTTAGCTTCAAAAACTTTAGGCGAATACGAGCAGATGCTTGAGGAAGACAATTTTTTTAGAGTACACAGAGGGCATTTGGTGAATTTAAATCACATTCATAAAGTACTGAAAGCAGATGGTGGAGTCATTGTTATGAAAGATGGAGCAGAGGTAGATGTTTCTAGAAGAAAGAAAACGGCTTTCATGGAAGCGTTGAATCCCAATAAAGAATAAAACCGTTTAATAACTGTACAGACCCACTTAGGTACAAAGACTACACGTTTAAAGATTTGGCAGGTTATACACGTACTTTTATACTGACTTTTGAGTCTAAATCAGAAAAGAATGAAGAGATTAAACATACTTACGGCGTTACTATTTGTTGGATTGCTATCCTATGCACATGTTGGGGATAAGGGAGGAAGTCGAGGAGGCAAAAAGCCAAGCGGAAGTTTAGCAGCAAACTGTTCACCGGCTACAACGAGTACAGAGTTGGACATCAACAACACCCGAGCCTTGATCCAGACTGGAGGAGA
>CBFIBQ010000028.1:0-41906 GCA_965660875.1 Salibacteraceae bacterium | reverse complement strand
GAGAGAGATTTGAACGCTCCTCCGCCTCAGGCGGATATGAATCCTCCACAAAGCATATAGGTCTATTAAAAAAAAAGACCGCATCGTTAAATACAGTCTTTTAATTTGTAGCGAGAGAGAGATTTGAACTCTCGACCTCCGGGTTATGAATCCGACGCTCTAACCAACTGAGCTACCTCGCCAATTTCGGGCTGCAAATATATATTTTTTAATATTTCATACTTAGTATAAACAACTTATAAAAAAGGGGATTTAGTTTAATTTCGTTCTCGTGAAAAAGCTACTGAGCACCAAGGCATATTACCCTTTTTACCTGCTTTATACACTTTTCCTTACTCTGGGTGGTATATTCTTGCTTACGGTGAACAGAGAGGAATCCCACTTAATTCTTAATCGCTTTTTTTACCCAGAGCTGCACAGCTTCTTTATTGTCATTACCTATTTGGGCGATGGTATAGTTCCCGTTATACTGGTCATACTTGCGCTTTTTATCAATTATAAATCTGCGCTTCAGCTCGCAATAGCTTCGATATGTGCTGGCGGGTCAACCCAATTACTTAAAAACTTTGTGTTTGATGATGTTGATCGTCCGTCATGGTTTTTTAAGCACTTCAGTGAAAATAGTATCCAGCTCATCGAAGGCATTCATCAGAACATACACAATAGCTTTCCCTCTGGACACACCACAACTGCTTTTGCCGTTTATGTCTCTGCTCTTTTACTACTTCAAAACCGAACCGCAAGTTTTATACTGATATTAACCGCCCTTGTAGCTGGATATTCACGGGTGTATTTGTCGCAACATTTCTTTGTGGACATTTACTTTGGTTCTATTATGGGTACAGTATGGGCCGTTATTATTTACAGCTTGTTATCTCGAAAAAATTATTCCTTTTACTCAAAAAGTCTCTTGAACCGATGAAGTTTTTGATTCAACTCAGCTACCAAAAGAGCGTTGCCCTCATTGGACTTGTGGGTTTGGTTGTATTTGCTGCTTTTAATGGGCAAAGTCACCTCTTCGATTGGGATGAAATTAACTTTGCCGAGGCTGCCCGAGAAATGATTGTTACGGGTAATTACTCCGTGGTTCAAATAAACTTTGAGCCCTTTTGGGAGAAGCCGCCCTTGTTTTTCTGGCTGCAAGTAATTGCAATGAAAGTTTTTGGGGTCAATGAATTTGCCGCTCGACTCCCAAATGCAGTGGCTGGCGTAGTTACTGGTATTACCTTATTTACTATTGGCCGAAAACATCTAGGCAGCGCATTTGGTTGGCTATGGGCCTTTACCTATTGCACCTCCTTACTGCCAGTACTTTATTTTAAAAGTGGAATAATTGATCCATGGTTTAATCTCTTCATTTTTTTTGGTGTTTACAGCACTTGGCGGTCATTGTTTTGCTCAAAAAATAAAATAATATGGGCCATTATAGCTGGCGCATCAATCGGTTTGGGAGTAATGACCAAAGGACCCGTAGCTTTACTTATTTTATTGTTGGTATATGGAGTCTTTTTCATTTGGAAACGCTTCCGTGTTTCTATAAATGGCTTTCAGCTGCTGTGGTTTCTAACCAGTCTGATTATTATTGGTGGACTGTGGTTTTTTATAGAATGGCTGAATGGGCGAAGCTATATCATTATCGATTTCATTAACTATCAAATTCGGTTGCTACAAACTCAAGACGCGGGACATGGTGGGCCGTTTTACTACCATTTTGTAGTGCTACTATTTGGCTGCTTTCCCATGTCATTTTTCGCGCTAGGTGGATTTTCAAATCCTTGGAAAAAAACAGAACTAATTGAACTGCATCGTGTAATGCTATTGCTTTTAGTGCTTGTTCTGTTACTTTTTTCAGCAGTAAACACCAAAATTATTCACTATTCGAGTTTGTGCTATTTTCCGCTGAGCTACTTTGCTGCAACTTTTTTATATCAGCAATATTCTAAAGCCTCGTTTAAGCTTTCGATAATTCAAAAAGGTGCTTTCTTCCTACCTGCTTTGGTCTTGGGTTTGGCTTTTTTTGCGCTACCTTATTTAGGAAATAATGTTGAAATACTAAGAGATGCCGATTGGATTCAAGACGAGTTTGCAAAGGCAAATTTTCAAGCAAAAAATACTTGGGGTGCCCTCGATTATATTCTACCGCTCATATTTATAGGCAGCTTAGCACTCTTTGTTTGGTCTAAAAACTTTCAGCGATATCTGTACTTAATGTTTGGATCCCTGCTGGCCTACTTAATAATTTTAATCTCATTTGTGCCAAAAATTGAAGCCTATACTCAACGGGCTGCCATTGAGTTTTATAAATCCAAACAAGCAGAAGATTGTTACGTTGCGCCACAGCGATTTAAAAGCTATGCTCATTTATTTTACACCAAGAAAAGCCCCCAAGAAAACCCAAAGCACCTCGATAACAATTGGCTATTAAATGGCTCAACAAATAAACCAGTATATTGCGTGCTTAAAATTACCTCAGCGGATGATTTTATGCAGAAAAACCCACAGTTCAAACTGCTGTATAAAAAGAATGGTTTTGCTTTCTTTGAAAAACCTATAAGTAACTAATATTTTATTGCTTTGCAGTTCATGCAAGCTACAAAGAACAGATTATGAAATGTACAAATATTTTAGCCCTATTGCTTGCTTTTGCAATTACGGCGTGTGATTCTCCTAAACAAGAAAAATCTAAAAAAGGTATGCAAACAGCTAAAGATAAAAATGGCAACTCTTACAACTTTGTAGAGAATGACCCAATGAAGGTAAGAATATACACCTTAGACAATGGGTTGAAACTCTACTTAAGTGAAAATAAAAATGAGCCAACATTTATGTCTTTTATAACGGTAAAGGCAGGTAGTACTTACGACCCAGCAGACAATACCGGATTAGCTCATTACTTGGAACACCTAATGTTCAAGGGCACTCCAAACCTTGGTACGGTAAATTGGGAAAAAGAAAAAGTGTTACTTGAACAAATAGAGGAACTGTACGAAGACCACAAAAAAGAGGAAAGTGCAGAGGGTAAAAAAGCCATTTACAATAAAATTGACAGCCTGTCAACAGAAGCTGCAAAATTTGCTTCGCCCAATGAGTTCGACAAAGCAATAAGCTCTATTGGCGGAAAAAACACCAATGCGTTTACAAGCAACGAAGTCACCGCATATATGAACGTGATACCCGCAAATGAAATGGAAAAGTGGGTAATTTTAGAGCGCGAGCGGTTTGGAAATTTGGTGATGCGCTTGTTCCACACGGAACTTGAAACTGTATATGAAGAATTTAATAGAGGACAAGATTCAGACGGACGAAAAGCATACGCCGCACTAAATAAAGCACTATATGCAGGACATCCTTATGGTGACCAAACTACAATAGGAGAGGCATCTCACCTAAAGAATCCTTCCATGAAAAATATTCGTGCATACAAGGAAAAATACTACGTGCCGAATAATATGGCTATTTGTTTGAGCGGAGATTTAAGCTATGAACAAACAGTGGAGCTCTTTAAAAAGCATTGGGGAGACATGAAGTCTGCACCCGACTTGAAGCATCCGACTTTCAAGGCTTTGGAGCCAATAACGTCTCCGAAAAAAGTAGATGTCTACGGTCCTGACAAAGAGTTCTTGACACTTGCCTATCGGTTAGATGGAAAAAAATCAATGGATGCCGATTATGGTGAATTAATCGCGAACTTATTGAGTAACGGAAAAGCGGGGCTTATTGATTTGAATTTAGTTCAAAACCAAAAAATCTTAGGCGCAAGAGCTGGTGCCAGCTTTATGAATAATTACGGCAATCTTTCGGTAAGAGCAACGCTTAGAGATGGCCAGACTATGGAAGATGCCGAATCACTTATTTTATCTCAAATTGACTTAATAAAGCAAGGTAAGTTCGAAGACGAAACCTTTAACGCGATAGTCAACAACTTAAGAAAGAGAGAAATACAAAGCAACGAGTCCAACTGGAGAACCTACAAGCTTTTAGATGCTTTTGTTGGAGATATTCCATGGGACCAACAAGTAGAACGCCTAAATCGTTTGGACACCATTACAAAGGACGGTTTAGTAGCATTTGCAAACGACAAGTTTGCCGATAACTATGTAGTGGTAAGAAAACACGCAGGAAAGGATACCAATATCGTAAAGGTTGAAAAGCCCGAGATTACACCCATAAAAATGAATACCGATACGGTATCTGATTATTTGGCAGAGTTTAAGGCGCTGAACTCACCAAAGCTTGAGCCTGTTTTTGTTGATTTTGACAAAGACATATTGCACGGTAAGCTGCACAATAACATAACTTTTGATTACATAAAAAATGAAGACAGTGAGCTGTTTAACTTACTGTATGTTTTGGAAATGGGTACCAATCACGACAAAAAAGCTGCACTTGCTTTTGAATACCTGCCTTACATAGGCACCAGTAAGTACTCGCCCTCGGAGTTGCAACAAGAGTTGTATAAACTTGGGTTAGACTTTGGTGTTTATCCGGGAAATGAAAGAACATACGTAGTAGTAGGTGGGCTAAAAAAGTCAACGGAAAAAGGTATAGAGCTACTGGAGCATATACTTGCGGAATCTAAACCAGATGCAGAAGCTTACAAAAAGTTTGCTGCGGGTGAATTAAAAAAACGCGAGGATGCAAAGCTTGAAAAAGGAGCTATCCAGTATCGGTACATGCCAGCTTATGCAAAATACGGAAAGGTCAACCCCTACACGAATATTATTTCTGAAAACGAACTACTTGCTATCGACCCAGCTGATTTGACAGAAAAAATTGCAGCAGTAACTGGTATGGAGCACAGAGTGTTTTATTACGGAAATGATGAAATGGAAACCGTAAAAAAACTATTGGAAAAATACCACCCTAAAGTTGACGCTTTGGAACCAATTCCTGCATCTATTCCTCTAGTGGAGCAAGAAACAAAAGAGAATAAAATATATTTCGTCCACCGCGATCAAGTTCAAACAGACATTCTTTTCTCTAGCAAGCAACAAGCTTTCGATAAAGAAATTATGCCTGTAGCAAGTTGGTTTAATTCATACTATGGCGGTGGATTAAGCTCTGTTTTTTTCCAGGAAATTAGAGAGGCTAAAGGTTTGGCCTATACTGCTTATTGCCGTTACGACACACCAAACGAGGCAGATAAGTCTCACTATTTTAGAGGGTATATAGGTACTCAGCCGGATAAATTAAACCTAGCCTTATCCTCCTCAATGGACCTTTTGGAAGAAATGCCTGTAATTGAAAATCAAATTGAAGCTTCGAGGAACAGTATTTTAAAACGGATTGCCAGTGATCGAAAAATAAAAGATCAGAAGTATTTCTTTTACCTTACAAACTTGAAACGCGGCATAGATTACGACAATAGAAAAGATATTTATAACTATTTAGAAAAAGCGCCGATTGAAAACTTAGAGACCTTCTTTCAAGAGAACATAAAGGACAATGCGTATACCTTTATGATTATGGGTAATAAAAATGATATCGATATGGAGCGCCTAAAAACCTACGGTACAATCACTGAAATTTCATTGGAAGAGCTATTTGGTTATTAAAAATAGGCAATACTTAACTTTTTATATATATTGCGCCCAGTTACCTTTAAGGGTAAATAATTGAATTAGAGATGGCTAAAGAAAAAATAGAGCTGGAATTTGCAGTGCGTTCGGCACCGGGTATCTTATACAACAGATTGGTAACGCCAGGTGGTTTGGCCGAATGGTTTGCAGATAACGTAAAGCTAAACGATGATATTTACACCTTCGTATGGGAGGGAATGGGAGAAGATGCTCGACTGCTAGGTAAAAGAGACCATGAATTTGTGCGGTTTCATTGGCTTGATGATGACGACGATGACTCCTACTTTGAGTTTAGAATTAAAATTGATCAATTAACGGGCGACGTTGCTTTGCTGGTTATTGACCACGTAGACGATGATGAAGTGGACGAAAGCAAACAACTTTGGGAAAAGCAAATAGGTAAGCTTAAAATGATTTTGGGCTCTTAATACTTCTCCATTCAAAATAAATTCAAAACCTTTTTCCTTTACTATGGAAAGAGGTTTTTGTTTTTTATACCACTTGATGCAATACGCTAGGTCTATATTTGTTTTTTCCTTGATACTTTTAGTGTGAAAAAGCTCCACATCCTCATATTTAAAACGTTTACTGGGCCTTTTATCAGTACGTTTTTTATCACGCTGTTCATTCTTGTGATGCAATTTCTGTGGGTATACATTGATGAAATGGTGGGTAAAGGATTGTCCCTCGGCATCATAAGCGAACTGCTTTTTTATGCTTCAGCGAGTTTAGTTCCGCTGGCACTGCCGCTTGCCGTCTTACTATCGTCTATAATGACCTTTGGTAACTTGGGTGAACAATACGAGTTAGTCGCTCTAAAAAGCGCTGGAATGAGCTTGCAGCGCATTATGTTTCCGCTCATTGCTTTTATGGTTTTACTGAGTATTGGTGCCTTTGTTTTTTCCAATTCCATTTGGCCAAAATCCAACAAAAAGTTTGCCTCCATATTGTACGATATACGCAAGAAAAAACCCGCATTGGACATTAAAGATAACGTCTATTACAAAGATATTGAGGGCTTTGTGATTCGTGTAAAAAACCGAAACGAAGAAACCGAACTCTTAGAAGATGTTTTTATTTACGACCACACCGATAAAAAGGGTAACCGAAAAATTATACGCGCCGAAACGGGCAGAATGGATATGACGCCCGATCAAATGGGACTGAGCTTCCAATTGAACAATGGGTATTTATACACAGACATGGAAGGGGCTAAGTATCCGCTACACCGGCAAAAGTTTGACGAGAAAACCATCACCTTCGATTTGTCGGGTTTTAAACTGCAACGCAGTGATGAAGAGATGTTCGCCAATAACTTTAGGATGATGAACTATAGGCAAATCCTTGGGCAAATCGACACGGTAGAATGGCGATACAAAAGGCGCATACAGGATTTTTCATTAAGAATGAACCAAGATATTTATACGATAAAAGACAGTGTTTCACTGGAAAATAAGAGCTTAGACAGCCTTCAGGAAGTAGAACTGGAATGGTTTGGAAAGCTCAAAAAATCGGAAAAACTGAAGTACTTAAATCTCGCAGTAAATATGGCTAGGGCCTCAAACTCCTATGCCACTGGGTTTTCCAACGATGTGCGCAACAGAAAACGCCACATAAGAGGGCATTACATAGAGGTACACAGAAAGTTTACCCTATCCATGGCGTGTTTAATTCTATTTTTTATTGGGGCTCCTTTGGGTGCCATTATTAGAAAAGGCGGATTGGGAATGCCGGTGGTTATTTCCATATTGTTTTTCTTGCTCTTCCATATCACCTCATTAACTGGAGAAAAAATGGCCAAATCTGGAGACCTACCCATTTGGGCAGGAATGTGGCTGTCGAGCTTTATACTGACCCCTATCGGCGTATTTCTGACCTACAAAGCCACAACAGATTCGGTAATTCTGGATTCGGAGTTTTATAGCAAAATTTTAAAACGATTGAGCTTTTTATTTTTCTGGAAAAAAAAGGAAGATGACACAAAAGCCTAAACTCTTGGTTTTGCTTTCACGGGTGCCTTATCCTTTAGATAAAGGAGATAAACTGCGTGCTTTTCATCAGATAAAAGACTTGAACTCTGCATACCAAGTCATCTTGTGCTGCCTCAGCACAAAAGAAGTAGACTCAAGAACAAAAGAAATACTCCAAAAGCATTGCCTCGAACTGAATATTATTCGCCTTGGGTATGCAGGTATAGTTTGGCGATTGCTGCTTGCGGCATTTGGAAACAAGCCCTTTCAGGTAGCTTATTTCTACTCCAAGCAAGCCCAGCTCGAACTGGATAAAATCATTGAGCGACACCTGCCAAAGCGTTTCTTTTGTCAACTTATAAGAGTGACCGAATACGCAAAAAAGTACTCCATTTTTTCAAAGACCTTAGACTATATGGACGCCTTAAGTATTGGGATGCAACGACGCGCTGAAAAGGCTCCTTTTTATCTTAAGCCCATTATAAAAGAAGAGGCCAAACGATTGCGCAATTACGAGAAAGAAATGTTTCAGTATTTCGAAAAAAAGGTAATTATTAGTAATGCCGATAAGGAACATTTAACCCATTCTAATGCAACAGAAATATCGGTTATTCCCAACGGAATTGATTCGGAGTTTTTTAAGTCTGAACAACGAGCTAAAAAAGTGGACATTCTGTTTACCGGCAATATGGGCTACCTACCCAATGTAGAATCTGCTCAATATTTGGTAAAAAATATTTTACCCTTACTTGACTCTAAAACTACTGTTCAAATTTGCGGAAAGTCGCCAAGTAACAAAGTGCGGAGTTTAGCTGCACCAAAGGTGGAAATTACGGGTTGGGTGGATGATATTAGAGCAGCTTATGACGAGGCTAAAATATTTGTAGCACCCTTAATGTTGGGGTCTGGGTTGCAAAACAAATTGCTAGAAGCTATGGCCATGGGCCTACCTTGCATTACCACTCCATTGGCCAACAATGCCCTGGGCGCCAAACCCGAAGAAGAAATCTTGATTGCGAACAACGAAGCGGAATTTAAAGCTCAAATTGAGCGGCTAACCAGTGATAACGATTTGTATACAAAGCTTTCTGTTCAAGGCTTAGCTTTTGTAGAAAAGCAATACAACTGGCAGGCCTGTAATAAGCAGTTGGTCGAAGTTATTGAAGGGTAATTAATCTAAAGTGCTGTAAGAAAGGGCTTAGTGTTCAATTATCAGCTTTTTTAAGCTTGAACTTCCATCTGCTCCAGTTACCTGAACAATGTACACTCCTGCCAGCAAATTACTAATATCTATTCGGTTAGAATTAACACCAATCTGTTGTTTTTTTATTATCTGACCGCTGAGATTGAGCAGTGCAACGGTTGCTTTACGCGTGCGGGAAAGAACGATAGTTACTCTATCATGCGCTGGGTTTGGGTAGATATTAAAATTTATACTAGCTAAGGATTTTTCTTCAGTACCTAAAAAAGCACCATAAATAAGTGTACTACATTCTTCGTCTATACATCCATTTTTTTTGGTTTTGAATACCCAAACATCTTGACCAGTAACGTTATAATCTCCAACAAACAAAAAACCACTGTCTGATGTTTGAATAAAATCCCAGATATAATTTATATTCAACGTATCTCCGTTATACGTGTATCGATGAACTGCCAGTAAATCACCATCTTGATTTATTTGAGACAAAGTAGCCGTTGTACCATTGTGATAATCTATTCTGCCTAAACAATAAATAAGACCATCTAAACCTTGAATACATTTTGTATAGTAAGAATTTGCAAGTACATGATCATCATGGACTTTTTCCCAAATGATATTACCTTCCATATCTGTCTTAAAAAGTTGTTTTTTGGTAAACTCATCAAATCTACCATCTGGTCCAATGTATTTATCCGCATTTATTACAATCGAACTATCTTTCTGAATAAACGGATCAGGAGAAACGTAATGACCTTGGGTATATCTTTTTTTCCAGAGTACCTTACCCGTATCATTTATGTGAATAAGTGTAGGTTTTACTTGACCTATTTCATCGTCACCACCACTGATTACGTACCCACCTAAAGGATGGCTAATTACCTTCCAAACAAAGCTTTTACCGGGGGTATCAATAATTTTTCGCCATTGTTCGTTGCCGTTTTTATCCGTGGAAATAAAAACAAGCTCTCTATCGTTGCCAGTTCTATAACCCTGACAAGCTATAAATAACCCCGAGTCAGCTTGCTCTGATACAGCTCCCGCACTCAGGTTAAGTCCAATTTGCGTGAAATTGAATTCTTTGCGCCACAGAGTGTCTCCATTTTGTTTAACCTTCTGTATAGTTAACCAAGATAAAAAGCCCCCAGATTGCAACGAGTGTCCAACGGTTCGAACATCAACAAAATTATTATCGTAACTTTTAATCAAGTTGCCTTCTCGAACGTACCTGTATAGTATCTCGTATTCTTTTTTATTAATGACGTAACCAACTGTATCAATATGAAGATATCTAAACGTTTCACCACCATTAGACCCCGAAGCACCTGCGGAAATAAAATAACCCGATTCAATTTCTATGGCTCTTAAGCCATAATTTGGCCGGTTATTAAAATCGTATAAGCTATTGAATGCAATCTGACTAGTTCCTTGAGTGCATAAGAAACAGATGACAATTGTTACTAATAGATTAAAATATTTATTCACTTATAACTAGCTTATTGTGATATACAACGTTGTTATTCTTGGAAACCTTTAAAAGGTATATACCGCTTTTAGGATTAGTTAATGTATAAACCTGTTTTCCTTGTTTACTCTGTATGTTTTTATCGATTACCGTTTTACCCAGCACGTCACTTACATTTATGTTTAACACATCAAATTCTTGTTTCACATTCCAAGTAAACACAAACGTTCCGGTATTGGGATTGGGATAAACTTTAAAATTATTTTCTGGATTATTTTTTAGTTCTTCTGTACCTAAAAAAGCACCGTAAATAAGTGTGCTACATTCTTCGTCTATACAACCATTTTTTTTTGTTTTCAGCACCCAAACGTCTTGGCCATTTACGCTATAATCACCCACAAAGAGAAATCCACTATCTGAGGTTTGTATAAAATCCCATATATAGTTTTGATCAAGTGTATCGCCATTATAGGTATAGCGGTGAACCGCCAACAAGTCTCCATCTTGATTAATTTGTGATAAGGTTGCCGTAGTACCGTTGTGGTAATCTATTCTGCCTAAACAGTAAATTAATCCATCAAGACCTTGAATACATTTTGTATATGACGAGTTTCCTAAAATGTGGTCATCGTGCACTTTGTTCCAGATAATATTACCCTCTATATCGGTTTTAAACAGCTGTTTTTTGACAAATTCAAACCTACCATCTGGCCCGATATATTTATTTGAATTAAAAATGATTGATTGGTCGTTTTGTATGAATGGTTTGGGAAAAACATCATACCCCATTGCATAATTCTTTTTCCAAAGAACTTTACCTGTATCATTTACGTGCATTAACCACGGATCAAACTTATTATTTGTCGTTTCTCCCCCACCAATAAGAAAACCTTCGAGTGGGTGTCTAATTACACCTCCAATGAATGTTCTTCTTTGATTGTCAATTATTTTTCGCCATAGTTCATTGCCGTTTTTATCAGTTGATATAAAAACCAATTTTCTATAAGATGAGTTTTGGTAACCAAGACAGGTAACGAATAACCCAGAGTCTAACCGCTCGCAAATTGAGGCTTGTGACAAATGCAAACCTATGCCAAAAGCTTTAAAAACATTGGTACTCAGGGTATCGCCGCTAGAATTACATTTGAATAGTTTAAGATAGTAACGAATGGAATCTTGTGAAACATATTCGCCAATCGTTCTAATATCTACTACTGCTCCATTTCTTAAACGTGTTATGTTCCCTTCTCGCACAAATTTATCAAGTTCAATATATTCTTTTTTGTAGTTGACTTTCCCTATTGAATCAATTAGAAGGTAGCGTGCAGTTTCCCCTAGGCTACCACTGGCAAAACCCGCTGTAACAAAATAACCCTGTGGTAATTCGGTAACCCTTCGTGCTGCACTAATGTTACTTCCAAATTCATAAAGTTGATTGAATGGAATTTGTGCATGTATAGCACATTCATTAAAAAAAAGAACTATACATATGAAGAAATATTTATTCATTGACTACAAGCTTGCTGCGATAAACAACATTACCTTTATCAGAAACTGATATGAAATAAATACCCCCAGAATTGGGTAATTCGTAAAACTGTTTTCCTTGTTTATTGAGTAGGGTTTTATCCAAAACTGTTTTTCCTATCGCATCAGTTACAATTACGCTAAGCACGTCAAAGTCTTTTTCTACATTCCAAGTAAACACAAATGTTCCAGTATTGGGGTTGGGAAAGACGGAGAATCCATGGTGCTGATTGGTTTCAGTAATCGTTGAAGGTGTGGCGTTAGGATCGCGTTTATAGCTCGCTGCATAATACTCCTCTGGAGATAAACTGTAAGACTTTTTGGTTAGCAACCACATTAAGTTTCTAGCCATGGCAGAACCACTGGTATTGCTGTCTATTTTCATTACTCCACCCACTCCACCACTTTGTCCACATCAATTAACTTCATGCAGTAAAAATGCTTTTTCGGGCATTTTTTATAACCCAATTTAGAGCAGGGTCGGCAGCGTAAATCTTCTACTTGCATTTGGGTGGATAATTCTGTGTTTTGAGGTATATAAGGATACATTCCGAACTCGGGTATGGTATTGCCCCAAAAAGATAAAATAGGCTTATTAAAGGCCGCTGCAATGTGCATTAAACCGGTATCATTGCTCAATACTTTATCTGCTTGCTGCACCAAAGAAGCCGATTGATTTAAATTGAACTTGCCGCAAGCGTTAAAAACCTGTTCTCCAAGTTTTGCAGCAATTTCAGCTCCTGCTTTTTTATCCTCTGGTCCGCCAAGCAAAACCACTGGTTTATTTACACGCCGCAAGGTTTCTATTACCTTTTGGGCGGGAAAAATTTTCGTAAAATAAGAACCTCCAATCACCCATGCTGCGTAACCTTTTCGGTGTACTTCAGGTAGCGCTGTAAGTTCAACTTTGTCTTTTTCTGGAATAAAATAATCTAGTCCTTTGTTGTCGTTTTTAACCCCAAATTCCGTCAGCGTTTCCAAGTAGCGATCTACGATATGTACATCAGGCAATTTGCCTATTTGCTTAAAGTTTACCGCTTGCCATTTTTCAATATTGAGTTTTTTAAAGCTAAAGTTTGGTCCATCAATGGCTCGTTTAATCTTTGCCGATCGCAAGTTGTTGTGCAGGTCAATAACATGGGTATATTGCTCCGCTTTTAACTCAGCAAGCAAGGGTTTCAGCTTATCCTCTAGTACGTGAATTTTATCTAGGTAAGGGTTGGCCTCAACAATAGACGCAAAACTTTTTTTGGTAACTAAATGCACCTCAGCTCCTTCTATTTGCTCCTTCGCCATTCGAATAACGGGCGTGGTGAGCACGATATCTCCAATAGAACTAAACCGTATTATGAGGATTTTGGGCATTTTTTAATTTTGAATGTTAAGTTTTGATTCCGATAGCTATCGGAATTGAATATTTAGTTTCTAATTACCTAAGGCATTTCTGTGTAGTAAAGAAAAATCAGCGTTCATTTGCGGGATCAGCGGGAGATAAAAAATTAATTTTCTTTTCTTACAATGGTACTCGATGCCTGATCGGTGCACAAAATAAGCGTATCCGCAATATTTACATGAGCTGGCCTTGATAAAACAAACTCAATCGTTTCGGCAACGTCAAAAGCAGTTAGTGGCGTATAGCCTTGATACACTTTTTCGGCAGCGGCTTTATCTCCATGAAAACGGACTTCAGAAAACTCCGTTTCTACCAAACCGGGGTCAATGCAACTCACCTTGATTCCATACGGATTTAGATCTTTTCGAATGCCTTCGGTGGCTGCTTTTACCGCCGACTTACTTGCACAATATACTGCTCCATTTGGGTAAGTTTCTCTTCCTGCAAGTGACGCAATATTTATAATGTGGCCACTTTTTCGTTCAACCATTTGTGGGGAAACTGCTCTAGTCAAATAGAGCAAACCCTTTAGGTTTATGTCAATCATATTTTCCCAGTCATCAATTAGTCCTTCGTGGATTGGATCACGACCATAAGCATTTCCAGCATTATTAATAAGTACATCAATTTTATTAAATGGCTCTGGTAAATTTGAAATTAGGCCTGGAATGTTTTCTTTATCGCGCACATCGAAAGTAAGCGTATGAATTTTAGCTAAGTGACTTAAGTTTTCTTGAAGCTCTTTCAACCTGCTTTCGCGACGACCAGTAATGATTAAGTTATAGCCATTAGCAGCCAATATTTCTGCGGTGGCTTTGCCTATTCCTGAAGTTGCGCCTGTTATAAATACTGTTTTCATTTTAAAATATATTGGACTGTGAAAGTAATAATTGACAAAGAATATTTGGGTTCTTAGCTAAGAAACATAGATCTTTTTTAGGCTTAACTTAGACAAGAATAAATTCCTGCAATAAAAGAAACGATAACTAATACAAAAACACTTTATTAAAAAAGCAATACAATTAATGAATATAATGTGCTGAAGCCCTAAAAAGACTGCTTTGCTTAATTGTAGTTTAATTCTAACAGAACTAATCTTTAGATAAAAAACACTATTTAACGTTTAATTACATATTTTTACACCAATCTTAATTAAAACTAACGCTTATGGGTCATTTTCACAACACAACACAACAGGTTCAGGTATTTATTGATAACAGCATTTTTGCTACTTGGAAGCTTTACAACTCAAGCCCAATTGCAAATTACAGGTGATACCATTGTTTGTGAGGAAAGTCATAAAACGTATTCGGTAAATACCATTGGAAGTTGGAATTACTTATGGACAATATCAAATGGAGCGTCTTCATTGCCAACTCAAAATCCCACACACGTTTCCTGGGGAGGGCCTGGGTCTGGAGTGGTGCAAGTTGTTATCGATTCTTTGTCAGGCGGAAATCATGACACCTTATATTTAAACGTAAGCATTAAACCAAAGCCAACGCCTAAAATTTTTGCAGATAAAACATTTGGCTGTACAACGTTAGACGAATCTGGAAATATTATCCCGGTTTCACCAGAATGTTTAACAACATGCGATTCAACTTGGGTAACCTATCATACTAAAATGAACGCTGGCAGCAATTATGAATGGAAAGTTATAGGAACTTATCTAAATACACCGAGTTTAACTGGCAACACAATAAGCATTCATTGGGGAAAAGAAGGTTCGGGTAAGTTAATAGTTACAGAAATTACGGCTGACAGTTGTAGCAAAACAACTGAAAAGTGCATTGAAATAATTAAACGACCAAATGCTAATTTCTTTGTCACCCCTCGGTCTATAAACAATCCTCATACACTTTGTTTAGGCACAGAAGTTTCGTTTTTTGACCAATCAATAGGAGCTGAAAAATGGTATTGGAATTTTGATGACCCCGCAAGTGGTGCAAATAATTATGCAAGCACCAAAACTCCTAAACATATATTTAATGATCCCGGTACTTACGTGGTTTCTCTCGTGGTAGAGAACTTGTGTCACTGTACGGATACATTAATGTACGAATTTGATGTTTCGCCAGATATATCAGATCCAATATTGTGCAATGGAGTAGTTTGCGCCAATGGCTCTATGAAGTATTATACACCCGATGCATCTTGCAATGACTATCATTGGACAGTTTCAGCTAATGGTGCTATTGTATCCTCTAAACCATACAATAATATAATTAATGTCGATTGGTCTAGCGGGCCCGTTGGAACGGTTTCACTCTGGACAGATTGCAGCAGTTCTGCATGTTATGATACTGTTTCTATAACTGTACAAGTTATCCCAGAGACCATTGATATTGAAGGAGATAAAACCGTTTGCAATGGAGAGGTATCAAAGCTCTGGGTGCATTGTATGCCTAGTGGTACTTGCTCGCAGTGGAGCGATTCGTTTAGGTTAGAAGTACACGCTCCTCCTGCTGCACCTGTACTGAGCAGCACCCCCAGCCCTGCTTGTGAAAACACCATTCCTATTCAGTTGTCTGCATCGGTAAGTGGTTCGGTAATCCAAACCAACTGGAGCAATGGCGCAAGTGGAAGTCCGATAGAGGTTTTTACCAAAGGCTTGTATCAAGCAACGGTGGTCGATAGTTTGGGTTGTACCAATCAAGATACAATAGAAGTTCACGGTATACCAGATATGTGTTATTTTATGTGTGGCTGTTATGAATTTTGCGACACCATAACTGGTGGGGTTTGGTTGCCTGGTATTCCAGGCACCTATTCTAGTTGGAGCTGGATGGCTAACGGAAGTAGTTACAGTTCGGGCGTTGGTGCAATTCCTCCGCTCGATTTGTATGATGTTGGTGGTGGTGAGGTTTACCTAATTGTTACTAATTATGCAGGCTGCTCTGACACCAGTTGTTTATTTGAATACGGTATAAATGAATGTGAAGTAGTGCCTTGCGAAGGAGAGTATTACGATTTTGAAATCTGGTGTGAACAACCCTATGATACAAACGACTGGAACTACGGAATGCGCTTTGAGTACACTTGGAACGGTTGTCCAAACTCAGTGATACAGGCTTATTCTACCACCGGTATAATGAGTGGATTTACTGGTGTTGTAAACCCTGGGGCTAACACGATAGCTGGCTTACTTACATTTGTAACAGATACTTGTCCAAAACACAATGAGGATACAGTTTGTTTTTCGTTTTTTATTACCGATGATTGTTCGGATGAAGTATGTAAAATTGAGTTTTGCTGGGATCAATGGGTATGTGATGCTATTTGGCCTCCGCCAGAAGAGGGTGGTAGATCGAGTACTATAAAAGAATATGCTAAAGGAAAAGGAACCCTGTTGGGAAAACACCAACCAATTAAAGAAAACTATAAGGAAGCTAAAACAGAACTTAGGGTTTTTCCAAACCCGGCAAGCGATTTTTTCAATGTTGCCTATCAATGTCAAAGCAACAATTGTAGTTTAGAAATCTTGAACAGTCAAGGAGTAATGGTGCGCACTATGGATTTGCCCAACGCTTCTTCGCAGCTTATTTTTAATAAAGCAGAAATTAGCTCAGGAACTTACACCTTTAGGCTTATCGACAAAACAGATATTATATTCGAACGTGTAATAATTTTAGAATAATACCATGAAAACTTCTCATAAAATCTTGAATAAAATGTATTATCTCCTACTGTTATTAATTCTGTTTTCGTACAGCTCAAATGCTCAAAGCTGGCAATGGGCAAAAGCAGCAGGGGGCTTTGCACAAGCAAACGAGGATGAGTTTACTGCAACAGCAGTAGACGATAGCGGCAACGTGTATGTAGCCGGTAAGTTTAAAGATAGGGCACGTTTTGATAGTCTAGAGGTAAATGCCGAAGGCAGCAACTTCGATGCCTTTGTTGCTAAATATTCGTGCCAAGGAAAATTAAAATGGTTGAGAAGGATAGAAGGGAAGGGTTATGTAGATATTTTTGACATGATTCTAGATGATGCGGGAAACCCAATTATTGTAGGCAGAACTGGAGGGAATATTCCAAGCGACTCAATAACATTTGGTGATTCTACGTTTCATGCATCGTATCAAGCATTTATTTTTCAAGTATTGAGTAATGGGCAAAGAGGATGGATGTACTTGCCTAACTTTAAAGTTGACTTTGGGCCATATAGTGAACTTTTAAGTTTGAAAAATGGCACTTTTATGTTGTTTTCTAATGGTGGAGGAGAATTTATACCGGGTGATACGGTAAAGCCCGGGCTGTTTGTAGCGAGGTTTTCGAATCTAGGAAAAGTACTCCATGCCCAACAGGTTGCAGGGGAAGGGGCATTACCTTACGACTTCAATGTACATTCTGATGGAAACATAGGGTTTTCAGTACTTGCCGGAAACATAGACTCATTTAAAGTTTTTGATCAAACGTATTATGATCCAGAAAAAAGAGGAATTTCAGTGTTTGGTAAAATGGACATTAACGGAAATAAAATATGGGCAAAGGCTACTGATGCAGGAAGCTATTTAACTGCGCGTGTTGATGTTAATTTATTTCGAGAGTACGAGAATGGTTATATACTTTTTGGTACGGCTGGCAAATTCGGTACATACAATGGCGATACTCTGTTTAAAGAAGACTCGAAGTCTAGGCAATCTGGTGTTGAGGCTTATATTATGAAAGTGGACAAAAATCTAAATAAATTGTGGCATTATAGAACTTCGTCTAAATATTCAGTTGACGCTTGGAATATGGAAATAGATTCTAAGGGCATTGCATATATGACGGGGCATGTTGCAGGGCCTATGTATTTTGGGAGCAATACCATAACAACAACTAGCAGAAGTGACGATTGTTTTTTGGCATTTGATTTAAAAACCCAACAATGGGTGAGCTATGAAATGCTGCTTACCTCTGGCGATGACAATGACAAAAATCACGACCTGGTAATAGATAATGAAGATAATGTAATTTTAGCTGGCAAGTTTGAAGGTGGGTTTTATTTTGACCCAAACGGCCCTAATACAGATACATTGTATATGTGGGGCGGTAATTCAAATGCCTTACTACTAAAATACGGCAGTACGCGTTGTCCACTTCCCAAAGAAGAAGACACCACCACTGTACCCGATAACATAGCAACCATAAAGTTATTTACGAATGGATTTACTATTTACCCAAATCCGTCCAAGGGAAATGTAACTATAAACCTAAAAGAAAAACAAACAACCGCAAACCTCGCGATTTACACCCTAAAAGGCGAACAAATTTATCAGCAACAAATAACAGAATCAAAAACCACTCAAATCAATGTTGCAAATTACCCTGTCGGTATTTATTTGGTTGAAGTTACAAATTCTGAAACTCGTTGGATAGAACGGTTGGTGGTGGAGTAGTTAATGAAAAGACAGTTGTTTCTCTACTCAATTGTGTTGGAATAGCATTGATGTAGGGGAAAAGTGACGTATGGATTTGTGATAGGATTCAGGTTATTAGTTAAGAAAAACGGAACTCGTTAGGGTTCTCTTTTAGCACTTTATCGATAACCCTACACTGCGGACAATCATGACAACGTCCAAACTCCCAAGGACCAACTATTTTTGGATATCTGCAGCTCCAAGTTAGTTTTAGTAAATCTTCAGGTAACATTCGCATCACCTCCACTTTGGATTTGTCGTTTAAAGGAAAAAGAATTTCTAATTCATCAGATGTTTTACCCGTATGCAAACGCAATATCTTTTCGATTTTATCTAATCTATCCGTAAAACCATCTTCCAAATAATCATCCTGAATAGCACCTTCAACAAAGACTTGAATTTCTGGTTTAGCTTGAATAACCAAACTTGCTGCAAAGTTTACGACCTCGCTATCCCAAACGGGTGGTGTCATACCAAGTGAAGAATAGTCAATATTCAATTCACGGAATGCAAAGTTGTTGATGTTGTTTTTTTGAAGCCAAAACAGAATTTGCTCGGTAGCCATTGCCTCACGCGTAGTTCTATGACCACTAGTTCCATGCACCATATCTATCCTAAAAACCAAGTAGTTTTTATCTGGGTTGTTCTTTAACGTTTGGTACAATGCTGCTGTACTATCTATTCCTCCAGAAAGTGGGACAATACCATAAAATTTATCCGAATGATAATCTCTTCTCATTACTACTTAATTGGGTTGTTTTTTTAAAATGATTGCAGAACATGTGCATGGTGGCGCTCCACATTTCGGGCAATTGTACTGTTTTTGGCTGCTGTCTGCCGACCAATAATTGTCTATAGTGTCTACTATTAAGTAACCGGACTTTTGTAACAACGATAGCATGGCCATTTCTTGACCGGATTGCCACACCGTACTGAAAATTTGTGATGCATTTTTTGCCAAAAAACCATCTCCCAGAGATACTAAGCGCTGCCCTATTCCCTTTTCTTGTTCCGTGGATTTAACTGCGGTCATTTTTCGATAACCGAATAGAGCATCATTGCACAGTGGTCGATGCTCCCAATCGTCAGGAAGAAACAAAGCCTCACTAAACGATGATTTCTCTATGAGTTGAACTATGGAAAAGCCCGTAACCATCTCCTTGGTTTTTTCCAAAACGACTAGAGCCTTTCGTTCTGAGTCAAAAGCTTGCAATTGATGCGTTGTTAGGTAACCCCTTCCAAAGCTTGCTTTTGCTAGTTCAATAATTTGATCTTGTTCTGCGCCGGACAACACTAAGCGTGTAAAATTCCTTTTTGGTTTAACACCGGTAAGTTTACCAAATACTCGGTTGTTAAAGCACCTGCGGTAAAAACAAACTTCTTATCAAACACCTTTTCCTTTATATAAAAACTGACCCAATACTCATTTGCTAGTCCAATGAGCTCCTTTGGTACGGGTTCAATTTGTTGGGTAGTTCCTGCGGGTATTGATTCAAAAAACCGCCGTAAGGTGCTTGTTTTTACTTGCTCTTTTTTTACTTTCCCGTAACCCTTGCTCACAACTAATACATTCTGAATGTCCACTTTATTCTCATTAATAAGGTGCACTACCCACTGATCCTCTCCTTCTACCAATGCATAAGCAACGGCTAACGTAACGCCTTTTATTTCTGGAAAATTTATGTCTTTAAGCATAGTTTTAAAGTGTCTCTTTTAACCATTTAAAGAACTCACTGTGCCAAACAATTCCGTTCTGTGGACTCAGTACCCAATGGCTTTCTTCGGGAAAATACAAAAACCTTGATTTCAAACCCATAGATCGTGCGGCGGTAAAAGCCTCCATACCTTGCGTTTCAGGAACTCTAAAATCTTTTCCTCCATGAATCACCATCATTGGTGTATCCCAGTTTTGAACTTTTTTGTGGGGAGAAAACGCTTCGTAACTTTTAGGTTTCGGCATTTTCCAATAAGGGCCACCGATATCGAAATTGGCAAAGAATAATTCTTCTGTACTTCCATACCAGCTTTCCAAATTAAATAACCCACAATGCGATATAAAGCTCTTAAAACGCTTTTGATGCACACCAGCTAGATAATACACACTATATCCACCGTAACTCGCCCCAATAGCTCCCAGTCTTTCGTTGTCGATATAGGGTTCTTTTGCAACTTCATCAATTGCACTCAAATAGTCTTGAATGGCCTGTCCACCCCAATCTTTGCTGATTTTCTCGTTCCATGCTTGACCAAAACCTGGTAATCCTCTTCTGTTGGGAGCTACCACAACGTATCCTTTAGCCGCCATCAGTTGAAAGTTCCAACGAAAGGAATAAAACTGTGAAACCATACTTTGCGGGCCACCTTGACAGTAGAGCAATGTCGGATACTTTTTGGTAGAGTCAAAATTTGGTGGGTAAATTACCCAAGTAAGCATTTCTTTTCCGTCGGTAGTTTTAATCATCCTTGACTCTACTTTACTCTTGGAAATGTTTTCGTAGTGTTCATCATTTACCTGGGTAAGCGCTTCCTTAGTTCCTTTTTTGGGGTCCAGCACATAATATTCGGTTGCTCTATTCATACTCATTCTAGAAACAATCAGCTGTTTGCCAAAGACTTGCACTGAGCGATAATCTGCCATATCGCTTGTGATACTTTCGATTTTTGTGGCCGTTTTACCATTGTGCAATAGCTTCCATATTTTGTAAGTGCCGCGGTTAGGTGATGATATCCAAATAACACCTTCTTTAGCGTCAAAGTCAAAATCGTTCACTCTTATATCTTTATCAGCGGTAATATTTGAGCGTTCGCCTGTTTTTAAATTTAACAACACTAAATCGTTTTTGTCCGACTCGTAACCATCGCGTTTCATGGAGAGGTAAGCCAGTGTCTTTCCATCTTTCATCAACTTTGGATGTGTGTCGTACCCTTTATTTTCTTGGGTGAGGTTGGTAGTTTTTTTAGTCTCTAAATTGTATTGGAACAAATCAGAATTTGTGCTAACGGCATATTCAACGCCATTCATTTTTTTACACTGATAAATAATGCTTTTGCCGTCAGGGCCCCAAATGATGTCCTCTGCCCCACCAAATGGCTTTGTTGGCACATCAAAAGGCTCTCCTTTCATAATATCAACGATTCCTCTTCCGTGTTTGGCGTCTTCTAAATTGGCATAAGCTGCGTGCGAATGGGTGTTGTCATTCCAGCTACTCCAATGCCTAAACATCAGATCATCATAAATCTTAAAATTACTTTTATCCAACTCCTTATAGGGCTGATTCGAGTTCTCTTCAGTTACATAAGTGAATAGGATTTTATCTCCAGTTGGGCTATACTTAATGTTGCTGACCTTGTATGGAAAATTGGTTCGGTTTACCTGTCCGCCACCTTGCACGTTATACTCCCACAATTGACCATCTAAAATCACCCCCACCTTATTGTTCGCTGGGTTCATGATAATATTTCCTATTGAGCCCGTAGCATTAGTAAAAACTTCGGTTTCTCCCGTTTCAATATTTGTTTTATATACCTGGGTTTGGCCTTTATTGTCTTCTAGAGAATAATGTTTAACTGTGTAAAATGCGAATTTTCCGGAATTATCCACAACGGGTGTTCCGACTCTACCTATCTCCCAAAGTTTTTTAGCCGTTAAGGGAGTTTGTGCAAATGTCGATACCGCAATCCATACTACAGCAAGGGTTAAGGTTAACTTTTTCATACAATAATTTTTAAGTGTTTAGGATAACTTGTCGGCCAGTAATTTCATTTCAATAGCTGGCGACATGCGCTCGTATAATATGCGATACACCGAAGCACAGATGGGCATTTCTACATTGAACTTTTTGTTGATTTCAATGACTCCCTTGGCGGCGTAGTACCCTTCTGCCACCATGTTCATTTCAAACTGAGCAGAGCGAACAGAATAGCCTCTACCAATCATACTACCAAATGTTCTATTTCTGCTGTATTGGCTGTAAGCGGTAACTAATAGGTCTCCCAGATAAGCGGATGATTGTACATCTCGATGTACAGGGCTTATTACGTCTACAAAGCGATTTATTTCTTGAATGGCATTGGATATTAAAACCGCCTGAAAGTTATCTCCATAGCCAAGACCATGGCAAATACCACTAGCCACCGCATAAACGTTTTTGAGGATAGCAGATAACTCGGAACCAAACAAATCTTCCGAAACTGTAGTTTTAATATAACGGCAAGACAGCATCTCTGCCATCTCTTCGGCAATTGAGGTGGTTTCGCAAGCTATTGTCAAATAGGACAAACGCTCCTGTGCAACTTCCTCAGCATGACAAGGGCCACAAATAATACCAATATGACTGTAAGGCGTACGAAACTGTTTGTGAATAAATTTTGCCGGAATAGCATGATACTCAGGAACAACGCCTTTAACGGCAGAGAAAACTACCTTATGCTCTAATTTCGATTTGTCAAACTCATTAAAAACATCATTAAGAAAAGCGGAAGGGGTTGCAATAATCAAAATATCACACTCCTCAACAACAGACTCTAAGTCGTTAGTGACAATAGCTTTGTCACCAGTAAAATGCACCGAGGAGAGGTAGTTTGGGTTTCTGTGAAATTTATTAAAGTGCTCAACGGCGCCTTCATTTCGCATCCACCAGTGAAACGAATCCACATTCTCAGATAAAATTTTTGCTAATGCTGTCGCCCAGCTGCCACCCCCAATTATTCCTACTTTGCGCATTTATTACTCCTTAACGGCGAAGTATTACTCCTTTTTCGCCAACGATTATCGAATTTGATTCATCAATAATAAAACAATCGTTGAAACGAGCCGTCTCATCAAGCATAGGTATTTGAGTCCAGGTTACTCCTGAATCTAAAGATTCAATTACTTTACCGAGCTTATTATCTACGTCTCTTCCCGCGTATAGCCCGTAATCTTTAAAAAACGACACCCCACCAAAGCTGGTATACACGGCCTTATCGTACCACTCGATTGAATTGGTACTAAAAAGCATGGAAGCCTCTCCAGTTGCAAAGGCTCTTGAAGAAGAGTAATAATGTAGGTCAAGAAAGTTCTCCATGTTCGGATTTTCGCTGGATAAGCTGATTTGTGTCCAATTTCTACCGTTGTTTTGCGACAATTGCACGCTGTTATCTCCAATGGCGTAAACCACGTTTTTTTCTGGTGAAGACATGGCATAAAAATCTCTTTCTGCGGAAGGGCTTCTTCTAGCCCTGTTCCAGTTTTGACCGCCATCATTCGTGTAATAAATCGATAGGTTTTCACCACAAACCAACCCAGAGTCTTGATCAAAAAACAGCAAGCCGTTCCATTTTATGTCCAAATTTGCTACTGGTATGTCCATAAAACTTGCACCAAGATCGGTAGATTTTTTTATCAAACCTTCCGTTCCACAGAGGTAAATTATACCATCGATTAACTCAACTCCTACTAATTGAAGACCCGATAAATCTGCGGCTGCCTTTTGCCAAGATGCTCCCTTATCCTTTGAAACAATAAGTACACCTTCGGAACCAATAGAAGCGCAGTTTTGGCCCTCACAAACCACCACATTCAAGTCTTGAGTAACCGGGGAGGCTATGGGTTGATATGGATAAACCGTTGCACAATCGGCACAGGTTCCACCGCAATCCACAGCAGTTTCAGAGCCATTTTGAATGCCATCATTGCATTGGGCACAGGGTTCGCAAATTCCCCCACAATCAATTTCCACTTCGTCTTGATTGAGTTTTCCATCTTCGCAAGTTTTCTTACACGAATTAAAACTTAGCCCTAAAAACAAAACAACTACAACAAACGGAAATGGAAAGGAAATACGTTTCATACAAACAAACTTATTAAAGGTGTACACACAAAAAACACTTGAGTGTGCAAACGGTTGCTAATTTTTTTAATTGAGGCTAACCGATAAATAAAGAATGACCGAAGCATACCAGAGGATATAGGTAACCTCCATTAACCAGACTTTACTTGCCTTTAGAAAATAAAGACCAGCTAAAACAGAGAATGCCGGAAAGGTACCCGCCAAGGCATCGCCATAGCTTTTTGCCGAAATACTCAAAGAAGCTATCAAAAGGACTGAAAAAACAATCAGTAAAAGCAAGTGGTTTTTAATAATCACTTTATTGACCATAATTGCCTTGAGTAAATAGGAGAAACCAATTGTAATTACCAACAGACAACCACCAATAAGAATTACTTCAAAAACACTGCTGGGTAAAAAGTAATGGGGCAATTCAGAATGTACTTCAGGTGCAGCAGACTCGCCTATCAAATAGTTGATAGAAAACATGAAATAATAGGGTAAGACAAAACCAAATAGACTGATTAAAAACCCTCTAAGTTGTAGGTTTCCACTGTACAAATAAGCAATCAGAATAATTGGATACAGCCACAAAAAATCGCTTGATATTAAAAATAAAATGCCCGCTGTAAAAGAGGCCTCCATAATAATCAAATGGACTTTATCCGACCGTTGAATCTCGAAACTTCTATCCAATAAACGCACTAGGAACGGCAAGCTAACCCATAGAGGACTTAAGGCAAAGGTTTGGGAAGAACAACTTACTAAAGCAATAATTAAAACAAAAGGAAACTGGTTCCCTTGGTCGAATAAGCGGTATTTATAAAATACTAATTGACCGTAAATTGCCGAACCAATTAAAAGACCCCCCGATAATAATTTCGTGAGCCATCCAATTTCTATAATGGCATTAAAAAAGTTGGATAAGAGGTTGTACTCGGGCCAAGTATAATTGTGGCGATTGTCTAGCAGTGCCAAAACTATGATTGGAGCCGCATAGAGGCTTGCAATAAATATACTTTGGGGTGTGTTCTTTCTGAGCGCTCGAGGCAACATCGCACAAAGTTAAAAATGACGATGCTATTTAGCTTAGTTTAGTTTACAAATTATAAATTTGCGTATTAAACGGAAGAGTTATGAATTGGAATGAAATGATATATGGCTTAGGGGATTTCTTTTGGTGGTCCTTTAGCGGACTTCGAGCGCTTGGAAACCCTTTCAACTACTTTGTAATGGTAGTAGGCGGAATTATGCTGCTTTGGTGGGTGAGTCAATTAGTAAAATACGCCAACAAGTTTAAGGACAACCCAACAGCTGAATAGCTACAAAAGGTCTTCACCGATATCTTTTCGGTAAAACATTTTTTCAAAAGATAATTGGCTTGCCATATGGTAAGCCTTTTTTTGTGCCCCTTCTAAGCTGTTTCCAAATGCAGTACAAGCGATTACACGACCGCCAGATGTTTGAATGGTATCCTCAACTTGTTTGGTACCTGCATGAATCAGTAAACCGTCCTTGATAGACTCTAAGCCACTTATTACCTTATGTTTTTCATAGCTCTCGGGGTATCCGCCAGAAACCAACATGACTGTTAATGCCGTTTGAGATAAGATTTCCAATTTTTTAGATTCCAACTTTCCTTTGGTTGCATCAACACAGAGTTGGAGCAAATCCTCTTCTATTCGTGGAAGTACTACTTCTGTTTCTGGATCACCCAATCTAACGTTATACTCAATAACATAAGGGTCTCCATTTACGTTGATAAGTCCAAAGAATACAAATCCAGAATAGTCAAAACCTTCGCTTGCTATGCCTTCCATTGTAGGTTTAATGATACGCTCTCGTACCTTTTCCATAAAGTCTTCGTGTACAAAAGGAACTGGCGATACCGCTCCCATTCCACCAGTATTTAACCCTTTGTCACCATCGTGAATGCGCTTGTAGTCTTTTGCCTCAGGCAGTACTACATAGTTATTTCCATCGGTGAGCGCAAAAATGGATAACTCAACGCCGTCCAAAAATTCTTCTATTACAACTGAATTTGACGCAGCACCGAATTTATTTTCGGTAAGCATGGCGTTTAACTCTCGTTTCGCCTCTTCAACGTCGTCTATAATTAAAACACCTTTTCCCGCGGCGAGTCCATCGGCTTTTAAAACGTAAGGTGCTTTCATTTTTTCTAAAAAAGCATAGCCACTCGTTAGTGTTTCTTTTGTGAAGGTTTCATATGCCGCGGTAGGTATGGCGTATTTTTTCATGAATTGTTTGGCAAAGTCCTTACTACCCTCCAGCTGGGCGGCGTTTTGGTCTGGGCCCAAAATAAGGGTTTTATTGATCTCGCTATCCGCTTTTATTTGATCTTTTATTCCAGCCACTAGAGGTGCTTCAGGGCCTACCACTACCAAATCGATAGCGTATTCCATGATTGCATTTTTAACTTCTAGAAAATCCTCAGGATTAATGCTCAAATTCTTACCAAACTGCTCAGTACCTCCATTTCCTGGAGCAATGTACAGTTGTTTTAAAAGCTTACTCTGTTTAAATTTCCATGCGATGGTAAATTCTCTACCGCCAGACCCTAGTAACAATACATTCATGCTAAATTGTTTGGCTCAAAGGAATAAAAAAGGGAGGTAAATATTTAATTTACCTCCCTATGATTTTGAGTATTTATCGACAATCGCTTAGCCTTCTCTTTTTATAGAGCAGCCTAATGACGGCGTGTTGTCTGGATCTATTGGCTTTCCATTAATATGGTTTGTCAATGCATCGCGCAAATATTCCTCTTTCACAGAAGCTTTACTGTCCACGTTGTCATCAATTTTTCCACTGTAAATAAGCTTTAAATCTTGATCAAATAAAAATACATGCGGCGTTGTTCGAGCACCAAATGCATTCGCCAACTTAGAGTCGTAGTCCAATGCATAAGTCATTTTGTAGTTCATTTTTTTAGCGCGCTCTTTCATGTCGTCCATGCTGTCTCCACCTTTGGGTCTTTTCGCCTCATTGGAATTGACTAAAACCGACCCAATTTTGTATGAAGCGCATAATTCCGCTAACTCATTGTACCTACCTTCCCAGCCTTCTTTATCACTGGTTCCTACAACAAAAGGACAGGTATTGCACGAGAAAATCACTAAAAGGCCGTTTTCCTTTTTAATGTCATTTAGAGCAAGACTTTGTCCACCAGTAGTTATCATTTTTAAATCTGCACTTGGCGCCTTGGCACCAGCAGAAATGGTTTTAAAATCATTTTTTGGGTTGATAAACGCCAAAGTAGCTATGGTAAAAACCTTGATACCTATGATTAAATACTTCATTCTCTTTTGTTTATGTTAACTAAACACGTACAAAGCTAACAAAGGTTTGTATTTCATCGGATATTTTAACCTTTTATCTCTTGGCACAACTCCAGCAGAATGCCACCGGCAGACTTTGGATGGATAAAAACAATGAGCTTATTATCGGCACCTTTTTTTGGTTCTGGGTTAATAAATTGAAAGCCTAATGCTTTTAATCGTTCTACTTCAAAATAAATATCATCCACTAAAACTGCCATATGATGAATGCCTGGGCGGTTCTTTTGCAAGTACTTTGCAATGGCGCTGGAATCGTCTGTAGCTTCTAACAACTCTAATTTAGACGCTCCCAATTCATAGAATATAGTATTCACAGATTCGCTTACAACTGGCTCTTCTTTATAGGCCTCTTTGCCCAACAATTGTTCGAATGTTTTTTTTGCAGCCGATGCATCACTAACTGCAATCCCTAAGTGTTCAATTTTCAATATTGCCATAGTATTTTTTCATACGTTCTACATTTACCTCATCATCAATGGGTTTGTTATCAAATATATGTTCCACCAACTGATTTGCGTACAAAGGGCCTAATAAAACTCCTTTGCTACCTAAACCATTGAAAATAAATAGGTTCTTATGTTTTGGATGCGCTCCTAATAGAGGTCGTCTATCTTTTGCCCCCGGACGCAAACCTGTTTCGTGATCAATTACCTCGTACGGCAACTCCACCAAGCTTTCAAAACGCTTTTTGAGTTCCTCCCTAGCTGAGATTGAAGGCTCGTAAGACTTATCTTCCCAATCGTATGTTGCTCCAACTTTGTACAAGTCATTGCCGATAGGTAGAATAAAAAAGCCCTTACTTAAGGTATAGTCACACTTCAACTCTGGACATTTAATGGTCAAAATATCGCCTTTTGTCGCGCCGACGGTTGCAAATTCAAACACCGAGTGATTGCCCTCTTGGTGGCCACGAGCAAGAATCAAGCGCCCACAACGAATTTTTTGTCCATTCCGCAATTGAAGCTCTATTTCATTTCCGTAACTTATTGCGACCATTTGGTCGTTGATATAACTCTGGTTCTGCTCAAAAAACAACTTACTTTCTTCTAAGAATACTGGAATATTAAGATTACCTGTATATTTTGTTTCAGCATAAGGCAGCTCATTTGTTACCCCCTTAATTAATTCGGTTTTTAAAGGTAATTTAATGTAAGACCTAAACTTTTTGTCTGCAGCTTTTGCCTCCCAATTATTTATGGTTTTATAGTTCTCAAAAAACTTTAGGTAAGCACGTTCGTGAAGAAAGTTAGCTTTCAATTTTTGCTCCAGGTGTTTGTATGTGCTTAACGCAAAGGGCAGCACCTTGTCTGCATTAAAGCCCAGCGTTGGTTTTCGAAAAACGACAGGATTATAGAGCCCTGCAGCAACTGTGCTTGAAGCATGAATGAGGCCGTTGTCAATAATTAAAAACTCATTGCCTTTTTTAGACAATTCATGGCCTAGTAGCGACCCGGCTAAGCCTTGTCCAATAATGACCGTTTCTTTAACTTCCATGTACCTTGCAAGTGTATGGCATACAGTCCAAAAAAGTTCATTTTTTCACGAAAAACAATTGCACGGAACTACTTTGTTGTACTTTGCATAAAATTTACTCCACATGAAAACTCATTTATTTGCCCTCTTACTTTTTATTTCGGCCCAACTCTCTGGTCAGAAACAAGCGATTCACTGGATTGACTTTGATAGTAGTAACGTTACTGACAATATAGGCGCTTTAAACGGCACCATCTTCGGCGCAGTAAGTGATACAGGAAGGAATAACTACCCGAGCGGGGCACTTAGTTTTGATGGAGTGGACGATAGGGTGTTTTTTGGACAAGATGACCCAGGTAAAGACTCTTTAGATCTGTCCATTTGTATTTGGTATTATCCCAAGACGGCGGTAGTTCCCTCTGATACCAATCAATCTCCGAGTGTAACGACCAATCAATATTTATTCTCTACTGGAAGCGAAACGGGTGATATTGGTTTTGCAATGATTTGGAGTAAGGGAAGAGTTCAATGTCTTAGGAAAACATCTACTACAAGTACAAATTCAGGTCGTGTGGGTTATGCAGATAATACGTGGCATCACCAATGTATGACCTATAACAACGGTAATAAAGTATTGTCTACTTATTTAGACAGCATGCTTATCTCTACTGATACTGGAGTTGCTGGCTCATTTACGAATGTTCATGCGGATGTGTCTGTTGGTAAAGCTGGTAATAATATAAACAACAACAGAAACCACTTTTTTGGCCTTATTGACGATATTAAGATATATGATGCGGTGCTGTCCTCAAAAGAAATAAGGGATTTATATATTGGTGATAGTATGAAAACAGATACAACGATGAAAGACACACTGAGTGTTTCTCCATTTTATGACACTAAAAAAGTAGATTTATTTCCAAATCCCGCAGGGAACAGTGTAAACGTAGTTTTCAATAGTAGTGAAAATGCAACCCTCTCGATATATTCGATAAATGGAGCTAAAGTCTCTGAAAAGGTTGTTCTTAATGAAGAAAAAATCGAACTACCCATTAGTGACTTAGAACGAGGCACTTACATTTTGGAAGTGACGTTTGAAAATGGTCAACGTGACCAACAAAGGTTTGTCAAGCAGTAAACATAAAAAAGCCCGTATCGAAAATCGAAACGGGCTTTTTACATTTCAATAATAAGTTAACCCTTATCCGTTTAAGGCTTCTGCTCCACCAACAATCTCCAAGATTTCGGTAGTAATAGCTGTTTGACGTGCTTTATTATACGTCAACTTTAGCTCTCCTAATAAATCAGAAGCGTTATCGGTTGCCTTATGCATTGCGGTCATACGTGCGCCATGCTCAGATGCTAAAGAGTCTTTCAACCCTTTGTAAAATGCAGTTCTTAATGCGTTTGGAATTAGCACTTCTAACAACTCCTCTTTTCCAGGTTGAAAAATGTAGTCGTTGTTTTCATTGCTTACCACTTCAGAAACTTCAGGCTTTATAGGTAGCAACGTTTCGGTAGTTACTATTTGAGTAGCTGCGTTTTTAAATTGATTGTATACAATTCTTACCTCATCATACTCTCCTCTTGCGAATGCATCCATAACCGGCTGAAAAATATCTGCCGCCATTTGATAATTCATATCATCAAAAATGGTGCAAGCCTCTTCATGTTTCATTAAGAAATCATTAGAATACATTCTATCATCTCTTTTAAAAGCATCTGCGGCCTTCTTTCCAATAGGGTATAACGTAACGTCTTTCCCAGCCAACTCTCCTTCGGATAGCTTTGCTACTTGCTTTATAATATTAGCATTAAAGCCACCACATAGTCCCCTGTTTGAGGTAATGGCGATTACTAAAACCTTATTTACGTCACGATCTGCTGCATATGGGTTTTCCATTTCCAACATGGTTTCCGTAAGGTTTCCCATCATTTGCTTCACCTTGGCAGCATAAGGTCTCATTTGAGTAATACTGTCCTGCGCCTTTTTTAATTTAGCTGCAGAAACCATTTTCATGGCAGAGGTAATTTGCATGGTAGAGTTTACCGATGTTATCCTCGTGCGTATTTCTTTCAAATTTGCCATATCGCCTAGACTATAAGGTTACTATTTCGTTTTGTATTTCAAAGAAAGGTCGTAGCTAACGTCCTCTAAAACATCTGTAATGCCTTCATGAATTTTACCCGACTTCAACTCTTCTAACACACTGTGGTGCTTTTCTTCCATAAAATTCAAGAACTCCTCTTCAAACTCTTTAATTCTATCGACAGGAACATTGCCTAAAAGCCCTTTTGTTCCTAAATAAATAATTGCGGTTTGTTTTTCTACCGTTAGCGGAGAACCCTCTTTTTGTTTAAGAATTTCAACGTTACGCTTTCCTTTCTCCAATACACGAGTTGTTGCTGCATCAAGGTCAGAACCGAACTTAGAGAAAGCCTCTAATTCACGATACTGTGCTTGGTCTAACTTAAGCGTACCGGCAACTTTTTTCATTGCTTTAATCTGAGCGTTACCACCAACTCGAGATACTGAGATACCTACGTTAATTGCTGGACGAACACCTGATAGGAATAAATCCGATTCCAAGAAAATTTGACCATCAGTAATCGAAATTACATTGGTAGGAATGTAAGCCGATACGTCACCCGCTTGTGTTTCAATAATTGGCAACGCCGTTAAAGAACCACCACCCTTTACTTTGCCTTTAAGAGATGCTGGCAAATCGTTCATTTGAGCAGCAATGGCGTCATCATTAATGACTTTTGCAGCACGCTCTAACAATCTTGAGTGAAGGTAAAATACATCTCCTGGGTAAGCTTCACGTCCTGGAGGTCTTCTTAAAAGAAGAGAAACCTCACGGTAAGCTACCGCTTGTTTTGATAAATCATCAAATACGATAAGTGCTGGACGACCTGTATCTCTAAAATACTCACCTACAGCAGCACCAGTAAATGGAGCGTAAAACTGCATAGGAGCAGGGTCAGAGGCATTAGCTGCAACTACCGTAGTATAAGCCATTGCTCCTGCATCTTCTAATTTCTTTACAATTAAAGCAACAGTAGAAGCTTTTTGCCCAGAAGCAACGTAAATACAATAAACTGGCTCACCAGCATCGTAAAATTCTTTTTGGTTTATGATCGCATCAATAGCAACAGTAGTTTTACCAGTTTGACGGTCACCTATAATCAACTCACGTTGTCCTCTACCTACAGGGATCATTGCATCAACTGCTTTTATTCCTGTTTGCATTGGCTCTGTTACTGGCTCACGATAGATAACTCCTGGCGCCTTTCTTTCAATCGGCATTTCAAAAGTTTCACCTTGAATTGGCCCCTTACCGTCGATTGGGTTACCCAATGCGTCAATAACACGACCAACAATTCCCTCACCAACATTGATAGAAGCAATTAATCCCGTTCTTTTTACAGTAGCACCTTCTCTAATTCCAGTTGATTTTCCTAAAAGTACCGCTCCAACGTTATCTTCTTCAAGATTCAGTACGATTCCTTTTAGTCCAGTTTGGAACTCAATAAGTTCTCCAGCCTGTACATTAGACAAACCATAAATACGTGCAATACCATCTCCTACTTGGAGTACAGTACCCACTTCTTCTAATTCAGCCTCTGTTCTAAATCCAGCTAACTCTTCTCTAAGTATCGCTGAAACTTCTGCAGGTTTTAAATCCGCCATGATGTATCAATTAACTTGGGACTAGCCCAACTTGTTTTTATAATTCGTGTCTTGTAATTCTATCTTTAATTCTTGCAATTGTCTTGCAACGGAAGCATCTATTTGAGAGTCACCAACCCTTAAAACAATACCACCGATTAAATCTGAATCAACTTCTTCTCTCAACTCGATTGAGTTGTGGTCCAATGTTGAAACAATGCTTTTTATTTTTTCTCTTAAGTTATCGTCTATTGCAGTAGCAGATTTCACATTTGCAACAACCACCTTATTGTGCTCGTTGTAAAGGTCCGTTAGGCCTACCGCAATCTCTTCTAAAATACTCGCTCTACTGTTTTCTGTAATTATTTTCACAAAACCCTTAACAAGGTCTGAAATGTCTTTTCCAAAAACCAATTCGATGACATTCAGTTTTTTGTAGGTTTTGATTACCGGACTCTTAAGCATTGCTCGTAAATCGCGATTATCGCCAACAACTTTCTGAATCAATTGCATATCAGCCAATGCTCTATCCAGCTCATTTCTTTCTTGAGCTAATAGCATCAGTGACTTTGCGTATCGTCTGGCAACTTTACTAGCAACCATCTTAGTTCAATTTTAGGTCTGCAATTAATTCGTTTGCCAAGGACTTCTGCTTTTCGTCATTTGACAATTCTTTACGGATAATTTTCTCAGCAATTTCAATTGAAAGCTTTGCCATTTCAGTCTTCATTTCAGCAATTGCACCTGCTTTTTCTGCTTCGATAGCGGCATGAGCAGCTTGAACAATTTTATCAGCCTCTTCCTTCGCTTCACCTTTTGCGTCGCCAACAATTTTATCTTTAAGCTCTCTTGCTTCTTTTAATAACGCATCTCGCTGAATCTTAGCCTCCGCTATTAAGCTTTCATTTTTTGATTGCAGTTCAGCCAGTTCTTTCTTTGCTGCTTCTGCAGAGTCCAGTGATTCACGTATGGTTTCCTCTCGTTCAGAAACTGAATCCAAGATTGGCTTCCAAGCATACTTTTTAAGTATGAATACAAGTATTATAAAAAGTACGGTCTGCCAAAAGAAAAGACCTACTGAAAACTGTTCGATTAATTTTTCCAAAACAAATTGTTTTTATAGTGAATTTAAAAACAACACCTCCAGCCAACCGCTGGAAGTGTTGAATACTAAATTAAACTGCAAATAATGCAGCGAATCCGATACCTTCGATAAGTGCCGCAGCAATCAACATCGCAGTTTGGATTTTGTTAGTAGCTTCTGGCTGACGAGCGATAGCTTCCATCGCTGACCCACCAATTCTACCAATACCAATACCTGCTCCGATAACAACCAATCCTGCACCTACAATAGCTGGAATTTCCATAACAATTCTAATTTAAATTAACAATAATCTTTATTAATGTTCATGCTCTGCAACTGCACTACCGAAGTAAAGCGCGGTTAACATAGTAAATATATATGCCTGCAAAGCAGCAACAAGTAATTCTAACAATGACAACGATACAGCCAAACCAAATGAAAGCGTACTTCCAATCCAGCTGTGGAAAATAAACATCAAACCAATTAAACTCATCAATACCACGTGACCCGCTGTGATGTTTGCGTACAAACGAATAAGTAAAGCAAAGGGCTTAATGAATATTCCTAATAATTCGATTGGGGCTAATAATATTTTCATTGGTACTGGTACGCCAGGCATCCAGAAAATATGCTTCCAGTACTCCGACTTACCCGATACCTGAGTGATTACGAAAGTCATTATAGCTAAGGCAAATGTTACAGATATACTGTTAGTAACATTAATTCCAAGTGGAGTTAGTCCAAACAAGTTTACGAACCATATAAAGAAGAAAACCGTTAATAGGTAACTCATGAATTTTTTATAATGTTTCTCGCCAATGTTTGGAATTGCAATTTCGTCTCGAACGAAAATTACTAATGGCTCCAAAAATCTAGCTGAACCACTAGGAACTAAACTCTTTTTATATGACTTAGCAGCCCCCATGAACAACAACACCAATAAAAGAGAAAGCACCATAATACTAAACACGTTTTTTGTGATAGAAAAGTCCAACGGCTTTTCAGCATCTACATGTCCATCATGCATAGCTAAATCACCTTGCGCGTTTGTTTTGTAAATTTTTCCGTGATATAATTTGTAGTAATTCCCGTTGCTTTCAGCTATAGTTTCTCCGTGGTGAAATTTTGAAGAAGAAAACACCTGTAACCCATCATCAATTAAAATAACGGGCAAAGGGAAGCCATAATGCGTGTTCGTTTCTTTGTCTGTAAACAAATGAAAACCGTAAGAATCTTGCAAGTGATGGCTTATGTGTGCCTTAATCTCTTCTTTCATTGACCCACCTTCGTGGGCATCCGAATGTGCTTGATTTACTTCCGTGTTTTTTGTAGAATCGGCGGTTTGATCTACTTGCTCTGAGGCGCTTAGAAATACTGGTTGGCTTAAAACTAAAACAGCTAGAAAAAATAGGGTTCTTGTGAACTGCATAATTACCTGTCTGATGACGTTTCTAAATTTTGTGCAAAAGTAGTGGATTTTTTTAGTCAACAACGCAAAATGTGAACGCAATTTTATTCGCGTTTATTTTTTTCAGTGGTTTATTCCGAAAGCTTGTTTATCAACAACTTAGTTTCAGTAATCAAGCTTAAACTGTAAGGAATAAAAAATGTAAAAAACTCAACTCTAGAAATGTCTCCGTCCTCAAGAAAGCGACTATAAAAAAAAGAAAAGAAAAAAATGAACTTAAGACCACTGCCCAACATGAACAGAAAACCTAAGCTGTTCTTGAATTTTTTAGGAGCTTTGAGGAGTCCAATGACTATTGCAGCGGCCAAAATAAAGTTACCTATATAAGCAAGTAGTATTCGGTGCTCCCAAACAGGAAGGTCTAGAAAAAGCAATACCAATAGATGAATGGCAATGGAAACTGCTCCTACAACAAGTAGAATTAAAAGGTACCTAATTAACCCCACTTATTTATTGTAGCTGTTCAACATTTTTACGGCGTATACCATGGCAATTACTATGGAAACCAATACCATACCTAAAGTGAACCAGTTTCTATCAAGAGGAAAGCGCTCATCCAGTATTTTACCTAAATAACTTCCTCCCCCAATTATCAGTGCTATTTGGATGCCAAGCCCAGAAAACCGCACAATATTTGCGGCAGTACTTGTTGGCTTTTTATCCTCTTTCTCCTCTTTCAAAACAATTCAATTATCTACGCGAAGATAAGCTTTGCAGTTAGCTATGGGCTTTATCTATTTTAACGTAAACCGATTGAAACAAAATATAAGTTTGATGGTAATAAGTAAAAGAGATAAACCATGAGTACAATAAAGAAGGTATATATCGCAGGTGGCTGTTTTTGGGGTGTTGAGGAGTTGTTTCGAACGCGTCCGGGTATTTTGGATACTGAAGTAGGTTATATTGGTGGTGAAAACGACCATCCAACCTACAGAAACCACCCAGGGCACGCCGAAGGTGTGGAGCTAGAATACGATTCGGAAATTACTTCTTACGAAGAAATTCTAGATTACTTTTATAGAATTCATGACCCTACAACGGTAAACCAGCAAGGAAACGATAGGGGTTCGAGTTATCGTTCGGCAATATTTTATCAAAGTCCGGAAGAAAAAAATCGCGCTGCTAAATTTATTGAAAGGGTGAATGCATCGGGTAGGTGGGAAAAGCCTGTGGTTACCACTTTGGAGCCATACAGTACATTTTGGCCCGCCGAGCCCGAGCATCAGGACTATCTTAAGCGCATACCAAATGGTTATACTTGTCATTTTGAGCGGTTTGGATCCTATTTAAAATCGTAAGTTCAAAAAAGATGTAGTGAATTTTAATGCTGCATCTAAGCAGCTTTATTTACTACCTTTGTTGACTCAATAATCACTGAAAATAAAGGTATATCATGGCAATAGGTCCTTGGCAAATCGTACTCATAGTAGTTGTAATTCTTCTTTTATTTGGAGGAAAAAAAATTCCCGAATTAATGAGGGGGCTTGGAAGCGGAATGAAAGAGTTTAAAGACGCTTCAAAAGACGACAGCGAAAAAAAAGAAACAGATAAGTAATAGGCTTGTCGAATTCAGATAACTGAGGGCAGTTCGAATTATCTCGAAATGCCCTTTTATATTTGGTACAAATGGAATTCCCAAAATCACTTTCAGCAGTTCGGACGAGTATTAATAGTGGCGAGTACACCCTTCCTCAGCTGGTTGAAGCCTATTTGGCCGAAGCCGAAAAATCTTCAGACCTGAATATTTTTCTAGAGGTTTGGAAAGACGAAGCGCTGGAAAAAGCTGCCGCCATTCAAGAAAAAATAGATAGCGGGTCGGCCGGAAAGTTGGCTGGAATGGTCATAGGGCTGAAGGACAACATATGTTATAAGGATCATAAGGTTTCAGCTTCCAGTAAAATACTGGAAGGATTTGAGTCCGTTTATTCCTCAACAGTAGTTGAGCGCTTATTGGCCGAAGATGTCATTTTTATAGGTCGGTTAAACTGCGACGAGTTTGCAATGGGCTCTTCCAATGAGAAATCGGCATTTGGTGCAGTAAAAAACCCACACAACCCTAAGCTCGTTCCAGGTGGAAGTTCTGGCGGTTCTGCCGCCGCTGTAGCTGCCAATACTTGTTTGGTATCCTTGGGTTCAGATACGGGAGGTAGCATACGCCAACCGGCATCTTTTTGTGGGGTGTTTGGAATGAAGCCCAGCTATGGAACCGTTTCAAGGCACGGGTTAATTGCATACGCATCCTCTATGGATCAAATTGGACCTTTTGCGCATTCTGTGGAAGATATTGCGTTGGTAATTGATGTCATGTCTGGTCCAGATGCCTTTGATAGTACACTGAGCACAAAAAAGTTGAACTTAGAGGCTTCCTCCAAAAAACACAAAATTGCTTATTTGAAAGAGTGTTTCGATGCTGAAGGGCTTGACCCGGAGGTAAAGCAGGCGCATTTAGACAAAATTGATGCACTGAGAAAAGCCGGGCATACCGTTGAGCCGGTTTCATTTCCTTATCTAGATCAGTTGGTTCCTTGCTACAATGTGCTTTCTAATGCCGAGGCCTCCAGCAATCTTTCACGTTTTGACGGTATGCGTTACGGATACCGTTCAGAAAATGCCGTGGACTTGGAAACTACATACACCAAGTCGCGCTCAGAGGGTTTTGGCACAGAAGTGAAGCGCAGAATAATGCTGGGTACATTTGTGTTAAGTGCAGGTTATTACGATGCTTATTATTCCAAAGCGCAAAAAGTTCGTAGACTAATTCAGGATAAAACCTTTGATATTTTAGCCGATTACGACTTTATTTTGACGCCCACAACGCCTCACACAGCATTTGAAATTGGAGCTCATGGCAGTGACCCAATTGCCATGTACTTAGAAGATATTTTTACTGTTCAAGCGAACTTAGCTGGGGTTCCCGGTATTTCCATTCCTTTATTTACGCATGGCAATGGAATGCCTTTCGGATTGCAGTTGATTACCAATAAGTTTGAAGAAGGTAAGTTGTTGCAGTTTGCTGGGGAGTTGGTGGGTTAGCATTATTTCGTCATTCCCGCGAAAGCGGAAATCTGTGGCCATTAATTATCATCCTTTGGATGATTATTCATTACTGATTCATAAATTAAATAGGTTTGTTTTTCTAGTTTGCCCCACTTTCTTTTTTCCCTCAAAAAAGAAAGTTCCAAAGAAAAAACTCTTGACCCAAAATAAATCTGCACTACTCTCTTAAAAACAACAAGTGCAGCCGAGTGATTTTCGAGCACAGCTCTCAACTTCTCGGTTTTACTAGTCGTTTTTTATGAGACTAGCTGGTTTTATTTTAATGTCAAACCTGAGCTTATATTTTATTACTAAATAGTACGATTGGTCGAAAAAATCACTGAAGAAAATTTAGATTACGCATAGAACTTTCGTCTTAATTTTCTTTCAGAAAATCAACTCAAGTAATCTCGCGAAATGACGCGTATAAAGATAACACAGAGACTAATTAATCGATTGAAACATTGATAACTATCGCCCACCAGCATCTCCTCCAAAACCACCGCGCTGAGGGCGCTTCTTTTGGTTTAATCGGTAGGAGAAGGTTAACATGCCATACCTAGACATCCACTGAAACTCGGTTTCATCATAAAAATCAGGACCGTTGGTAATGTTGATGCGTCTTCTCGTGTTTAATAAGTCTCTTACCGAAAGCGTTAACGTCCCGTTTCCTTTCAGAACATCAACCGAACCGGCTAGGTCAATATTATACCTTGCCAGTTGCTCACCTTGTGTAGTTTTTTCTCTTGATCGATAGTTGATGGAGGCCTGAAAGGAGATTTTGTCCCATACTTTCCATTTACTCACTGCTCGTGTTGACCAGGCATAGGTATCGGCCGAAAACTGTTGGCCTTGGTATTCTCCGTCGGTGATGGCTCTGAAAAAATTAAAACTACCATTTACATTCCACCACTTTTTAATCTCTTTACTACCAGAAACCTCCAACCCAAATGAATTTCTGATGCCTAGATTTATAGGAAAACGGTAATTAATCCCAGCCGAGTCTGCCTGTAAAATTCGCTCGATAGTACCTGTTGAATACCTATAATATGGGCTAATCAGTAGGTTTGATTTTTCCCAGCGTTTCATATAACCCAGTTCAAATGCGTCGGTAAAAACTGGATTCAAATTGGGGTTCCCGGTTGAAATGTTTCGGTTATCGCTTAGATTATAAAAAGGATACAAGTACCAATGCATAGGCCTAGAAATACGCTTGGAATAACTGGATTGTATAAATTGATTCTTCTTGAATTCATAAGATAGATTTACACTTGGAAATAGGTTTAAGTAGTCTCTTTGATTGCGCTCGTTTGTGCGCTTAAATTCCGTTATGATATCCGTGTATTCCATACGCACGCCAATCTGATAAGAAAAGTTCTTTGTCTTGTTTCCAGCCATGGCATATGCGGCATACACGTCCTCTGTATAAGACATTTCATTATTAAAAACAGGATCATCAATAAACTCTACGCCATTAAATTCCGATACATCAAAATTGTTATCAATTGCCCGCAAGGTTCCTTTAACGCCTAGCTCTCCTTTGCCCTCTTCTAAAAAAGGAAACACAAAGTCTGATTGCATCACTAAGTTACTTCCATATTCTTCTGTCTTTGCATTTTGAATAACATCCGGCGTTAAGGGATTGGTGCTTTCTTCGGTCAAATCGGCATTTTCATTACTATAATTTGAAAAACCAGACACATCAACTGTCCACTTCATCTCTTTCTTTTTGAACGTTTTTGTGTAGTTAAATTGTCCTCGACTCAAATAGTTGCTTTGGTCTTCTACTTCGCTTCTAAACACCGTTTGACTCACCTCATCATTTGAGCCAAAGTCCTCGTAAATCAATTGCGCATCGTTTATTCCTGCTCCATTTCGGTAACTACCCGAAATTGTAATGGAGTTGTACTTATTGAACTGATAGCCTGCACCTAAGCGCATGTTTTGGTTCCAGCCATTTCTGCTGTGATCCCGCTCCGACCGATAGCCAAAAGTGGTGTCTGGCCTGTAAAACTCGTGGTAGGTTTCCCCCTGACCCGGTCGCTCGCGATAACCCAAGCCGTAACCGGTAAAAAAGCTCAATTTCTTTTTTCGATAATTCAATGTAAAGCTGGTACCAAGGTTTGCAGGGTATCCAGCCCTTACTTCAAAGACGCCATTCAAGCCTTTTTTCTTTTCTTTTTTGAGCACAATGTTGATGATCCCCACTTCACCTTCGGCATCATAGCGAGCAGAGGGGTTGGTTATTATCTCAACCTTTTCTACATTATCTCCTTGAATTAAGCGTAGCGCCTCACCATTGCTCATTCCCATTAATGCGGCCGGTTTTCCGTCTATTAATATGCGCACATTTTGACTGTTTCGCAGACTTACATTTCCCTCAACATCCACGTCAACCGAGGGAATGTTCTCCAAAATATTGGTAACCGTCTGCCCTCTGTTCGATAGGTCCTTGTCGACATTAAAAACGCGTTTGTCCAGTTTCAACTCCATTTGTGGTCGCTCGGCCTCAACGGTCACTGCCTCCAATGAGGTGCTTGACGGGCTTAGGGTAACTTTTTTGAGATTGATGTCTGCATTAGTAACCATAAGGTTGGGAATGATTTTGGTCTCGAATGAAATGAAGCTGATTTGAGCATAGTAATTACCGGGCTTGACCTGTACATCAAAATATCCATCGCCGTCAGATGCCAAACCAGCAGCTAAAGTTGAATCTACCGTATTGTAAATAGCGACAGCTCCGTATGGAATAGGGTTTTTGTCTGCATCTACCAATTTTCCGAGGATGGAGTAAGTTGGAGCGCCTCCTCTACCTTGCGGTCGACCGCCTTGGGCAAAGGTGCTTGAGACGGTGAGTATAAATAGTAGATATAAAAAGTGACGTCGCACCACGTAATTTCAATTCAGGTCGCGAAAGTCGTGGTATTTTTTTGATAATGCACGAAAGATGGGTTGGATTAACGTATTTTGAGGATGGGTGGTATTGTAAAACGCCTCAGCTTTATAGAAAACAAACCAATCCGTCTTTTAAACGCTTCGTTTTATCTAGTGAGATTTGTTGGGCCATTCCTTTAACTGATAGTTTATTTGAATCGTCTCTCATCATCTGTCCCGAAAACGCGGTTATCAAAAAAACACCAGCCCAATAAGGGTTTTGGGTAAACCGGTATAAGAATATAAACGCACTGGCATTTAGCCAATAGTTGCAACGCATTTAATAGAAAAAGGAATAGATTTGAAGAATGTTCAAGAATTACTTGGACATGGAAGCAGTAAAAAAACGGAGATTTATACGTATGTGTCGAAGACCAAATTTAATGAAATCAAAAACCCTTTAGATGAAATATTTGGAAAATAAGCTGATATTTTTTTGTAGAAAACAATCAAGTGTTTTTTACAACACAATTGAGACATACAAAGGGATGCAGAGGCGAAATTTAATAGAATATAAACGCACCTGCAC
>CBFIBQ010000027.1:0-42358 GCA_965660875.1 Salibacteraceae bacterium | reverse complement strand
GCGTTCCATTCAGTCAAAATTATCAGAATGAAATAATTAAAATTTAGCTTGTTTTTTAACACAGTACATGTTAGGCATAGGTGTTAGTTTGAACTAATTGTTGTATCACTATTCGTTATTAGAAAACTTTCAAAAGAGTTCGGTTTTACATTAAAAAACTTGTTTTTAATAGTCAGCATGTATTCAGCCCCTCTAGGATCTTTACTTCGTGTAAGCGCATAATTAAATTCTCTAGCACTCACCAAAATTTTATGGTCACCTGAGCGATTAAACGAACTCTGATATATATATATTCCGTTACTGTCTGGCATCAATAAGCCTTTTCTAGTATTTTGAAACTCAGAGTAATATTTAAATGGTTCACTCACTCTGATAATCATTGTATCTCGATTTGGATGGTACTCTCCAAGAAATTTGATTTCGGCTTGTATTAAAGTATCATTACATTCAATTATTTCAAAACCTACTGATCGGTCAAAATCAATCAAATTACCAGTAGAATCATAGATGTTGTAATGTGTGAGTTCATTGTCAGAGTAGTAATATTCGCTTTTAAGCTCCCCGTTATTGTAAAACTCTTTTTTTACTTTTTTCTTCTTAGATACTGTTTTTTTGTCATCTGAAAAATCAACACAGCTCTGAAATAGTGTGATGACAATTAGTAAGTAACTTATTTTTTTGATCGTCATGGTAGCTGATTCACTTATGCCTAACTCGTTTTATGTAACACCAAAGTTAACCATATCCCCCCCCCGCTGGCGCAGATTTGCAATCTGTGCCCATTCATTTAATTATCGTTACATCCAACATTCCTTTTTCCCCCACATAATCTACAGCACTACTAAATACATATTCTTCTGGCTTAAAAACTAATCCTTCAGCAACAGGATTATTGTGTATGTAATTCAATTTTTGATCAATAACAGAGTTGCTCCAAAACTCGATAGGTTTATTATCTCCACGCCAAAATCTGATACCTTTTTCAGTTTTAAACTGGCTGATTAACCACTCTTTCCTACTTTCTTGAGTATTGTTTATAATAGCAGTAATTATTGCTTTTGAAGTGAACTTTTTGTAGTCTCTTAAAATTTCAGGAAGAGTAATTTGTTCGGTAGCTCGTGCCATTAAGTGTACATGGTTGCTCATTATACACCATGCAAATAATTCCAACCCCTTGTTCTTTTGACAAAAAGCCAAGTTTTCAACTAAAATATCTTTGTACTGACTCCTTGTAAATACATCAACCCATCCTTGTACAGCAAAGGTTATAAAATACACACCTTCTGGATTATGAAATTTGTATTTGCGGCTCATGTTAGGGTCTAACTTTCGAAGGTATAAAATTACTCCTTCGCTAAGTTTAATAGTTAGGTTTCGAACTTGGAACATTAACCGATTAATGCAATGATTGTAGAGCTTTTGTTAGGTTGAAAGTTTTGGTTTGCGATGAAAATCTAGGTTCGCACGGATTATAAATCCGCGCCAGCGGGGGGATCGGTCGTTTTGACCAATTTAAACGCCTTGCCCTTTGAAGTTGACATTTAGCCAGATTTGGGCCATAAATTCTTTACAATGAACTTGGTTGAGATGAAATACAGACCAATTTAAGTCCAAGAAACATAAGCACTCATCAACAAGAATTGTTTACACAAATGTTTACATATTAAAAAAACAAAACCCCTGTAAATTAATAATTTACAGGGGTTTATGTGTTGTGTTGGCGGTCCGGACGAGACTCGAACTCGCGACCCCATGCGTGACAGGCATGTATTCTAACCAACTGAACTACCGGACCTTTTAAAAACCCAGTGGGTTTTTAAAATGACTACTTCTTCGAGCAATCTAAAAATCTAAATTAAAGAACAAAATCCAACATCAAAAGCGTTTGACAGTGGGTTTTTAAAATGACTACTTCTTCAAGCAATCTAAAAATCTTTGTGGTTTTAAAGAACTTCCGTCTATTGCTAAACGAGCGGCAAAATTAATCGATTTTTGAACCTTCGCAAGACTTTTGAAAAATTATTGCTGTTATTTTTTCTTCGCTTCATTCCACAAGGTATCCATTTCTGCTAAGGTCATCTTATTGAGGACTTTACCTTGTTCTTTTACCTTCTCTTCCAAATATTGAAACCGCTGAATAAATTTCTTATTGGTGCGCTCCAAAGCGGTTTCTGGGTCGATATCAATAAATCGCGCATAATTTATTACCGAGAACAAGACGTCTCCGAGCTCATCCTCTATTTTGCTTTTTGCTGTCTGTTCATCAACTTCTGCTTTCAATTCTCCCAACTCCTCTTGTACCTTTTCCCAAACTTGCTCTTTATTGTCCCAATCAAACCCGACTCCCCTAGCCTTTTCTTGTATTCTGCTTGCCTTTACCATTGCGGGTAAAGATTTTGGTACGCCTTGCAATACAGAGGTTTTACCTTCTTTAAGTTTCAATTGCTCCCAATTCGCCTTAACCTCTTCCTCCGTTTCTGCAGTTGCGTCGCCATAAATGTGTGGATGCCTGTGCACCAATTTATCACAAATGGCGGTGAGCACATCTGTAATGTCAAAAGCACCCTTTTCTGAGGCAATTTTTGAATAAAAAACCATGTGCAGCATAATATCGCCAATCTCGCCTTTCAGTTCCTCCATGTCTTCTTCCAAAATGGCATCTGCCAATTCGTAAGTTTCTTCAATTGTAAGCTTTCGGAGAGAACCTAGGGTTTGTTTTTTATCCCAAGGACATCGTGCTCTGAGATCGTCCATTATGTTAAGCAAGCGCTCAAATGCTTTTAATCGTGGGTCCATGATTATTTTTTATGGAATTCGCTCAAAAATCTACCTTTTTAGAATTGTGTAACTACTTTCGCCCAATTATTTCTGAAAAAGGTGATAAAGCAAAAACAGCTCTTCTTAATCCTCTGCTGTCTGGTTAGTCAGTCAGTTCTGGCGCAACCGGAAGATTCTACCGCCTTGCGATTTATTGCAAAGGCGAGTTATCACAATGGCGTTTTGCTACCACACCGTATTGCCATGCAGCACATGCCGCGGGAAACTACTCATGGGCTGGAACTCAATTTTGAAAAAGTAGCCAACAATATTGCCGACTGGGAAAAACTTTACAACAATCCCACGTATGGTGTCTCACTGCTCTATACCTCAACGGGAAATCGCACATTAACCGGCGATGCCTTTGGAATGAGTGCATACTTATTGCTGCCTATTGTAAATACTGCTGCCTTCAGACTTCAAACCAGCTGGGGTTGGGGCGTTGGCTGGGTTACCAAAAAATTTGACCGACTCAACAATTACAAAAACAACGCGATTGGCTCTAATTTCAACTTGTTTGCTTCTATAAAACTCAAGTCGGAGATATTCATTAGTCCAAAAAATGCCTTGCTATTGGGCGCTGCATTCAACCATTGGAGCAATAGCGGTATTCGCAAACCAAATTTAGGTATCAATGTACCCACCTGGAGCATTGGCCTGCTTCACAAGTTTTACGAACCCACTGATCGACCAAATAAACTGAGTAAATTAGAGAAAAGAGCGCTGCATCCCGAGTTGAAAAATGAATTCATGGTCATGCCCATAATTGGTTTCACATCTATCAGCATTCACGATCAAAACATATACGAGGCTTATGCATTAAACCTCAATTTCAGCAGAGTTTGGAGCGCCAAGTATAAAGTGAATTGGAGTTGGGACATATTTTACAACACTGCCTATCGACAGCAAATGGATATTGCCCCAAGTAAAGCCGGAAATACTGCGCTGCAGAGTGGAATTATGGCCTCTTACGAACAAACTATTGGGAATGTAGGAATCATTCTGGGTATGGGTGCCTATATTTTTGATCAAACCGAACGCAAAGACCCAATTTATCATCGTTTTGGTACCCGGTTTACGGTAGCTAAAAACTTTGTCATTAATACTACACTCCACACCCATTGGGCCGTATCGGATCACATGGAAATTGGGTTAGGCTATAAATTTAAACGATGAGAGCGATTACCTTCCTTTTAATACTGTCATTAGGACTGATTCAACTCGGTTGCAAACATTGCTTGAACAAAAAAGGAAGCGAACAATCCGTTACACATGAATTAGAACCCTTTAATTCCTTAGACATTTCGGGCAAGTTCAATATTACCTTGGTTCAAGGAAGCAGTTCAAAAATCACCCTCTCAGGGTATCAAGGTATACTGGAAACTGTGCGGTATAAAGTAAGCAATAAGGATTTAGTGGTGTCAAATAACAACAAGTGCAGTAACCTTAACGGATACGACGATTGGGTTAACCTAACCATTGAATTGGACTCCTTTTCTTATGGACGCATTGCGGTGCCGGGCCGTCTTGATAGCGAGGGAGTTCTGAAATGGCAACAATGCTCCTTGCTTATTGATAATTGCGACTTAAATACTAATCTCAAACTGAATATGCTCGATTTTGAACTAAGAATGGACGGAGGCACTTCAACTATAGAGCTAACAGGTGCTTCAGGTCGCACCAAACTTTACAACAATGGAAACGGCCACATTTACGCTAAGAACTTAGTGAACACCAATCTGTCAGTGTTTTCAATTGGAACAGGCGTAATTGAGTCCACCGTTACCAATCGTTTCGTAGCCTCAATTCAAGGCAGTACCGAAGTATATTACTATGGAAACCCCACAGAAGAGGAAATTACCATCAAGGGAAATGAGGGTGCGGCAGTAACTGCGCGCTAGTTGACCATTTGAATACCGGTATAATTCTGAGGTGTTATCTTCACTAACTCAGCTTTTACAGCGTCTGAAACGTTTAGCGTTTGCACAAAATCCGCAATAGAAGCCGCTGTAATTTTTTCATTTTTACGCGTAAGTTCTTTGAGCGCTTCGTAGGGCTTAGGATAACCTTCTCTGCGCAATACGGTTTGAATCGCCTCAGCAACTACTGCCCAATTGTTTTCCAAGTCTCTCTCCAATGCCGCTTCGTTCAATAACAACTTTCCCATACCTTTTAGTAAAGATGAATAAGCAATAAGACTGTTTCCAAAAGGAACCCCTACGTTTCGCAGTACCGTAGAATCGGTAAGGTCGCGTTGCAATCTAGAAATGGGTAGCTTGGCCGAAAGGTGCTCAAAAAATGCATTGGCAATACCCAAATTACCTTCCGCATTTTCAAAGTCTATAGGGTTTACTTTATGCGGCATAGCCGAAGAACCAACTTCACCTGCTTTTATTTTCTGTTTAAAATAATCCATGGAAATGTAGGTCCATATGTCTCTTGAAAAGTCAATCAATATGGTATTGATGCGCTTAAGAACATCACATAATGCAGCAAAGTGATCGTAGTGTTCTATCTGTGTAGTTGTCTGGCTTCTGTCAATAGTTAACGCTTCTTTTAAAAACGAATTTCCAAAGGCTATCCAATCGATTGATGGATACGCCACGTAATGTGCATTGAAATTTCCAGTAGCGCCACCAAATTTTGCGGCAATAGGTATGGTGTATAAGTACTCCAACTGTTCTTTTAATCGCTCAGAAAACACCTGAATTTCCTTTCCTAATCGCGTTGGTGATGCAGGTTGTCCATGTGTTCTGGCCAGCATAGGTATATTTTTCCACTCACTAGCAAAATGATCCATCAGGTCCACAATGTCTCTAACTTTTGGCCCTATAACACTGTCTACAGCATCTCGAATCATCATTGGGTTGGCCGTATTGTTTATATCCTGTGAGGTTAACCCAAAATGCACAAACTCCGAAACGCCCTCCATTTTTAGCGACGCCATTTTTTCTTTAATGAAGTACTCTACGGCTTTAACATCGTGATTGGTTACTTTTTCAATATCCTTGATTTTTGAAGCATCATCTACTGTAAACTCTTGATATATTTTTCTTAAGTCCTCGAATTGTGAAGCATCTACCGAATTCAGTTGCGGTAACGGAACTTCACACAAAGCGATGAAGTACTCAACTTCTACCCAAACTCTGTATCTGAACAAGGCATATTCTGAAAAATATTGAGATAATACGGATGTTTTTGCGGCGTATCTGCCGTCTATTGGTGAGATTGCTTCTAATGCGTTCATACAAAAAAATTGAAGGGTGCAAAATTAAAAGAAAGGAGGTAGAATTCGCTTTTACCCAAGAAGGATATCAACTAAATAATCACATTAAGAGGACAACCAGTGAATAAAAAATGCCAGTTTATCTTCCCTCAATATGAGGTGCAGCAGCAACCCCGGATAGGCAACGCAGGTGACGAAGTAGAGAATATAAAATCGCACTTCATTGCTCTTGTAAAAAAACAGCAAACCGGGAATTAAAAATAAAAGTGGCACGAGCGGATACAAGGTGAATAAGTTGAATCCGTTTGAAAACGTTCGGCGTTTTCCCTTAGGCTTCTGCACGGTATATCCCGTAAATTCCTGCAACATACTGGAGTAATCCAACAAAAAAGTATCTCCCTTACTTACATTTAAATGGACCATCTCTGGAACATCAATGGTCGTTTCATCCACTAGGATAATGGAATTCCGCTGGAAGTATTTATAGTACACTTTGGTGCGCACTTCATTGCCCATCTGTACGCGAGGCAACCAAAAATCAGTAAATATCGCCAGTGCAAAAAAGCACGATACCGCTGCAGACAAGCGCACCAGTCTCCAAGGCCAGCCATTGGTTAGACTTACAAAAACCCTTTTCTCAATTTCCTCTGCTTCTCGCTTTTGAGCTTCGGCATATTCTTTAGCCCGCTGACGCATATTTTCACGAGCCTGCTGGCGCGCTTCAAATTCATCTACCGCATCAGCTTTTGATCGAGAATTGGATCCGGTTTTTGTTTTAGACTTCTTCTTAAAGTCTTCATACATATCCGAGAGTTGGTCGTTCTCGTTAATGAGGTATTGGTAAGCTTTTAGGTAATTTAAAAATTTCGCTTTTGCTCCTTCGTCTGAATTCACGTCAGGATGATACTGTAGGGCGAGTTCCCTGAACCTTTTTTTTACCTCTTCAATAGTGGCGTTTGTGGGGAGCCCTAAAACATCAAGACAGAAATTCCTTTTCATTATTTATTCATCGGCAGCTTCGCAAGACTCCACCTTGGTTATCGAGACATTTTTGAATTCGATATTTTTCTCGCCGGTAGTTTTGGGCTCAAAGAGGAATTTATACTTAACTCGCTTATTGGGACGTAAGCAAACGTCTTTTTGTTTACTGGTGCTTTCTGCAACGCCATTAATGTATAAAAACACTTGAAAAGAGAGGTTACTTGCCTCTAAGGTGGTGTTTTTAATCTTGACCTTCAATACCAAGTCGTCCGATTTTTTGTAGGGCTTGAGCTTGCTTTTTACAGAAAATCCGGCATTCGTTAATAAGGAATCGTTAATCTGACCGTATCCAGTGCTACTCGCCATGAGCAAAATTACCCCAAGGGCAATTGATTTCAAAAGACTCATATTTCTTCTACTTCTACCATGTTGAATGGCACCGCTATTATAATATCGTAATCTTCACCTGCCTCCAGCATATCTTCGTCATCCACTTCATAATACCAATTTACGGTCACCGAGCTGGTTTTTTCTTTCTCTAGTTTCTCAATTTTCTTGAAAACATCTAATAAACACTTCGAGCTGCTGGTATTAAAATATTCTAGACGAATATCTACTTTGGTGTTAGGACTTGGCGCTTTAAGATAGGCATCCAACCAAGCATAAATGGGCTTATAAAAATCCACCGCATTTTCAGGAATACTCCTACCAATCAGCTCAATGGTACCTTCCGCAGCATTCAAGTTTACCGTGGGGTTTTTTCCACCACCAGCAATATTTAAGTTATCCATCCTTTCTTATTTTAACCTTTAATTTAAAATATGCAATTTGCTCATCAACCTTAGAAAACTCATAGGTGAGCGGTTCTTTAGTCTTCCTGGCCATATCCATAAGACCAAGACCACTTCCGCCGTCTTTGGTTCGTTCGTTATCGTTTAGTGTTTCGATGTACATTTTACGCAATTCCTCATGGTCTTGACTGTTAATAAGGTCAATACGTTCTTTCAAAACTTCTTTCTCCTTTACATCAATGTAATTACCCAAAATCAAAACATAGCCATTTTCCTCTCTGGCTAGCGCTGTAGTCACTTCCTTGAGTTCTTCTGGTCCTTTTAAATGCACATTGTTGTGCTTATACAGGTTTTGAATCCCCTCAAGGATAACCCGAAATATTCGACGCTTGATTTTGTTCTTTATGTTCTCGGCATACAGCGCATTTTCAGCAAGCTGTAAAATATCATTCACTATAGTGTCATTGACTGCACCTTGATAGATGAATATCAAATCGTCTTTTGACATATTTATTGAAATTTTTTTCAAGTCCATAGTGGATGTTATTCAAGAGACACAAAAGTATAGAAATGAGTTTGGTTTCTTTATACCTAGATTTCACCTTTGGTCATTACTTTCTACCAATCCTCTTTTTATAATTTCCTTGCTTATTTGAATTAATTAAGTTTGTCGCCATTATTAATTCAAGAAAAACTATGATACGTAAAGGTATTTTATTGTGCGCTTCAATTGCGCTATTGTTTCAGCCACAGGCAAAGGCTGACGAAGGAATGTGGTTACCCATGTTGGTTAAGCGGCTGAACTATGTCGACATGCAAAAGGCGGGCTTAAAATTAACTCCTGAAGAGATTTACAGCGTAAATAATGCCTCTCTAAAAGATGCTATTGTTGGCTTGGGAAGCCCTGCAAGAAATTTTTGTTCAGGAGAAATTGTTTCCAGTCAAGGATTGTTTATCACAAATCACCACTGCGGTTTTGGCGTAATACAAGACAACAGTACCACTGAACACAACTACCTTAAAGATGGGTTTTGGGCAATGACTAAAGAAGAAGAAATTCCAGCGGGGTTTTCTGTTTCTATTTTACATCACATGGACGATGTTACTCCAATTATCATGGAGGCATTAAATGATACCATGTCGGAAATGCAGAGAGCTCAAATTGCTAGACCTATTATCGATAGTCTTTCAAAAGCAAATAGCGAAGAAGGTAAATATAAGGCAGTGGTGAAAAGCTTTTTTGCTGGTAATGAATACTACATGTTTGTATACGAAGTATTTTCAGATGTTCGTTTAGTTGGCGCTCCTCCTTCATCAGTAGGTAAATTTGGTGGCGATACAGACAATTGGATGTGGCCTCGACATACGGGTGATTTCACCTTGTTTCGCATTTACGCAAATGAAGATAATGAACCGGCTAAATATTCTAAGGACAATAAACCTTACAAACCAAAACACCACTTACCGGTAAACATAAAAGGAACAGAAAAAAACGATTACGCCATGATTTTCGGTTTCCCCGGAAGCACAGAGCGCTACATGAGTTCTTATGGTGTGGATCATAAAGTGAATGTTGATTATCCAGATCGTATTAAACTCAGACGCAAAAAACTAGACCTATACGAAGAAGGTATGAATGCTGATGAAAAAACTCAAATTCAATACGCTAGTAAGCATGCAGGTGTAAGTAACTATTGGAAAAATTTCATTGGAATGACCAAGGCCTTAAATGCTCTTGCTGTTGCGGATAAAAAACGAGGTGAAGAATCTGATTTTATGCAATGGGCCAATGCCAACTCTGATAGAAAAGCAAAATATGGCGAGGTGCTTGATTTGTACAAGACAGGCTATGCTGAGTTAAAATCTACTCAAACTAAGTACAACTATTTTGTAGAGGGATTTGCTTCTCAAGGTGTTGAAATGGCTGCTTTAGCAAGAAACTATGGCAAGTTTGCTGCCCTTCTTGAAAAAGACGATACGGACCCTAAGGTTATTGATGAGATGACCCAACAATTAAGGTCGACTAATGAAAAGCATTTTAAGAACTACAATAAAATGGTAGACCTAAACGTATTGGCCGCCATGTTCGAAATGTATGCAGAGGCAATTCCAGAAGATCAACGCCCAGAGTATTTCCAAACGCTCATTTCAAAAGCGAAAGGAGACTATATGAAGTTGGCAAAATGGGTAGCCAAAAAATCTATGTTTGATGACCCAGAAAAAATGGATGCGTTTTTGACCAAAGCAAATGCTAAGTCCATACTAAAAGATCCTGCTTATAAAATATCTAAAGCCATTTGGGATGATTTTTATGCTACGGTAGTTCCTGCAAGAAGAGCTGCTAGTGCTAAAATTGCAAGAGCAGAGCGTTTGTATACCGATGCAATTCGCAAAATGAACCCAGAAAAATCCTATTATCCAAACGCCAATTCCACCTTGCGTTTGACTTACGGCAATATTTTACCCTACGAAGCGCGTGATGCCGTTTTTTACGAATACTACACTACGGCTGAAGGTATATTGGAAAAATATCAACCGGGTGATTTGGAATTTGATGCTCCAGATAAGTTGATTACTATGATTAAGGAAAAGGATTATGGACGCTACGGAAAAAATGGCGAGCTTAGAGTATGTTTCCTTTCCAATAACGATATTACTGGTGGTAACTCAGGCAGTGGCGTTGTAAATGCAGAAGGTCACCTTATCGGTACTGCGTTTGACGGTAACTGGGAAGCTATGAGCGGTGATGTGGCGTTTGAACCGAACTTGCAACGTACCATTTCTGTTGATATCCGATACACCTTATTTATTATTGACAAATTTGCAGGTGCTGGTCACTTGGTAAAAGAAATGACCGTTATCGAGTAATTACTACTGCGATACCATAACTTTGAAGCCCTTCCAAATTGGAGGGGCTTTTTTTATGTTTGGCGGTTAACTGCATCACTGATTTTTTATAATGAATTGCAACGATAATTGGTTCTCAGATTGGTTCAACACCTCTTACTATCATCTATTGTATAAAGACAGAGATGATTCGGAGGCGCAGGACTTTATCGAAAACCTAATTCAGTATTTAAAGCCAGAGAAAACTGACAAAATATTAGATGTGGCCTGCGGAAAAGGGCGTCATTCGGTAAAAATTAATGAACTCGGCTATCAAGTGACGGGTATTGATTTATCTGCAAATTCTATTGGGATTGCCGAGAAGAAATCCAATAATCGATTGACGTTTGATGTCCATGACATGCGCGAGCCTTATAAAACCAACGCGTTCGATTATGTATTCAACTTATTTACCAGCTTTGGGTACTTTAATGACGACGAAGACAATCAACGTGTGTTGGATGCTGTAAGTAAGAACTTGAAAAAGGAAGGAACATTTGTTTTGGACTTTTTAAATGCTAAGAAAGTCGTAGAGGAACTGATTCCTTATGAAGAAAAGACCATCGAAGGCATTACTTTCAAGATCACGAAATCATTTGAAAACCATGTAATTCTTAAGAAAATAGAATTTGAGGATCACGGTCGTGAATACAGCTTTACCGAACAGGTTACCGCATTTTCAAAAGAGGATTTAAAGGAGCTTTTTAATAACTCCAATTTGGCGATTCAAAACCTATTTGGTAATTATCAATTAGCACCATACGACCAAAAGACCAGCGATCGACTTATCATCATAGCAAAAAATAGGTAGCTGAATACGCTTGTTGTGCTTCTAGCACAATCCAATGCTGAACACATCGGCGCTTGTCAAACCAACAAATAGATTACTGCTTAAATCCCTTTGGGGATTTATAGTTTTATCCTTTGGCATGTTTTAAGGAAAACCAACCGATTACTCCAAAACCTAAGGCTAACATCAGATGAAACGGCAGTAAGCCCTGATCGTTAAAATATAACCCAAGGGCCGCACCTAGGATAAAATAGAGACAAAGCAGTAATTCGAAATAGGACAAAGGGTTGACTCTATTGGTCAAATATTTATTGTCTTTCCAAACGTCTTTTCTACTGACTAAATTTAATTTGGGTGTACGCACAAAAGGTGTTTTCTTTCCCAAATAGCCTTCAAAAACAGCTAATCCATTGTGCAAGGATAGGCCCATAAATATGGATAAAAATAATGGGAATGAGCTTAAAAATCGAATAAAACTAAATCGCCGTTCTTCTTTATTTAAGGCACTAGAAGTCCAATAGAAAAAAGCTAGAAAGAAAAAGCTCAGCGTAAAGACCACGGCCAGTTTAAATAATAATCCGTACTCCAGGTAATTTTGCTTGATCCATAACAGGGGAACACTTAATATTCCCGTCAACAGAATACAAATGAATACGAAACTATTCATGAGGTGAAACACTGCGTGAATTTTAGTCTCAGCGGATATTTCTTCTGCCCGAATTACCTTTTGTAGGTTTTTTACGGCACATTCAGCAGCCCCCTTATTCCAACGATATTGCTGCGTTTTAAGCGCATTCATTGCCGCGGGAAGTTCTGCTGGAGAACCAAGAGATTCCACGTACTTGAATTGCCAACCTTTTAACTGTGCACGATAACTTAAATCTAAATCTTCGGTGAGTGTGTCCGACTCCCAACCTCCGGCATCATTAATACACGTTTTTCGCCACATTCCGGCGGTACCATTGAAGTTCATAAAATGACCTGATGCGTTTCGTCCTCCTTGCTCCACTGTAAAATGCGCATCAAGCCCAAAAGCTTGAAGGCGCGTGAGTAGATTGTAGTTTTTGTTTAGGTGTAACCACCTGGTTTGAACCAGCCCAATATTATCATCCGTAAAGTACTTCAAACTCTCTTTTATGGAGTTGGGATTTGGTATAAAATCGGCGTCAAATATTGAAATAAACTCTCCTTCACATACTTCGAGCCCTTCTGCCAAAGCACCGGCTTTGTATCCATTTCGGTTTACTCTATGAATATGTTTAATATTAAATCCCTCTTGTTGTAGCAGGCCCACTTTATTAGATATTATTTCAAATGTCTCGTCTGTAGAATCGTCCAATACTTGAATTTCCAATTTTGATTTGGGATAGTCCAACTTTGCTGTCGCATCAATCAACCGCTCACTTACGTATTTTTCATTAAATATGGGCAGTTGAATGGTAACCATTGGCCACTCAGAAAAACTTGTTTCTACAATCGGTTCATTCAAACTTCTTTTTGACTTGCGATAGGCCAATGTAAGCGAAAGCTGCACCAAAGAATACAAGAAAATAAATAGAATTAGACCTCCATAAATGATAATAATTGTCCAAATGAGAATGTGCATTCCTATGCGTATTTAACTATGGTTTGTAATATTTTAAACCCTGCCAGAAACGTTCCTTTAACCGTTCCCGATATTTTTGACTTGCCAACACGATTTTTATAATTTACCGGCACTTCAGTGCATTTTAAATTCTGTTTTGCTGCCTTAATTTGCATTTCAACCGTCCACCCGTATGTTTTATCGCTCATATTCAAACCCAGTAAAGCATCAGTTTTAATCGCCCGAAAAGGACCTAAATCTGTAAAGCGCATCTTAAAAAACAAACGAATCAATCGAGTTGCTAACCAGTTCCCAAATATCTGTGGAATAGTCATAGAACCGGGCTCTTTAGTTCCTAATGCTCTGCTACCGATTACCATATCCATGTTTTGCTCGACTATAGGCGCTAATAAAGCTGCCATTTCTTCGGGGTAATCTGAGTAGTCGGCATCTAGAAAAACGATAACATCCGGTAATTCGGTTTGCTCCATCAAATAATTTATTCCTCTTAGACAAGACGCACCATACCCTTGAAATGGCTCAGTAATCACCTGAGCACCAGCCAACCGAGCGGCTTCTTGAGTTTTATCTGAAGAGTTGTTATCAACTACTACCACCTTTTTTACAAGATTGTAATCGATATCCTTCAAAACCCTGCCAATGGCATTTTCTTCATTAAATGCCGGTATTACAACTGCAATAAACAAATCCTCTACCCTATTCAACCTCATCAATCTTTTGGACCTTTAACAAGGTACCTAGTGAATCGTAGTAGCGCCACTCTCCCCTTGGTTCATTATTTTTAAAGTATCCTTCCTCTTTTACTACACTGTCTTGGTAATATATTCTATAAAAGCCATTTCTCTGGTTTGCGGCATAATCGGCCTCTTCAATAATGTTACCCGCTTTATCCCAAAACTGCCACCAGCCAATTTTCTCATTGTTTTTAAATAGTCCCTGCTTTTTTATTTGCCCATTCTCGTAAAAGTACTTCCAAGGACCTTCTTTAGCACCAGCAGTAAACTGACCCATCCATGTAATTTGACCAGAAGCATAGTAACGTTTCCACCAACCGGATTGCACTCCGTTGATCCAGTGACCTTCAATTTCTACCCGCTCATTTTCGTAGTAACTTCTCCAGAACCCTTCTCGATTTCCATTTACGAAACCACCCTCCATTTTTAAAAGCCCATTTTCGAAGTAATATTTCCAGTAGTTATTCTTCATCCCTTCGTTGTATTGTCCAATAGACTTAAGTACTTTGCTCGGATAATATGTTTTCCACCAATCGGTTTTTGTATCGTTGAGGAGAAAGCCTTCCGCCTTCATTACGCCATTGTCGTAATATTCTTTGCTGTAAATTGGAATAATATCCATATCAGCAGTATCACTCTGAGCAACGAAAAAAAGTTCGGGTTTAAAAGAAATATTAAACAGCGCAAATGCGAGTAATAAAACTTGCACTGCTGCAAGAGGCCGCCAATTTTTCATCTATGCTACATCTTCATTTAAGGTGGTTCGTTCATGACCGATAAGAATGGGGTTATCGTTTACCCTGTTTTCAGTAGGACCGTTTTCTAACTTAAGCACGCCACGCGGACAAACAGCAGAGCAAATACCGCAACCTACGCAAGAAGCTCTGACAATATTTTGACCTTTTTGAGCGTATGCGCGAACATCGATTCCTTGCTCGCAATAAACAGAGCAATTGCCGCAAGAAATACATTGTCCCCCATTGGTTGTAATTCTAAATCGAGATTTGAATCGCTGGACAATTCCCATGTAAGCCGCCATTGGACAACCGAATCGACACCAAACTCTATTGCCAAGTAAAGGATAGAAACCTACTCCAATTACTCCTGAGAAGGCTGCTCCAATAAAAAAGCCATAAGGCCTTCTGAAATAGGTGTAAATATCTAATCCCAGAAAAGAATTACTCCCCGAAAAGTATCCATAAAGCACCACAGCGGTAACCAAAACAATGTAAAGCAACACACCATGAATTAACCAACGCTCCAATTTCCAAGCTTTTAAACTTTTATCGGATAAATGTCTGAAGGGGTCTCCTGCAGTCTCTGCTAAACCACCACAGCCACATACCCAGCTGCAATACCAGCGTTTTCCTAAATAATATGTAAGAATTGGAGTAAGTACAGCCGATCCAACAATACCCCAAACTAGATAAAACATCCCCAATGAGCCGCTAGCGTCAGCCGTCATATTATTTAAATGCCAATCTTCAAAAAAGTAATAATTTAAAGGCCAGAAGTGTTTCAAATCCTTTGCAAAATAGGGCTGCTCTTGATTCATCCCCTCCATAATCTCGGGAATGAAATAAGCCAGAAACAACTGGGCAATAATTACGGAAATGGTACGCCAAAACTGATAGGTATTGTGTCTGTATTTAAAAATAAACTTAACACCCAAACCCAATATAGCCATGGTGTATAGCGTACCGTAAACAAACCATTGGCTGGCCGCACTGCCCTTAAGTGCATAGCTTAATGGGTCAAAAAAAGCAATCATGCCTGTATTCTTCCCCTGCTCTGCCAAACCGATATATTCTGGGAACCAATAAAGCTGTATGTAAAAACCCGTTAATAGAATTCCACTCACCCATGCCAGTAACCCTCTATTCGTTAACGCGTTGTGCCAGATGCCGTTGTTTTTTATTCCTGCGGTTTCACCCGCGTATGTCGTGCTACCATAAAGCATCATACCACCCAGTAAGGTCGCAAGACAAACCCAAAGCAGCTCGGGTGCTAGTTTTACCCCTATCCAAGAGAGCAACAATAGCGTAAAACCAAAAAAGCCAGCTATCAAACCTATTGGCACGCCCAGTTTATTTGCCCAATTCACTTTTGCGTTACTCATGGTTTCAAATATTTTATGTTGTAAATGAATGCAATGTTTCCGCCTATAGATTGACCTACATTTCTACCAAATAAAACACCATATACTCCAACAGCGATACCCGCTTTACTGTCTTTAAAAGGCTTATAATAGGAGCCTCCAATTTTGTGGTAAGTAACACTGAGGCTTGTGAATAAGGGGTTGGTTCCATCCAAATAATTAGAGCCACCACTTGCTTGTTGAAAATCGTAATAAAAATCAACGTAATAATCCGCCGCAGCCTTTCCAAATTTCAAGGCCAAAGGCAATGACTCGGGCGTTGGAGCAGTACGATATGTATAACCGCCTTGAGCCATAACAAACCAACCAGAGTTGTTGAAATACTGCATAACCAACCTACCATCCAGCGCTGTAGCTTGCTGTCCAATAGCATTCAAACCTTGTGTTGGATAATTACTTAGCGGCGTCAAAAAGCCTGTAGTAGCCATCATGTCGAATGTGCCCGTTACCAAGTCTTTTTGAAAGAATCGCATTTTAGCAAATACAGAAATGTCTTGAAAATTGGACCATTTGTTTGCAGTTAGTACATAGGGGATATTCATTTGAATATCCAACCAGTTGGTTATGCCCGCTGCCATAAAAGCACTGAAACTGGTTGTTGTTCTAGAAATTGGAACAAGTCCAGGGTCTGCAAAGTATTGACTAAAATTGTCCACGGTTACACTGGTAACTGCTGCCATATTTCCTTTGCCTTTCATAAAACCATCAACCGCTGGCTGGGCCAGCATGGTCTGAAAAGCTATGACTAGCCAAGCGATTATGAAAATATTCTTGCCCAACTCTTCTTTTTTAGCTTTATGTTTTTTCCTAACTCTTTATTGTATTTCGATACAATTTGTTGCTCGTGCGGCTGAAACAACTCCGGATCAAAGTTTGCGTCTTTTAAATGCGCTATCACAAAATCTATGGTCTTTCTATCGGTCAGCCACTTATCGAATAGCTCGTGACGCATGCGCATGCCGAAGCAATTAATTCCAAGTAATCGCTCCGAGTTTTTTTCAAAAACCAATTTTACTGCAACTCTCCCGCTATCATGCTCCCAATAAAAGTCCGCCTGTCCAGATTCTAATTCCGCTGGAACTTGACCATAGGTTTGGTATTCAATATCAAAAAACTTAGCCGAATTGAACCAATTCCCAGGCGTATAAGCCGTTTTAGTTCCAGTTAACGTTTGAGCAAGTGTCTCGCCCATCATTCGCCCGGTATACCAAACTTGCTCAATGCTTCTTCTACCTTTTGGCGGAGTGATGAATTGGGCGCAATCTCCTAGGGCGTATACGTTTTTTTGATTGGTCTCTAAAAATTCGTTTACCAATATGCCGCGATCCACCTCCAACGCGGTAGCTTTCAAAAACTCTACATTAGGGCTTACCCCAGCCGTAAGACCCACAAAATCGCAGGCAATTTCTCCTTGCGTATCGGTAACAACCGCACTTACTCTTCCATTTGCGTCCGGCAGTATTTGCTCCAAATTGGTTTCTGTAATTAGGTTTACGTTATGCTCATTTATGTGGTTTTGGATAAGATTGGCCTCCTCTTTCGGCAACACATTACCCCAAAACCGGTTTTCTCTTACCAAGAAATCTACTGCTATGTTCCTGCTTCGGAGCATTTCAGCCATTTCTACCCCAATTAGTCCACCACCAACTATTACTGCTTTTTTAATGCCTTTGGTGTTTTTTTCCATCAGCTCCAAATCGGTGTAAGAATACAATCCCTGAACACCTTCTAAATCTTGACCAGGCCAGTCGAACTTATTGGGTTTAGACCCTAAAGCCAATACCAACTTAGAGAAATCCAATTGCTCTCCGTCAGAAAAACAAATTTGCTGCGACTTAAAATCAATGGAATTTACATATCCAAAGCGTAAATCGATACGGTTTTTCTCCCAAAAATCATCCGAGTAAGGCTTCATATGTTCCTTCTTCATGTGGCCCATATAGGCATACATTAAAGCTGTTCTAGAAAAAAAGTATTTTGTTTCTGAGGATATTACAACAATTTCAACATCACTAGCTCTTTTGCGCACGTGGCGAGCCGCTGTGATTCCAGAAATTCCATTGCCTATGATTACTATTCGCTGCACGAGTTCAAAGAAACAAAGAAAGCTCGTCCTTTCTTAAAATGTTGTCAACTTTAAGACAAACTTCAGCACATTATAATCGTACGGTCAAAATGTACAAAACGCTACATTTTTACACCAAGACATGTTACATCTTTGTCAGCAAAAAGTTGCTTAATGTCTAAATCTATAATCCTACTCTTGTTTCTGCTGAGCTTCATTGGCTCGGAGGCTCAGGACTTTTATGACCAGACGCAGCAATTTTTAGAAAAATATGTAATCAATAATAAAGTTGATTATTTGGGTGTTTCAAAAAGCAAGGAGCTAACCGCTCTAATCGAAAAAATTAAGTCTACTGAACTTGAGCAATTAACAGAGGCCGAAAAAAAAGCTTTCTTAATCAATAGCTATAACCTACTCGTAATTCATCAAATAGGTCAAAATTGGCCAATTCGTTCGGTTACAGAAGTTCCCGGTTTTTTTGATGCGAATACCTTTAGTGTAGGTGGTAAAAAAATCACATTGAATGGATTGGAGAATAAACTCATTAGAGCTGTATACCATGACCCTCGCATTCATTTTGTATTGGTGTGCGGTGCAGTTGGTTGTCCTCCAATAATTAGTGCTGCTTATAAGCCCGAAAACTTAGGCGAAATGTTAGACCGACAAACGATTCGTGCATTAAATGACCCTGATTTTATTCGAAAACAACAGGATGGTGGCTACCGTGTTTCTGAAATTTTTAATTGGTACAAAGAGGATTTTGAAAGTTCAAATGGAGTAAAAGGCTTTATTAATACCTACAGAGTCAATAAAATACCCGAGCAGGAACGCATAAAATACTATCCGTACAATTGGAAAATTAATGATGCTACTATTAGAAGTTCCCCAAATAGCACAGATAGCCAAGGTGAACAATTACCTGAATTGGATAATGAAATAAATCTACAAACCTTTACTGCCGGCTCCTTACTAAAGAAAGGACAATGGGACCTTACCAGCTTCAATTCTATTTACACAGAATCTGAAAATAATTGGCAAGGAAGCACCTTTGACGGGTACCGAACCACCTTTGCTACTTCACTGCTGCAAGTAACCTACGGCGTGAGTAAAAATGCGCGTTTTAATATAGCTTTTGATGTGGCATTAAGAGGTTCTGGCAGGAGTAAGAGCAGTGAGGCATATAGTGACATTGGACGAGCATTTGATTTTAGAAATGACGATAGCACTAGAGCTGGTGTAGCTTTTATTGCTCCAAAAGTTCGCTGGCAACCTTTTAAAGCGGTTGGTGCATTTACGATACAAAGTTCCTATAACTTAATTGTATCTGAACACCCAGAGGGCTATACAAATCCGGACGGCTCAGGTGTAGGAGACTTGGAGTGGTTGGAATGGAACCGACATGCTTGGTGGACGCAATTCTTTTATACCAAAACCATTTGGAACGATAAGTTTCAAGTATTCGCTGAGGCCGACTTGTTGTTTCGATTTAGGAGAAATAAGACGCAAGTGCATCACTTGGATTTACCCACCAGCTTGTTTTTTAGTTATTTCCCCACTAAGACCATCACTATCTATGCAATGGGCCAGCATACGCCGCGTTTTGTTCAAAATACTATGGATCCACAAATTAACGACTGGGTAATTGGTGCCAACTTTTCTCAAGCGGGACTTGGTTTTAAATACCAATTCTCTTCCTCTTTAAATGTAGAACTGTTATACTCTAACTTTTTTCATGCAAAGAATGCAGGTTTAGGCGAGACGTTCAATTTAGGATTAAAGTATTTGATTCAGTGATGGTACCTAGCGGACTAACACAATAAATCCACCCACATCTACAAGTTCACCAGTGTATTTCTTTAGTTGGCCTTTATACACCAATTTGGAGTTGGTTTTCCATGGCCTTCCTCGATAGGTCCCATCCCAACCGTCATCAATACTATCAAATTCGTACAACAATTCTCCCCAACGACTATAAATTCCAAAAAACACCAACTCTTCGATGCCTTTTGTATAAAACCGAAACACGTCATTTAGCCCATCTGCATTAGGACTAAAAGCATTGGGGATTATAAATGAATATTCGTCCTCTACAAAAACAGAAAATGAAGAGTCAATTGTAAAGCAGCCATACTTATCGGTGACTGAAACTGTGTAGGTAATATTTCTGTTGGCCTCTAATTCTGGATTTGGACATTGAAAACAGGATAAAAATAATGGGGGTTTCCATTCGTAACTCCATGCCTCATTAAACGGTTGGTCCAGTTGCATTTTCTCTCCTAAGTATAGCGTGGTATCCTCAATATTACTCAAGGTAGGAGCCCGAACCACTTTATAGTCCAATTGTGTTTTTGACTCGCAACCATTTTTATCAATTCCTAAAATTGAATACACCATATTATCATTCGGTGCCAGCTTTACGGTATCTAAAGTATCTGAAGATAAGTAGTCATTAGGTGACCATACATACTGCTCTGCGCCAGAAACATAGGCCACTGCAGAATCGCCATAACAATAAATCCCTCCTCCGGTTGCGGTCAATACCGGTAAAGGAAATACCTCGAAAGTAGTTGAGTCAATAGCGCTGCATGTGGTTATGGTATTCAATGTTTGAAGGTGGATTCGGTGCACGCCTACTTCAGCCATTTCATAACTCAACTCTTTTTCAGACCCGATAAACTTTCCATTGATAAACCAATTGTATCGATCCACGGGCTGTTTACTTGCATCAGCTTGTAAATCGAACGCAGTGCAGCCAGCAGAGTCCTTCAACATAATTTCTGCACCCACCGACTGGATAGCCACAGTATCAGAGAAAGACTTGACGCAATCTCCTAGAGAGTCTGAAAATATCAGTGAAATGGGAAACACTCCTGTATTGGTGTACTTATGAAAAATTGATGAGGAATCTCCATCAATGGTATCAATTATACCATCGCCAAAATCCCATTGAAATTTATACACATCTTTAGATTCCGTTAATTTTATCTCTGTAGTTGCGCCGAGGCAAAATGTATCTTCTGCATTAAATCTTGCATAAGGCCCACCAACAGTTGCCATATTAGAAAATCGAAAAGAGTCTTTACAACCAAAAGTCGTTTCAACTTTTAAATCAAAGCCAAACGCACCGGGCTTATCGTAGGTATAAAAAGCATTGGGCACACTGCGTTTAATATACGCTTCGGTAGAGTCGAAACGCCAATAATAATAGCCAATACTAGTATCTACTTGGGTAATGCGATAAGTGATTTCTGCTGGATAACAATTCGTATCATTTGGCATGGCCGCAACCAGTGGCCTATTTACTTCTTGAACTTCAATAAAATGTTGCTTTACAACTGTACTATCACAGCCTAATGAATCCGTAACGCGCAAGCTGACTGTCTTTTTACCAGGGGACGCATAAGAAGTACTGCTGCTATCTCCTGCTCCGGTTTGACCATTTCCAAAACTCCACGAAAGCGTTTCCTTCGGTTGTATCAATGGGTTAGAAAAAATGACCGGTTCACCAATACAGAGTTTTTGTTTTGCCCGAATTTCTGGTGATGGAGTGATGGCGTTTATTATATGGTCGTCCTCACCATAACAACCCATAGCATCCACCATTTTCAGAATAACTTTATGCTTTCCAGGGCGCTTCCATAACTGACTCGGGTGCTGAATTGCCGAGCGACCATGATGCGCTAAAAACCATCTTCTGTAAGTAATCGTTGTATCGATATCCGAACTATCAGAAAACTGAACACTTAGTGGGGCACAACCCGAATCCACTGAAGCTACAATTTTAGCCTCTGGTAGATAGGTCTTTAACCACAAACGATTAGTATCGGCACATCCGTTTACGTCATAGCCAATGAGCATGGGCCTTTGCACTCCTTTAAATTGGCTTTCAATCTTAAACTGCTTGAACCTGTTAATTGTGGTATCTACGCCATATATCAAAATTCTTCCATAATCAACATCTTGAGAGTTTCTGGTATTGAACTCAAACTCATCTGGAAAACACGCCTTTTTCTTGTTTAGTACACTACTCAGCTTTATATCGCGCACTTTAACTTCACGCATAACTTTCACCTCACAGTTATTACTGTCGTTAAAGAGACTGAGTTGCACGTTGTAGTTACCTCGGGAAACATACTGATACTTTGCAGTTGTATCCGTCGAATCTACTCCATAATAGTCTCCAAAATCGTACTTAAACCTGTGGTAATCCGTCCAAAAAAACGGCGCCATTTCCACATTAAACACCGAATCACAATTTGCAATAACACCGAAACTTCCAGTAGGTCCAAGTATTTTAATAAAGTTTTTCTTAATAATTGTATCTGAACAGCCGTTATGACTGACGACTAGAAAAGCCGATTTAAAACCGGTATCAGCATAATGTTGTTCAACGTGTCTTTCAAAAGAGAAAACACCCTGAGACATATCTGTAGACCACAAGTACTTGTTGATGACATTGGAATCTGTAGAGAGGTTTATGAATTTAACTTTCTCATTTGCACAATACTCTTTTTTCGCCACTTTAAAGTCGGCCTTGGGTTTATCTCCAACTTGAACACCCGCATTGTAGGTATACTGACAACCTCGAACATGTTTCACTTTGTAGGTAGCACCATATATCCCAGCAGTATAGTAGGTTTTCGTTACTGTATTAGCTGCAGTTATTTGTCCTCCAATATCCCATACACCATTCATAAGAGAGTCTTGCGGGCCTAAGTTGTGACTATAAGTAACTTTTAGCGGAGCACAACCTTGCGGAGGGTTTGAGGAGGTATTTCCAGTTGGTTTCCAAATCCGTATAGAGCGTTTTATAACAGAATCTTTGCACGTACCCCATTTATTGAAGAATGCAAACAAGGTATCTGTATGCCAGCCCACTTGAGATTTGGTAAACTTACTGGGTGAAAATCCGGTTTTCACGGTATCTGTGGCGTAGGAGCGAAACCACCACAGACTGCTTACACTTTTTTGATAATCTGAAGATGGGGTGAAAGTAACGGCCGTGTCGTTGCACCAATAATTAACGTCAGTAGTAAAGTCAATTTTTGGTTGTATGGCATCTATTGTTTTTGTGATTTGAGCGGTACAGCCAGGTCCGCTGCTAATGTGCAGCTTCACTTGATACCTTCCGGTAGCAGCGTATTTGTGTGTGGGGTGTTTCAATTGAGACGTTGTACCATCACCAAAATCCCAATTGTAGGTATTGCCTCCAATTGATTTATTTGTGAATCGAATGGAGTTTGTGTCAGTCAAACAAAAAGTGTCTGTAGAAGTCTCAAAATCAGCTTTTGCAGATCCAACCGAAACATAACGCACACGCCTCAATGTGTCTTTACATCCAGCGGAATCTGTTGCTATTAATTGAACCGTATACACCCCTTGATTAAACGTTTCACTAGGTGCACTGGCGTTACTTCCATTTCCGTTTCCAAAATCCCACGAATATCGAATCGGCTGCATACCTGTGGTTAGGTTCACAAAATTGACTTTATGTGGCGCTTTGCATGAGTTTGATGGGTTACTCGTATTAAACTTGGCTTTAGGTCCAGCGAGAACATCTACATATGCTTGCTTTTTATTGCTCGAATAACAGCCATTGGTATCCGTAACTGTATATACCACTGTGTACTTTCCATCGGAGCCGTACCGATAATTTGGGTTTCTAGTTTGCGATCGATTTCCGTCTCCAAAATTCCAATCGTACTGTTGTATTGGAGCATCCCCCAGTCTTGTATTATCTACAAAACCTACTGATAAAGGTTTACATCCTCTTGGCGTATTTGAAGTAGTAAAATCTGCAATGGGTATGTTGTGAGCTGTGATGTATCCCGTTTTTGTAATTGAATCGGTATTAACGCCATCACTAATCACGAGCTTTACGGAATATTTTCCCGATCGGATGTAACTGGCTGAGGGAAATGGATTGTTATTGTTAGAAGTCCCACCTTGACCAAACTCCCAGCGCCTGCTAATGATTCTTCCACCAGTAGATAAATCATTAAATTTCACCGAACGCGGTGGACAAAATTGCAATGTATCGGCTTCAAAATCAGCTTGGAGTTGTGCGTAACCGCCCACTGGTATCAACGTAATCCAAATGAGAGCTAATCCAAACAGAAATGACCGACGCGAATAAACCACGTTCTAAATTAGTGTTTTTTAGAACATAAATAACGGGCGCTTCACTAAGATAGAATATTGTTTTACAAGTATTTACCCAATCGAATATTTGGTCTGGCTTAATTGTGTTTCTGCTCTGTCCATAGCCAGTTGTGTTTTGTAGTCTTGCCAATCATCTCCTGCTACTACCCGAGCCAAATCATCAATCGTAGACAGTACCGTTGTTTGGAGTAATCCTTCTGCAGTATTTGGAACAGAACCTAGGCTCCTAAATGACATGCCAATACCCACAGAAAGGTATCGAATGTGATGCCAGTATTTACAAGGCATAAATAGCGTTTCGCCTTTTTCTAGTATCGTATGTTGCCCCTCCACTAAATGCAATCCAGGATATTGATCGTAATCTGGATTTTCTACATCTACAGGACTATGAGTAGCAAATGGAAAACGGTATAATAATTCATCGTATTCCGGACTAAAAAGGATCACTTTCTTTCTGCCCCAGAACTCGGTAAGAAATACATTAGCGTTGTCCATATCTCTGTGCAGTCGAGCTACACTGCCTTCTCCGCCAATGAACGCAAAGGGCAATGCGGTTACAATGCGATCGGCTATATCTGGGTATTCAAAGTCATTGGTAAGCTCGGGTAAGTGTTTGAATACATTAAATAAATGCAGACGAGCATCTGAAGGCCCCGATAAAATTTTATCGATATAATTTCCAAATAGCATGGTTTTAGGAGCGGTTTTTTGAGACCTGTCTAACAATTCGGGATCATTTTCAAATACCCCAACCTCCAAATCTGGGAGTTGCTCTTTTAAAAACTCGGGGGACCATTTTTTATTGGCCTCAGCGTCTGAAAGCAGGTTTTTTATTTTTACAGGAATCTGCGGTTTGTAAAAACGCTCTTGGAATTCATCATAATCAATGGTATCAACTGTTTCTATTTGTTTTGAGTAGTCTATAGGCATAATTAGTGTTTGACACTAAGCTATTAAGATACTACTGAAAATGAAAGCCAATAAGTAGCAGATTAAGAGAATTTTACATGATGGTTAACAGATATTCACGTAGGAACTTACCGAAATAAGGTAAAGAACCCTTCCTCGCTTATTTCTTCGCCAGAAACAGCGGTTGCTTTCACAAACCATAAATAGGTATCTTGGTTTTGCAAAGCGCCTTTGTAATAGCCATCCCAGCCCATCTGTGCTGCTGTAGACTCGAAAACAATTTCACCCCAGCGGTTAAACACTTTAAACTCTAAGACATTTTCTAAGCCCCAACCATCTGGATAAATGATATCATTTACTCCGTCTCCATTTGGCGTAAACCCTTCTGCAACATCAATGCTGTATTTTTCATCAACGTTTACAAAAAATGAACGAGAAATCTCAAAACAACCCAGTGAATCCTTAACGAATAGTGTGTAGGTCGTACTTTCTACTGGGTCAAACTTTGGCAACTTACACGTATCACAGTCTATTCCAGCAATTGGTTCCCAACGATAGCTCGCTCCATTTGTTACCTCAATTTTCGGGATAAACTCCTCTCCTATTATAATATTCGTATCATTCGGCAGCTGAATTACTGGCAACTGCTGCACAACAACAATTACCGAATCTGTGGCTCTACAATTATTTGAGTCGATTCCTTCCACAAAATACAATTGGTCTATTAATGGTGCTACCCTCGGATTTGATATTGCCCGATTGTTCATATATGAGGTAGGCGTCCAACGATAATTTTTAGCGCCTGTAGCGCTTAAAGAGATACTGTCACCACGACAAATTAATGAATCTCCAAAGGCCTTAATCTGTGGGTTTGACAAAACATTTAAACTACCCACGGCCGTATCCTTACAATTATTCTTTGAATTTTCGTAATAGAGAAAAACCTCATATTTCCCTTCGTTCGAATAGGTGTTTTTAGGGTTGGCAATGCTTCCAATATTCCCATCACCAAATGTCCACCGCCAAGTGTCTCCATCCACGGATTTATCGTCAAAATCTACTGAAAGTGGCGCACAACCTATAGAGTCACTGATAGTAAAGTCTGCCAATACACTTTCAATAACTAGGTCTTCGGTAAATGCACGCTCGCAGGTCAATGCGCTATCTCTGTAAACCAGCACAGGCGACAATCTTCCGGTTTTATTGTATCGGTGCACTATCTGTTGTACAGTAGTATCTGTAGTATCTACAAAGCCATCACTAAAATCCCACTCGAGACTATAGGTATACTGATTGACAGTATCTAAACGATAGGTAACTTCATCATACAAGCAGATGGAATCATCGCTTAGACTAAACTCGGCATATGGACCTCGGATATTTATGTATTTATCATATGTAATGGAATCTTGACAGCCGTATGACGTTTCTACTATCAACTTCACCGAGAATTCACCCGGGTCTGTGAATGTTTTTGTGAGTGAATCTTTTAAAGGCGAACGAATCGGAGTACGTCCATCTCCAAAATCCCAGTAACGCCAAGTAATACTATCTCCTACACTTTGATCAAAAAACAAACTGGTAGCAGGAAAGCAAGTAGTATCCGTTAACGAGGCATAAAACTTCAGAGAATCTACCGCCTGCACATTGACAGGTATTACCAAGCTATCTTCGCAGACCGAAGCGCGAGTCACATAAGTAACGTTGTAAGTGCCTCGCTGGCCGAATGCATACTCAGGAGAAGATAAACTACTGCTATCTCCGTTACCAAAATACCATGTATAACTTCCTACAGTAGCTTGAGAAGTATCTTGAAACCAAATTGAATCTCCAATACAAATGGTACTGTCTTCCATTCGGAATATGGGGTTCAATTGGTGGATAATAATTTCCACTTCTGTATCTTGCACACAGCCTTGAAAGTCTCCGTACTCGTAACGTTCTGGCCTTTGCGGTTGAAGCCTGTAAAAATAATGATAAGAGGAGTCTACACTTTTTAAACTCAATTTTAATGTATCCGTTTGATGACCAATCCTCGCTTTAGTAGAGTCTACTAATAGGACTTGCTCGAAATAAGCACTATTATTATTGATTGAAGTATCGTTTCTTTTCCAAAAGAAAAATTGATTGTGCGGGCTTCCTATAAATGCGTTGGTGGTCGAATCAAAATAATTACTGTAAATTCCCGGACCTGAGCTTTTTGGAGCGTGCACACCAAAGCTATCCGTAGCATTAATCATCAGAGTATCTCCGTGGCAAAAATTTAATTGTGGCAACTCAAAGGCAGGCGCGTTAGGTAAAACGTGTACAGGAAATGTTGCCGTATCTGAACAACTATCCGCACCAATTACAATCAACTCCACATCATATATCCCCGGACTGTTGTAATTCGTTTTTGGGCGTGGATTTCTTGTAGATTTTAACCCGTTATCAAAATCCCAGAAAAAATTGAACCCTATGTTACCACTCGACTTGGTTCCATCCAATTGTATTGAGCTGTCGGAGCATATTATATCAAATGCTTGGATGTCTGCAATAACTTTAAACGGTTGAACCGTATATTCCGTATTCACTTCACAGCCAGTAGTATCGTTTATTACTCGAAGCTTCACTTTGTAAGTTCCTTCTTGAGCATAAGTGTGTACTGGGTTTAGGGTGGTGCTGTCAATTGCTGAAGTATCTCCAAAATCCCAATAAAAACGATTAAAATACCCAAAAGAGTTGAGAGAAAAAGACTGCCTTAGCGGAAATAAACATGAGCCCGTGTTATTGTTACCAATACTGGCCGATGGGCCGCTAATGTACAAGGAAATTGTAGTATCGTCCCTACACATATTGTCATCAGCAGTTAACTTAACATTGTACACCCCGATAGAATCATAAATGTGCGAAATTTGCTTTCCTTGACCACCTTGACTATCTCCAAACTCCCAAGTATATTGATCAATTTTTGTGGAGTCGGTTGAGTTACTTTTAAAAATGAACTGCTCCATAAAACAAAGTGTATCGTCCTGAATGATAAAACTCGCATTGGGTTTTTCACCCACTTGGTAACTCGACCTTGCCTTGTAGGAGCAACCTGCTGAATCTTGCACTGTAAGCGTAGATGTATAAACTCCCGAAGTATCCAAAACAATAACATTTGTTGGATTTCTTAAGTTTGACGTATCCCCAGCTTTTCCGGTACCAAAATCCCAACTGAAGGAACGTGCACCATTCACTAAGCAGCCAGAAAATCGATATCCCACTGTATCTTTTACACAATGGTCACCAGAGGCTACTTGCTGAATGCCAACTGCTGAATTTTGATATTCAATGATATTTTTAGTTACCGTATCTCGACAGCCAAACTTAGATTCAGCAGTGTAAGTCAGTTGTCTTTGAACACGTGTGCAACCGGAAGCGGGAAATTCTATAGCCGTATCTAATCCATTGATTTGTTTGGGACTGGTCCCTTGAACCCAATAATAAATACCGGATACAGCAGTTACTTTTCTCGAGGAATCAAAAACACTAACCAGGTTTGGTTTACACTTATCGGGATACGTAACTCGGTAATCCGCTTCAATTTCTTGCACATATACAGATTTAGTTATCGTATCGATACATCCTGGGCCTGAAGAGGCAATTAGCGTTACTGTCTTTATGCCGGCAGAACTAAACGCGTACACTGGATCAATACTTGTGCTGGTATCTGTACCTCCAAAAGTCCACAAGAAGTTTTGACCTCCAATTGAAGTATTTATAAAACTGTCCGGCTGATTCAAGCAAATGGTATCGGTGGACGTAAAATCTGCTTTTGTCTGACCAATTGATATGAGTTTTGTGAAGGCAAGCGTATCGGTACAGCCATTTGAATCGGTCACCACTAAAGACACATCATAGCTTCCCGTATTTGTGTAGGTATGAGTGGGCGAGGTTGCGGTGGAGGTGTTTCCATCGCCAAATGTCCAATTGTAAGTTAATGTGCCAAGGCCCGTGCTGTTATTAATAAAGTTCGTTGTCATAGGTGCTTTGCAGTCGGAGCGCTTGGAGGCTCCGAACTTGGCTTCTGGTTTTTCTACCGCAACAATGTCCTTTCGCTCAAACGATCCTTTACAGCCATTTGTATCTTCCACAGATAAAATTACCGAGTAGGTCCCTTTAAAATTGTAGAAATGAGTTGGGTTTTTCGCGGTTCCGGCTCCTGTTAAATCACCATAATCCCAAGAATAATTTTTTATTGGTGCATCGCCCAGTGTTGTCTGATCTGTAAATCGAACCTCAATGGGTGCACAATTTGTAATCTTTTGAAAGTTAAAACCAACTACTGGATTTTTAAAAACGGTAATGTAATTGGTAACTGTTTTTGAGGCGGTATCAATTCCGTCGCTAACAGTAAGTGTTACAGTGAATTGACCACTATTAGCATATACTCTGGAAGGACTTGGATTGTTAGTATTAGAAAAACCACCATTGCCAAAATCCCAATTGCGGTAAACGATTGTGCCACCGCCAGCACTTAAATCCGTAAAATTAACCCGCAGTGGAGCGCAACCTTCTAAGGTGTCTGCTGAGAAGTTGCAAGTCAGCTGTGCCTTCAGCTCAAATGAAAACAAAAGGCCAAAGACCAGAATTATAGAAGTAAAGTAACGTTTCATCAGGAGCATCAAATATAGTTAGAGTTCAATTCTTATCATTTAGAAAAATGAATTCGTTTACTAAAGCCTTGTTTGAGTTTACTAATAAGTTTTGGTTTACTTTTTTTAATGGGCTGAAATAAGCATTTTTGATGCCATGTGTTTTAGAAGTTGGTTAGTAGTAGCTGGTTTGACCTTTTTTAGTTGTGCAGTCGTGCAGCAAAAGGTTGTAGCTCAAGATGTTCACTTTAGCCAATTTTACATGAGCCCGCTTACCATAAACCCCGCACAGACTGGAAACATGGATGGTCAGTGGAGATTTACAGGCAACCATAGAAACCAATGGCGTTCAATTGGTAAACCATTCAACACCACAGCTGCCTCATACGATAGAAACTTTTATTTATACAACGAACAACTCTCAGGTGGTCTACTTTATTTGTACGATGAAACCGGTGCCGCAAACCTCAAAACACATAAAGTGGCGTTGAGCGGAGCATACCACAAGAAATTTGAAATTCATAAATTCCATTTTGGATTTCAGCCCACATTTGTCCAACGCTCTTATAATTTAACGGGAACAAGTTTTCCTTCGCAATTTGATAGAAACACAGGGCAATTCAATGCCAACTTACCCAATGCAGACCCCTTCATTAGTGACCAAGTAAGCTACTTTGATTTCAATGCTGGATTTTTATATACCCTTGAATTGGATAAGTTTAGACCTGAAATTGGCGCCGCACTATTTCATATCAACAAACCAGATGAATCTTTCTTCGGTACAGAATATCAAGTGCCTGTTAGGACAACACTTACAGCTCGCGCGGAGATAGATATAAACGATAATATTACACTTGTTCCGAATTTATTGCATATGTCTCATGGCAAGGCTTCTGAGATTTTATATGGCGGAAATTTCTTGTTGCATTTGAAAGAGAATCAAATGGAAGCAACAGGAGTATATGCAGGGGTATTGTTACGTGATGGGTTTAATAGAAATACTGACGCTGCTGTAGTTTTAGTAGGTATGCGCTTTGCAAACTTAGAAGTTGGCTTTAACTACGATTTGAATGTTTCTGAATTAAAAACATCCACTGACTTTAGAGGTGCTTATGAAATATCGATCATATACACGAGTCCGAGTATGTTATTGAAAAAAACTGCAGTACCCTGTGATCGTTATTAAAAAAATATCCTTCTGTTTGTGGGCACTATGTATTGTTGTTGCTGCTCATGGTCAAGATACTGATTCCTCTATTGCCAATCTCAAAAATTCGCAATTGCGCCAATATTACAAGAGCGCTTTTCGGGCTAACGATTACTACAGTCAAATAGACTACCTTGAAGAACTGGTAAGAAGAAATGATGAAAAGTTAAAAAACCACTTCAGGCTAGCCAGAGCATACGATCAAAGCCGTAACTTCCAAAAAGCCCTAACCTCCTATTCAAAAGCCTATTATGGAGACAAAAAAAAGTACGCGGTAGCACTTTTCCACATGGCGCGGATTATGAAAACGCGAGAACAATACAAATTTGCCAAATTGTATCTAGAAAAATTTAAGGAAGAGAATAAAGGCAAACACGATGGTGATCTATACAAGAAGTTGGTGAAAGCAGAGCTAAAGGGTTGTGAAATGGCCATGAATGAAACAACTGACCCCGAGGAACTCACAGAGGTCACCCATTTGGAAAATAATATTAATCATGCCAATATTGAGTTCTCGCCATTTATAGTGGACAGTTCAACATTTTGGTATGTTTCTCTGATTAGCGATTCGGTTGTATTTAAAGTGGAAAACACAGAAGATGCAGAATTGCCGCAACGTAAAATATACGAGGCTAAAAAATCAGATAACGTTTGGAAATTTAATGGAGAGGCCGATATGGTCCTTAACGGCCTGACAGATATGAGTATCGGTAGTTTTACACAATCAGAAGATGGTCGGCGCATCTACTTCACTTCTTGCGCCCCCAATTGGAAAAATCAAATTCGATGTCAGTTATTTTTTATTCGAAAAAATGAAGACGGTACTTGGTCAGAGCCATTGGAATTACACGAAGAAATAAACAGTAAAAAATTCACCAATACCCATCCTGCGGTAGGGAAAAGTGTAAAGGATGACCGAGAAATCATCTATTTCACATCTGACAGACCGGGCGGTAAAGGGGCATTGGATATTTGGTATACCCGCTACAGAATAAGTAAAGAACGTTTTGACAAACCAAGAAATTGCGGAAGTAAAGTGAATACCCAAGGAAATGAAATGGCTCCTTATTTTGACAACAAAAGCTACAAACTTTATTTTTCATCAACGGGTTGGCCTTCATATGGTGGCTTGGATATACAGTACGTTACGGGAGAAAGGAGCAAATGGAACGCCAAAGCTCTAAATCCTGGAATAGCAGTAAACTCGCCACTAGACGATATGTATTACGCTATGTTTCCGAATAGAACGGAAGCAGTTTTAGTATCGAACAGAGCGGGTAGTATTGCTTTAAAGCACCCCAACTGCTGTGATGATTTATTCCTGTTAGAATGGAAAAACATTATTACGCATACGGTTTTTGGGACTGTTACGAATAACGAAACAGACAAACCAGAAAGTGGTGTGGAAGTGCGATTGGTGATAAGGAACGAGGAAGAAAACGAGTCGTTTTTAGCAGATAAGGTTATTACCGATGATAAAGGCAATTACAGCATTGTATTGGACGAAAACACCGAATACGAAATTGTGTACCGAAAAGAAGGTTTTTTCAATTCTACAGACTCTATGTCTACCATTGATTTGAAGGAACCTTATGAAATTGAGAAAAATATTGGGTTAACCAAAATTTCTGATGCTGAAATTGTCATTCCAAACATTTTGTATGCATTTGACAATGCCTCACTGAACGAGGCGGCTATGAAAACAATTGATACCTCAATTTTTTCCCTTCTGGAACAAAACCCCCAAGTAATAGTGGAAATAGCAGCGCATACAGACAACGTTGGAAATGATGACTACAATTTAAAATTATCGCAGCAGCGTGCCGAATCTGTAATCAACTATTTAGAGAAAAAAGGTATTGACTCAAAAAGATTGAAAGCAAGAGGATATGGAGAGACTAAGCCAATAGCTAAAAATGTTTTTACCGATGGAACGGATAATCCTGAAGGTAGAGCAAAAAATAGAAGAACTGCTTTTAGAGTAGTGGGTGAATTACCCGTCACCGTTTCTTACGACGACGATGAGGAAGACTAAGCTAATTTTGTAGTCTTGTTTTAAAGCAAAATTCTCTTCATTTTGACACCTGAAATTCAAATCGGCTACAAAAACATCTTGCGTATTGCTGTTCCAATGATGATTATGGGGCTGTCTATGACGCTTGTTAGCCTTACGGATACCGCATTTTTAGGTCAACTAGGAGCAGCAGAATTGGGTGGTGCAGGAAATGCTGGACTCACCTACATGCTACTCGTAATGATTGGAATGGGCTTTTCAAGTGGCGTTCAAATAATAGTAGCGCGGCGAAATGGTGAGGGTCAGTTTGATAAAATTGGCAATTTACTGCACCACACCCTGCTGTTTTTAATGCTTTACGGAGTGTTGGTGCATATATTCTTTGTATTCGGACTACCGCACATACTTCCCTTATTAACGGACTCAACAGCAATAGGTGCTATCATTGATCGATTTCTAAGTTACCGCTCTTGGGGACTTTACGCAAGTTTTATAAATGCAGCGGCACTTGCGCTTTTAGTTGGCACCACAAAAACGAAGATTATTGGAATCGTAACCCCCGTTTCTGCATTGCTCAATATCTTTCTGGATTACGCACTTATTTTCGGAAACCTAGGCTTTCCTGAACTTGGAGTTGAAGGTGCTGCCATTGCTTCCAATATAGCCGAAGGGGTTGGTAGTATATTTATTCTGTTTTATTTGTTCTTTCTCTATGATCATAAGAAATATCGTTTATTCGATAAGATACGTATCTCAATGAGCACGTACGTTTCCATATTAAAGACCGCCAGTCCTTTAATGGTACAAAACTTTGTTTCATTTTTCTCTTGGTTTGCATTTTTTACGCTTATTGAAGGCTTGGGAGAAAAAGAACTTGCCGCGTCGCACATTGTGCGCAGTATTTATATGGTGCTTATTATTCCTGTATTTGGATTGGGGGACGCCACTAATTCCTTAACGGGCAATCTAATGGGCGAAAACCGAAACGATTTAGTACTAAAAATGGTAGGACGAGTTTGTTTAATTAGCGTTGCATTCGCTTTGCTTATGCAACCACTCATCTGGCTAGTAGGGATTGATTTACTGCAACCATTTTCTAGCGACACCTATACCCTTTCAATTGCCGAACCAGTGCTGCACCTTGTAGGCATTGTACTGTTTATTTTTGGACCAGTAATAGTAGGTTTCAAAGCAGTTTCTGGGACTGGAAGAACAATTACGGCATTATTAATTGAAACCTGTGTGGTCAGTATTTATTTGGTATTTGCTTATCTATTAATCCAAGTGAATCAAATAGAGTTGTACCAAGTATGGTCAGCTGAGTTTGTGTATTTTATTGCATTTGGGATACTTATTTTTGGTTATCTGTTGAAGGGTAATTGGCAAACATCTAAAGTTTAATCGTCGGAATGAGAATTGTATTTATTGGAACACCTGAATTTGCAGTAGCTTCATTAGAAGCTTTACTTGCAGCCAAGAAAAATATTGTGGGAGTAATTACGGCTCCAGATAAACCTGCAGGTAGAGGAAAGAAAATACAACAATCTGCGGTAAAAGAACATGCTGTTGAGCAAGGACTTCCTCTGTTGCAACCCACCAACTTGAAAGACCCTGAATTCCTTCGTGAATTAGAAGACTTGAAGGCCGATTTGAACATTGTAGTTGCTTTTAGAATGCTACCAGAAGCTGTTTGGAATATGCCAAAGCATGGAACTTTTAACCTGCACGGTAGCTTACTACCTCAATATCGTGGAGCAGCTCCTATAAATTGGGCGATAATTAATGGAGAAAAAACTACAGGTGTAACTACATTTTTTCTAAAGCATAAAATTGATACGGGGTCAATCATTTTGCAACGTGAAACAGCCATTAATCATAAAGAAAATGTAGGTGAGTTGTACGCAAGGCTGATGCATATGGGTGCTGATCTTGTCGTTGAAACGGTCAATAAAATTGAATCAAACGATGTTACACTAACTAGCCAAGAAGAGCTATCAACAAAATTGGATGCATTAAAACCGGCTCCGAAACTTAATAAAGAGAACTGCGCCATTGATTGGGAGAATGACGTTGAGGATATTTACAATCACATAAGAGGTCTAAGTCCATACCCATGCGCCTACACATTTGTAGGTTTAGAGGGCAAAAAGCTGAAACTAAAAATATATGCTGGGAACATAGGCCAAGAATTCGATTCAGAAAATCCTCTTTTTATACAAGAGAAAAAACGATTGGGAATTGCCAATTCCAGCGGAACTATCTGGATCACCGAGCTACAATTGGAAGGAAAAAAACGAATGGATACAGCTAGCTTTTTGGCAGGTTTGAAATCGGACTTAACTTTATTCTAGATTATGAAAATAGCACTTACAGTTTTTATGGTGATTTGTTCCAACATGATGAACGCTCAGGATTATTTCAAACTAAACGCACTGAAAAACGTTGCCGAAAACAAGAACATTGCGGTACATAGTTTATGTAGCGATCGTTTTGAATCCTCCTATATCATATGGGTTCAAGACAGCGTTAAACCGCACTATCATGCCCAACATACAGAACTGATTCACGTGTTGGAAGGAGCGGGTTTTTTCTATATAGGAGATACCAGCTATACGGTTGAACCCGGAGATTATCTGCGCATACCTGCTGGAAAAGTACACTCCTTTAAAACCAACTCTAATAACTCGGTAAAAGTGATTAGTATTCAAACTCCTGAGTTTAAAGGAAAAGATAGAGTTTGGGTAGAGGAACAACGTTAAAAATTCAGGTTAACCAAAGCGCATAAAAAAGCCCCTCACAGTTTTGTAAGAGGCTTTTTACTTTTTGAGATTTTTTTTGTTATGCCTTTAATGCTTCAGCAAGTGTAGATCCAATGGTAGCGGGTGAAGCACTTACGTGAATACCGCATGCTGACATAATTTTCATTTTAGCTTCAGCTGTATCTTCAGCACCACCAATAATGGCACCAGCATGTCCCATTCTTTTTCCTGCAGGTGCTGTTTGTCCAGCAATAAATCCAACTACTGGTTTTGGATTTCCAGCTTCTTTTATGTAGCGAGCAGCTTCTGCTTCGTAGTTACCACCAATTTCCCCAATCATTACAATGGCATCAGTTTCAGGATCTTCCATTAACAACTGAACCGCAGCTTTAGTTGAAGTACCAATAATAGGATCACCACCAATACCTATTGCAGTAGAAATTCCATAACCCGCTTTCACTACTTGATCTGCAGCTTCATAGGTTAAAGTACCCGATTTAGATACAATTCCCACACGTCCTTCTTTAAATACAAAGCCTGGCATAATACCCACTTTAGCACCACCAGGAGTAATTACTCCTGGGCAGTTAGGCCCTATCAACGTGCAATCGTAATCTTTCAAATATTCTTTTACCCCTACCATATCTGCAACGGGTATTCCCTCTGTTATGCACACTATTACTTTGATACCGCCATTGGCAGCTTCCATAATGGCGTCAGCTGCAAATGCTGGTGGAACAAAAATTATGGATACATCCGCTCCAGTTTCATTAACTGCATCTTCTACTGTGTTAAATACTGGTCGGTCTAAATGCTTTTGGCCACCTTTTCCCGGAGTAACACCACCCACGACATTAGTTCCGTATTCTATCATTTGGCCCGCGTGAAAAGTTCCTTCTCCACCGGTAAACCCTTGGACGATAATCTTTGAATCCTTATTTACAAGTACACTCATGGTATCTTTATTTTCTAATAATTTGGTGCCCAAAAGTAAGTCAATCCCCGCTTTTGAGCCGACTGGATTTAGAATAATTAATCTTCTAATTCTAAAATAACCGGACAATGGTCCGATCCTTCGATTTGAGTCCAAATATCTGCCTGTTTTACTTGAGGCATCAATTGCTCACTAACCAAAAAATAATCCAGTCTCCAACCAACATTCTTTGCTCTAGCTCCACCACGCATGCTCCACCAACTGTATTTAACTTCATTGGGGTGCAACGCTCTGAAGGTATCTACAAAACCTGCCTGCGTAAAATTGTCCATTCCATCAATTTCCTTTTGTGTATAACCCGCCGACTTATTGTAATTCGCTGCTGGTCGCGCTAAATCGATGTCCCTATGACATACATTAAAATCTCCGCATATCACCACTGGTTTTTTCTGCTCCAATTTTCGCATATAACCCAACAACTCCTTATCCCATATTGTTCGTTCTTCCAATCGAGACAAATCTCCTTTGGAGTTTGGGACGTAGGTAGTGCCCACAAAAAATTCTTCAAATTCCAAGAAAATAAGTCTACCTTCTTTGTCGTGCTCCGGTTTACCCAAATCAAGAAATACATTCTGAGGTTTAACTTTTGATAAAATAGCCGTACCAGAATAACCTTTTTTTTCGGCGGAATTGGAAAATAAGTGATATCCTTCAGCTTCTGCTAATGCCTCCGCTACTTGATCATCTTGAGCTTTGGTTTCTTGAATGCAAATGATATCAGCCTGCATATCTTGCATTTTTTCTATAAAACCTTTTTTCACACCTGCTCTAATTCCGTTTACGTTCCAAGACACTAATTTCATTCTGATCTGTTTTTTAATTTAATGAGAGTTCTAAAATGCGTTCGATTGACCAATAAGCAGCCATTCCTCCAACAAAAATAGAAGCTACATAGTTTAATATTTTTGGTTCCATGAACTTGTGCAACAATCGAAACAGCACCAATAGCAATCCAATAAAAAGTAATTGACCTACTTCAACGCCAATGTTGAAGGCCAGCAATGCTTTCCAAAACGCACCCGGAGGTAACCCCAATTCTTGCAATACACCAGCAAAACCATAGCCGTGTAATAATCCAAAAACAAAGGCAATGGATACGGATTGCATATCATTATTCTGTTGTTCCTTGCGCATCTCTAGTGCCAAAATCACAATAGATATCGCTATCATTGATTCTACCCAAATACTACTCAAGCCAAGTTGCGATGGCATTAAAACACCTGCAGTGGAAAGACCCAGTGTAATGCTGTGCGCAATAGTAAAAGTCGTGATGATCCAAATTAACCTTTTGCGACGCACTATAAATACCAACCCTAGAATAAATAGCAAATGATCAAAACCAATCAGAATATGCTCCACTCCCAATTCCAAATATTCCAAAACAGGCCGAATGAACGCAGTATCCGTATACTCCGCTTGCAGAGCGGAAACTACCCGGGGTGCTGTGAACATATTTAAGGATATGCTTCCATTTTTTTTGACTTGAACAGAAGTCTTGGCACCGTTTAAAATTTCGAGTCTCAGAGAATCTGTAGATAAAGGCAAGGTAAATTCAACAAATTGTAAGGATCCAAATTGACTAAACCTTGTTTTCTGTGCTCCTTCATTTAACACCTTTATACCTTCAAATCCTTCAATACTGTTGCACTTGACGAATACCGAGTAGTTGCTATCATTTGTAAATACTTTAACATCATTGGGTATTAAATTATGTGCTTGGACTTGTGGCCACACAGTAAAAAACAGTACTACAAAAAACAACTGCTTCAAAAAGAAAACTATCGTTGGGTACCGCATTGTTTCGACTAAAAATCTTTAACTACTTCCACTCTATCGCGCATCATGGATAAAATGGAATCTCTATAATTTATTAACACCTGCTGCCTGTAATCGCTCAATACAATGTGTCGAACATCGTCCAAGGTCGCCTGTTTCATAGGAAAAACAGCATCGATAACTACTACGTGCGCACCAAACTCAGAATTAACTATACCTCGCCATTCTGCTGGTTTGTCAATTAAACTGTCAGTAAATTGTTTTCCAAATGTCCTGGAAATAGTTGTTAATGGAGCTTGTTCCCATTGTTCTTTGGCTGGATTGGTTTCACTGCTTTCAACTGAGATACTTTTTGAATCAAATAGAGACTTTTGAGCATATATTAAGTCTTCTCCGAAAAAATATTGGCGAAAACTAATGCGTGTTTTGTTCTTGTAGACTTTATCGCTTTTTCCCAAAAATTCCTTTAATTTTTCGTCTCCTGGGTCTCTTAAATTTGCTTGACTCTGAATATACTCTTCTGAAGTTTGAGCTAAGGCACTTTTAACTAATTCATTATTTTCTTCGAAGCCATTATCCAAGGCAAATCGAGACAATAATTCTTGTTCAATTTTATTTTCTACAGCATTTTGAACTATCTGGGAATCTTTCGCGTCCAATCCCATTACACTCAATTCAGCATGGATATGTTGAAAGGTTTGCTTCGTTATTTCAATAGGCTTATTGGTCGTTAGGTTTTCGGAAAGCTGCTGTACACTGAAAAGAATTATTCCTGCTAAAATGAACTGAACAATAGGTTTTCTAAGTAGTTTACTCATTATGCACTGTTATTTGTTTTTGGAAATTGAACTATCTTTTGGTGTATGACTCAATTGACAATTACTAATTTTTGTAGCGGCCCTTCCGCAATAGAATATAGGTATACACCAGCATAGTCATCGGGTAAGAGCAGGTCATTTTCAGATTGAACTAGGGGTATTTTTAATAATGCTCTTCCTTCCAAATTAAACAGCACAAACTCAACTGTAGATTTATCTAACATCGAATGATTCAAAGTAATCTTTATTCGTCCACTTGTTGGGTTGGGATACAGTGAAAATTGTCGGTGCTTTTGTTCTACTATACTACTTGGCTCAGAGCTAGCAGTGTCCTCATTGGTGGTATCTGCTATGGTTGTATCCTTAGGTAGGGTTACGGTTACTTCAAAAGTAGTATCAAATTGCATGCAACTATTAAAAGAAAGCGTGATTACTCTATAAGTTCCCGATGTATCATAAATGTGCTGCGGACTTATTTGCCATGTGTGATTTCCATCCCCAAATTCCCAGAGTGCTGAATCTAAATTGGAGTTGTGATTTTTGAACTGCACCGTATCATCATTTACAGTATAACTTACTTTACTGATTCCAGATACGTAGTTCAAATTCCAAGTACTTAAGCTGTCAAAAACAATGGTATTAGCTGCCTTATTTAAAGAATCTTGTTCGCTTGGAGGAACTCCACCAGATTGTCGCGTAGCCAATGGAGACTTCCCAAATAATACGGCATAAAACGTACTTGCAGACAAGTGCATTCCCGCTGGGGAAGCATGACTTTCATCGATATCGTAAAGCTCAATATTTGGCCATTCTTGCCGAGCATGTCTCCATGCCATGCCAACAGGACTCACGAATGCATTATTGTCATTACCCATTTTTAAGTAGTTTTTCCTTAACTCCATTTGCATTCCCTCAAAGGTGCAAACTGGAGGCCAGTTTTGACAATTTGCAGCATCTCCATTCTTCCTCCCCCAAGTCATATAAAACACTGTTTTCGTGCAGGGATTAAAAGATCGCACGCTGTCGGCTAAAAATTTAGCATAGGGTAAAACATTATTTCTGACGTATGAGTTGGTGTATGCCGCTTCTTGACTTTGACATTGGATTACCACATAATCCCATTGATCCTGCGAAATACTTGACAAAGAATGTTGGCTTGTCGCATGATCCTTTATTGTTTGCCCACCAGAACCATCGTAAAAAATCAATGAGTCACCAACAGATGCGGCCAACTCAGCAATAACATTAGGCAACCCTGCAGTGTAACTGTTTCCCATAAACAAGACTTTTTTAGTCGTTTGCTGAGCATGAATATTTATAGAAATAAGGGGAATAATAAAAAACAAAATGAGGAAACGCTTCATATGAGTCGTGTATTAAAACTAAGTTACAAATCTAGCCATATAAGCAGTTCAGTTGAGTAAGCATTCTAGTTTGGATTCAAGCCAATTGTATTGACCTAGAACAATTATTTTTGCAGACCTTATGACTCAATCAAACGACACAATAGTTGCATTAGCCACCCCTCAAGGAGTTGGTGCAATCGGAGTAATCAGACTATCTGGACCTAAATCTATTGAAATCTTATCTTCAGTTTTTTCAAAAAGTTTGATTAGGGTAGAAAGCCACACCGCCCATTTTGGGCAAATAAAGGACGGAGAAAGAATTGTTGACGAAGTATTAGTTACCGTTTTCTTAAACGGAAAAAGCTATACTGGTGAAGAGGTAGTTGAAGTTTCCTGCCACGGTTCTCAATATATTTTACAAGATGTTATCCGCTTATTTATTGAAAATGGTGCCGAACCTGCTAAACCCGGAGAGTTTACGCTTAGAGCTTTTTTAAATGGAAAATTGGATTTAAGTCAGGCAGAAGCTGTGGCAGATCTAATTGCCTCAAACTCTGAAGCTGCTCACAAAATTGCTATGCAACAAATGCGGGGTGGGTTTTCAGATCAAATAAAAAAGTTGAGAGGAGACCTTATCCATTTTGCTTCGATGGTTGAATTGGAATTGGACTTTAGTGAAGAAGATGTTGAGTTTGCGAATCGGGACGAACTGAAAAAATTGATTTGGAATATTCATGTGGTTATCCAAGCATTGATTTCTTCATTCAAAAGCGGAAACGTTATTAAAAACGGAGTTCCTGTAGTAATTGCAGGCAAACCCAATGCAGGAAAATCAACTTTGCTAAATGCCCTTCTCAACGAAGAAAAAGCCTTAGTAACCGAAATAGAGGGAACTACTCGAGACGTAATTGAAGACGAAGTAATCTGGGACGGAATTGTATTCCGCTTTATTGACACCGCAGGAATCAGAGAAACAGAAGACATTGTTGAGTCTCTAGGTGTTAAGAAGACATTAGAAAAAATGGCTGAAGCGGCTGTTGTTTGCTATGTATTTGATGCTGAAAAAATTGATAGCGCAGAGCTTAAAGCGATAGTAGATGCGTTGCAAGTTGATGTTGCAAAGTCCAATTCTGAACTTGTTTTGCTGGCCAATAAAGCGGATAAATTAAGTAAAGAAAAACGGTCGTTTTTAGAGCACACTTATCAACCACTATTTATTTCGGCAAAAAAGAAATCAAACCTTAACGAATTAGAAAGAAGGCTGATAAGCTTGGTTAATTTAGGAAAGGTAGGAGAACAAGATGTAGTGGTTACAAACTCTAGGCACTACCAAGCACTTACTGGAGCAAATGATGCTCTAATGCGTGCCTATGGGGGATTAGAAACTGGCCTTTCTGGAGACCTACTAGCAGCAGATATACGCCAAAGTTTGTTTCATCTGGGAGAAATTACAGGTGAAGTGACCACCGACGATTTATTGGAAAACATATTCTCGAAATTCTGTATCGGAAAGTAATTACCTTTCCCTTATTTAGCTAATACCTTCTTTTAGTGCCTTTTAGGCTGTTTTTCTTTCTCTTATTTGTTACTGATTTGTCTATTTTTTCGTATCTTTCGTTACTAATTTGTTACTAAGAACACCATTTTTGTTTCTAGCAACAGATTAGAAGTATCAAGGGGGAGATTATGTTACATACAGA
>CBFIBQ010000026.1:0-48490 GCA_965660875.1 Salibacteraceae bacterium | reverse complement strand
TTGAACAGCGTGGCAGCAAATCAAGCTGGGTTCGACACCAGAATCACTAACGATAGCAACCGATTAAACGGAATAGAATCCGATATAGACACTCGTATTGTAAACGACAGTATTCGTTTGAACAGTGTTGCGACTAATCAAGCGGAATTTGATACGAGAATTACAAACGATTCCACTCGCCTGAATGACGTTGTTACTAAAGCAGTTTCTGACAGTACTACTTTGCACTCAGCATTGATTGATACTGCGTCTGACATTAGGTCTGAATTGGTTTGGAATAAAACAGGGACTAATATCAACTATAATGGTGGCAATGTGGGTATTGGAGTAGCGACACCACTAATAGTTTTAGATGTATCATCTGGAACTACAAATAATGCAATTAGAGCAACAGCTACCGGAACAGGTGAAAACACAGCTATTTTCGGAAATACCCCAACTACCTCGGGAAATGCAAACAGACAATATGGTATTCAAGGTAGAGCAGGTTCTGCCGCTGGAGTTTCTGGTAACGGCGGACACTATGGCGTACTTGGTGAAGCTTATGGCGCTGGTACAGAAAGTGTAGGAGTTCAAGGTTTCTCTGCAGGTAAATCTGCAACGGGCACTAGTCGGGGACTATCCGGTTTCTCTGAATCCAATGTTGCACAAAACAATCAAGGTGTATTTGCACAAGCGAGGGGCACAATTGCAGGAACTGGACACAATGCTGGTATCGTTACAGACGCTCGAGAACATAGTGTTACCAATTACGGTGTCCTTAACCTCACTCAAGCTAAGGGAACTAATAATTATGGAACAGCGAATTTTGCCTATTGGTTTTTAGGGGGTGCTGGTGGAACTCGGAACTATGGTTCTTACAACTGGGTATCTTCTGCAGATACAAACATTGGTGTATTTGTGGATGCTACAATATCTCCAACTAGCGTTAACTATGGTGTATGGTCAAAAGCATCAGGTACAAATAGTCTAGCGGGTTTATTTGAAGGAGATGTAACAATAACTGGAGACCTTGACATATCGGGTTCCATTTCTAAAGGCTCTGGTACCTTTAAAATTGATCATCCATTAGACCCCGAGAATAAATATTTGGTACACAGTTTTGTTGAAAGCCCTGATATGATGAACGTATACAACGGAAACACGACTACTGATGCTAGTGGAGTTGCAGTGGTGGAACTACCTAAATATGTATCAGTTTCTAACAAAGATTTCCGCTATCAATTAACGCCTATTGGTCAGTTTGCGCAGTGTATTGTAAAGGAAGAAGTAAACAATAACCGGTTTGTAATTCAAACAGACAAACCAAACGTAAAAGTGAGCTGGCAAGTAACAGGTATCAGAAACGATCCGTATGCAAAAGAAAATCGAGTTATTGTAGAAGAAGAAAAATCTGCAAAAGATAGAGGCCACTATTTACACCCTGAAGTATATGGCCAAGATCCATCCAGAAGCCTTCACCCCAAGACACAATCTAAATCTAAAGAGGAAGTCATAGAAATGGAAAGCGGTAAACAAACTTCAAGACCTACTGAATAAGTAGAATGAATAGAACGACGATGAAAAAAAGGCTCCTATTTGGAGCCTTTTTTATTTATCCCTAATTACTGCTATTCTGCTTTACCAGCTAAATCCAGTATAAAAGCATATTCCTGAGCAACCTCTTTAAGAGACTCAAATCGACCACTTGCGCCACTGTGACCAAATTCCATTTCTGTTTGAAGCAACAATAAATTGTCATCAGTTTTTAGCTCGCGCAATTTAGCTACCCACTTAGCTGGTTCCCAGTACTGCACCTGTGAATCGTGCAAACCAGTTGTTACCAACATATTTGGATAATCCTTAGCTTCAACGTTATCATAGGGAGAATACGAAAGCATATAATCATAATACTCCTTTTCTTTTGGGTTCCCCCACTCGTCAAATTCTCCAGTTGTAAGAGGTATGGACTCATCTAGCATGGTAGTTACTACATCTACAAATGGAACTTGAGCTACTACTCCTTTCCACATTTTTGGTTCCATATTCGCAATGGCCCCCATGAGCAATCCACCAGCGCTACCACCCATTGCAAATAAATTATTAGAGTCTGCATAATGATTCCGGATTAACCATTTACCACAATCAATAAAGTCGTTAAATGTGTTTTTCTTTTTTAATAATTTCCCATCTTCATACCAAGGACGACCCAAGGTTTCTGAGCCTCTGACATGCGCAATAACATAAACAAAACCTCTATCCAGCAAACTCAGTCGAACAGTTGAGAAATAGGGGTCAATGCTGTGGCCATAACTTCCATAGGCATACAGTAACAAAGGTGCTTTACCGTCCTTTTTAGTGTCTTTGTGATAAACAATGGATAGCGGTACTTTTACTCCATCTCTTGATGGAACCATTATGCGCTCGGATCGATAGTTTTTTTTATCAAAATCACCAACTACTTCCTGTTCCTTTAATAAGGTAAATGACTTGGTCTCCATATCGTAATCGTAGACCGTAGAAGGAGTAGTTAGTGAAGCATAACTCAACCTAAGCACCTTTGTATCAAACTCATAATTACTCGTCGCATAAGCGGCATACGCGTCTTCATCAAAGGTTATATAATGCTCTGTACCATCTACTTGATTCAAAACTCGCAGGTTAACGATGCCTGCAATGCGCTCCTCCAAAACCAAAAAATTGTTGAACATTTCAATGTCTTCTAATAAAATCCCTGGACGGGCAGGTATTACCTCCCTCCAATGCTCCTTACTGGGGTTTACTACCTCTGTTTCCATTAAGCGAAAGTTTTTCGCGTTCCAATTGGTATGAACATAAAACTTATCGCCTATATGACCAATTCCATATTCTAGGTTTGGCTCGCGTTCTTGGATAACCGTAAATTCAGCATTAGGACTATCCGATCTAACAAATCGGTACTCAGAAGATAATGTGCTTGAAGAACCGATGAAAATATACTGGTCTGATTTCGATTTGTATACGAAACAATTAAAAGTCTCATCCTTTTCCTCGTAAACCAACTCTGCCGTTTTAGGGTCTGACCCAAACTCATATTTCCAAATTTGATAAGCTCTAAGGGATGCGTCTTTTTTGGTAAAAAACAAGGTTTTGTTATCCTCTGCCCAAACTGAACTGCCAGTAGTATTATCAATCGAAAAAGGCAACAAGTTCCCTGATTCCATATCCTTGAATTTTATAGTATAAATTCTCCTACTAACCGTATCTTCCCCATAAGCTAAAACCTTTTTATTTGGAGATAAACTCAAACCAGTAACTTGATAATAATCGTGTGGCTCAGCCATTGGATTTACATCCATAATAATGTCCTCTTGAGCATCTAAAGAGCCTTTCTTTCTACAAAAGATTGGATATTCTTTTCCTTCCTCAAAACGCACATAATAGTACCACCCATCTTTTTTATAAGGAACACTCATGTCCGATTCCTTAATTCGACCTTTCATCTCTTCAAATAATGCCGATCGGAATCCTTTAAGAGGCTGCATAACCTCCTCAGTATAATTGTTCTCTGCTTTTAGGTAGTCAATTACTTCATCATCCTCTCGCTGATTCAACCAGAAGTAGTTATCGACTCTAGTATCATCATGCACTGTAAGCTCTTTGGGTATTTTTTTTGCACTAGGAGCATTAACTCCTTTGTTCATTTTCATAGTTTTTTCAGTTTGTATGTTTTCTTTAGGGTTGCAAGCAATTGCAAATCCTGATAGTAGTAAATAGTTAATGAATTTAAAGTCCATAGTGTAGGCTGTTCGCTGCATTAAAACCAACGCTTACGTCGAAAATACATGACCATACCTATCAGAACCAATACCATGACTCCAAGAAGCACAAAGTAGCTGTACTTCCATTTTAACTCCGGCATATACTCAAAGTTCATCCCATAAATCCCCGCTAAAAAAGTAAGTGGTATAAAGAAACTTGAAATTACGGTAAGTACTTTCATTACTTCATTCATCCGATTATTTAAGTTGGTTAAATGAATATTGGTAAGTCCTTCCAAAATTTGTCTGTGCGATTCAACTTCTTCTAATATGGAGATGATTTGATCTTTAATTCCACCAATAAACCGCACTGTATCCGAAAGTAGAATTTCAGAGTCTCCATTGTGCAATGAGGTGACTACATCTCGCAGAGGCGCTAAATTTCGCTTCACCTTAATCAATTCCGTCTTTAAATGTTCAATTTCAAGGAGTGCATCCTCTTGTTTATCTTTAATAACGGCAGCACTGACGGTTTCTATCTGTCCGTCCAAAAAGTCTATTGCTTTGATGTAATTATCCACAATGGCGTCCAATAGCAAGTACAGTAAGTAGCCGCTGCGCTTATTACGCACAATACCTTTATTACTTCTGAGACGCTCACGCACCTCATCAAAAAGATCTGCATCTTTTTCTTGAAAGGTTAGTAAAAATCCGCGACCGAGTACAAAACTGATTTGCTCGGTTTCGATATCGCTTTTATCGTTTACCCAAAGCGTTTTAAGAGATAAGTATAGATATTGCTCAAACTCTTCCATCTTTGGTCGTTGTTCAAGGTCGATAATCTTATCCAATGTAAGAGTCTCAAGATGAAAATGTCTTCCTGTATCTTCAATTAATTGGAGGTCTCTGACGTTGTGCAGGTTTATCCAGTGGATACTTTTAGTTAAATCAAAGGGAGTTAGCTTTTTGGGGCCGAACTGCTCGTCTTCTAGAAATTCAGTGCTGTTGTAAACAATCAATTGGGCCTCAGAAGTACCTTCAAAACTGAATGTTTTTTCCTGTGTTAGAAACGGAGAAACTTTAGTCCTTTTATGTTTTCTTGTTCTGGCCATTTATATCGTTTTTATAAACAATAGTTCGGTATGGGAAAGGAATTTCTACTCCTTCTGCATCGAATCTTCTTTTAACAGACTCTAGCAGGTCCCAATGCGCTTGCATTGCCTCCATAGGGCCAGTCGACCAGAAGTAAGCCCTTAGCGTAACTGCAAAATCTCCGTGTGCTATCATTTTTATCATCAGTAACGGTTCACCGTCTTTGATTTCTTGTTCCGTTCGGTTATCTACAAATGCTGGGTGACTGGTAGCTTCTTCATGGATAATTTTTTTAGCTACATCCACATCACTATCGTAAGAAATTCCAAACTCTACGAAACGACACATTATTTCTTCCTTGATACTGCTATTCACAATCGTCTCGTTACTCATCACAGCGTTTGGAATAATTATTCGTCGATTCTCGAAACTCTTGATTATCGTATGCCTCAAGGTAATATCCTCTACCGTTCCACTATTACCGTTTACATGAATAATATCTCCCACTCTAAAAGGTCTAAAAATGACCAAAAAAACACCGCCAATAATGTTAGAGAGCGCTTGCTGAGATGCAAATGCAATGGCTGCAGCCGCAATTCCAGCTCCAGCAAAAATTGTTGTACCTAAAGAGCGTAAAGAAGGAATGGTATAAAAAGTAAACGCCAATGCAGCTGTTATAATTAAAGCCGTACTTGCATTTTTTGCGAAATTGTAACGCGTTGGATCAATATTTAAGGAGTCGCTGCGATTGGCAATAAATTTTGTAAGGAATTTGCGAACCAAATAGGCTAAAACAAATGCGCCACCTATTGCAATTGCAACTGCAACTAAATGGTTTTCATTCGCAATATTTATCAACTCTTGTTTTGTCATTCTTATATTTTTCCGGCGCTAACCATTTCCGCATAAGCTTTTGCAAAATAGGTAATTATCACGTCTGCTCCTGCTCTTCTTATGGACATGAGCATCTCAGGCATTGCTTTTTCAAATTCCAACCACCCATTTTGACACGCTGCTGTCAGCATACTGCACTCACCACTTACATTATATGCTGCAATTGGAATATCGTAGTTTTCCTTCAAAATATGAATAATGTCTAAGTAAGGCAATGCTGGCTTTACCATCATCATATCTGCACCTTCAGAAAAATCTAAATCAGCCTCAAGAAGAGCCTCTCTTTTGTTAGCTGGGTCCATTTGGTAAGTTTTTTTATCTCCTTTTTTGGGAGCAGAGTCTAAAGCATCTCTAAATGGCCCATAAAAAGCGGAAGCATATTTAGCCGTATAACTCAATATACCAACATCCGTAAACCCATTTTCATCCAACAGTTCACGAATGTACCCTACTCTACCATCCATCATATCACTTGGGCCAATTATATCAGCACCAGCTTTTGCTTGAGCAAGAGCCATTTCACCTAAAATTGGTAGAGACGCATCATTTATAATTTTATCGCCTTCCACTAATCCGTCATGTCCATCAGATGAATAGGGGTCCATAGCTACATCAGTAATAAGCTGTACAGTTTCACCAAAATGCGCTTTAATTGCAGTAAAGGCTTTTAAATAAAAATTACTATCCGACTTACTATAGCTTGCGGTAGCATCTTTTAATTCCTCCTTTATTGCTGGAAATAAAATAAACGCACCTATACCGAGTTCCACGCAAGACTCCATTTCCTTAATAGCTTCATCAGTTGACATTCTGAAGTTACCGGGCATGCTTTTAACTTCATTTCTAACTCCGGATCCTTCAACCAGAAATATAGGTTGCACTAAATTAGAAATGCTTAAATGTGTTTCCTTTAAAAATCCTCTAGAGACTGCTGTAGCTCTATTTCTTCGTGGTTTTCTGCTCATACTTAACTGCATTTGATACAAATGTACAATTGCTTTAAATAGAGTCAATTGATTTTAAACCTTGATTCAAAACCTATGTGAAAATACTACCTTCGTTTTCTATGTCTAATTTCTCAAAAGTCTGCGTGTTTTGTGCCTCTTCTGCTGGCAATAAGCCAGTATATATGGAAAGTGCCAAGCATGTAGGAATTGAACTGGCCAGCAAGAAAATGACGTTAATCTATGGCGGTGGAAAAGTTGGACTTATGGGCGCTTGCGCTAACGCTGCTCTAGAAAAGGGTGGAAAAGTAATTGGTATTATTCCTGATTTTATGATGGAAAAGGAAATTGGGCATACCGGGGTTTCGGAGCTAATTGTAGTTGAATCCATGCACGAGCGTAAATTACAAATGCACGAACTTTCTGATGCTGTAATCACTTTACCGGGTGGCTTTGGAACATTTGAAGAGTTATTTGAAATACTTACTTGGATTCAATTGGGCTTGTACCAAAAACCAGTTGGAATTTTAAATGTAAATGGGTATTACGACCTGCTAGAGCAACAACTCGATAAAATGGTAGTAGAGGGATTATTAAAACCTGAACATAGAAATGGACTGATTTTTTCGACAGAATTTAATGATCTGATTGCCAAAATGGAATCCTATAAGCCAATTGATGCATTGTTTAGAATTGACAAAGAAGAAACGTAGCACTGATATTAATTAACGAATTACAGCATATTTAGCGCGCTGACAACTGAGACTTTCAGCGCAAAAATTACTTTTGTTAAAAGCATTAAAATGTCCATACTTTCATATATCACTTGGGATATAAATCCCGAAATCATCAGCAACCCAATTTCCATAAGATACTACGGGCTTCTTTTTGCTACGGCTTTCATTGTGGGTTATTACCTACTTCAAAAAATGTTTGAGCGCGACGATGCACCAAAAGAATGGTTGGATAGCGTTTTAATGCATACCATAATTGGAACCGTTGCCGGTGCTAGAATTGGACACTGTTTATTTTATGATTGGGCTTATTTTAAAGATCACTTACTCGAAATATTTTTACCCGTAGCCTTTGAGCCTGAATTTCATTTTACTGGTTTTCAAGGACTTGCTAGCCATGGTGCTGCAATTGGTATAATCGTCGCATTATATATTTGGTCTAAAAAAGTAAGCAAAAAGAATATACTATGGATTTTAGACCGCGTGGTAATCACAGTGGCGTCGGGAGCTTTCTTTATTCGAATGGGGAACTTAATGAACTCAGAAATTATTGGCGAACCTACCACAGTTCCTTGGGCATTCCTTTTTAAATACGTAGACGATGTCCCCCGCCATCCAACGCAAGTATATGAGGGACTAGCGTATCTGACTATCTTCATTATATTGGCGCTTTTCTACTGGAAAATGGACTGGAGCAAACGCCAAGGAGGCATATTTGGATTGTTTCTCATTTTGCTCTTTGGATTTCGGTTTTGTATAGAATTCATGAAAGAAAATCAGGTAAGTTTTGAAGACACAATGGCTCTAAATATGGGCCAATGGTTAAGTATTCCTTTTGTTTTAGCTGGCGCCTTCTTTTTAGTAAAAAGCAAAAAAATGTCCTCCAATGGCTAAATACGAATTAAAAACTAAGGTAAATGATGCCAGCGTTTCGGACTTTCTAAACAAAGTGGAACCAGAGCAAAAACGTCTAGATGCCTTTGAAATTTTGGATATCATGAAAGAAGTTACTGGCCATGAACCAAAAATGTGGGGAGGAAGTATCATTGGGTTTGGGCAATATCATTATAAGTATGCTAGTGGTCAAGAAGGCGACTTTTTAGCAACAGGCTTTTCACCGAGAAAGGCCAAGCATTCACTCTACATTATGGGTGGAATTGAAAATTACCCTGAATTGATGTCCAAATTAGGAAAGTTCAAAAACGGAAAATCCTGCTTGTACATAAACAAACTAGCTGATATCGATAAAGAAACATTGCGTGAGCTTATTAAAACATCTTACGATTACATTACAAACAAAACATGGCCTTAATCTGTTAGAGGTTTAAATCATTTCAATGAAAAAAATTGTTACTACTCTCGCTGTCCTCGCTTTTGGATATGTTGCTATCGCCACACCTAAAGGTGGAGATCATCCAGCGCCATCTTCAGCGTCAGAAATTTTAGATAACCTAAAAAAATTAAACACCCTAGGTTCGGTGTTATACCTAGCTGCCCACCCCGACGATGAAAACACTCGGCTTATATCCTGGTTAGCGAATAATCAAAAAGTACGCACTGGTTACCTTTCTTTAACTAGAGGCGACGGTGGTCAAAACCTAATTGGAACTGAAAAAGGGGAATTGATTGGTGTGCTCAGGACTCAAGAATTATTAGAAGCTCGAAAGATTGATGGAGGCATGCAATTCTTTACGCGTGCAGTAGACTTTGGCTACTCAAAAACCACCAAAGAAACACTTGAAAAGTGGAACGAACGCGAAGTGCTCTGGGACATTGTTTGGGTGATTCGAAAATTTCAGCCCGATGTTATTGTTACTCGATTTCCCTCTAGCAAGTATGCTGGTCATGGTCATCATTCGGCGTCAGCTGTGTTAGCAGAAAAAGCATTTGAAATGGCTGCAGACCCAAGTGTTTTTCCTGATCAATTGAAACACGTAACGGCTTGGCGAACAAAACGACTGTATCACAACACAAGTACATGGTGGAATAAAGACTTGGATAAAACTTATGCCACCAACGAAAACATGTTGCGAGTTGATGTTGGAGGATTCAATCCTATTACTGGAAAATGGAACAACCAAATTGCCATGGAAAGCAGGAGTCAACACAAATCACAAGGTTTTGGAGCAAGCATTTTACGTGGAGAGCAGTTTGAATATTTAGAGTATGTAAAAGGAGAAAAAGCCAATGACAATCTATTTGATGGTATTGATTTAAGCTGGAAACGAGTTCCAAAGTCCTCTGATATTCAAACAAAACTGAATACAATCATTGAAAGTTTTAACGCGGAAAACCCTGCCGAGTCCGTAATTGATATGGTTGATCTCTATAGAACCATGGACGAATATAAATACCGAAATAACTGGATAGAATGGAAGAAAGAAGCTTTAAAAGACTTAATTGTAGATGCCACGGGTATTTGGTTTGAGGCGGTAACCAAAAATGAATATGCTGTAAAAGGTGAGGAAGTAAAAGTTGAAATTAGTGGAATAAACACTGGTCAGGTCGATGCTATTGCGGTTGAAAAAGCGACCATAAATGGTGTTGATACTGCAATTTTCACCGTTATGTACCCAAATAAATGGGAGAAAATGGAACTTTCATTAGCCGTTCCAGAGAGTCAACCCATAACGCAACCCTATTGGCTAAGAAAGGATTATAACAATATGTTTCAAGTGGATAATATTCTCCTTCGAGGCTTACCAGAAAATCCACCACCGTTTGAAGTTACCTTTAACCTATCTGTTTATGGATTAAGTTTGAACTATACCATTCCCGTTCAGTACAAATGGCGCGATCGAGTTTCAGGGGAAAATATTCAAGATTTTTCTATTCGACCAGATATGACCATGAATTTGGACAATACCGTTTACGTGGTTCCAAAAGGAAAAAAGAAAACGGTAACCGTTACCGTTATGGAAGACAAAGCGGGTTTAACTGGTCGTTTATCTCTCAACCTTCCTGAAGGTTGGACCGCAAGCCCAAAATCGCACATAGTAACTTTGAATAAAAAAGAAGCAGCCCAAGTTTTTACTTTCGAGATAGAAGCAGGAGAACAGGCAAAAAGTGGTGAGTTTTCAGTTCAATGTGTGGTAGGAGAAAATACATTTGACCGATCACTTGTGGTGATTGATTATCCGCACATTCATAAGCAGACTCTATTTCCAAAAACTAGAGGTAAATTGGTTACCGGTGAATTGGAAATAACCAGCAAGAAAATCGGTTACATTATGGGCGCCGGGGATAATGTGCCAGAGGCTATCGGTCAGTTGGGTTCGGAGGTTACATTGCTTAACCCAAATACCTTGGCCGCTACAAACTTGTCGCTTTACGATGCTATTGTAATAGGTATACGAGCTTACAACACCCAAGAGGACTTATCCACTTATCAATCTGTTTTAATGGATTATGTTAATAGTGGTGGGCTAATGATTGTTCAGTACAACACGAATAGGGGGTTAAAAACGGAGCAAATGGGGCCGTTTCCGTATAAATTGAGTCGGGATAGAGTTACCGATGAAAATGCCGCCGCTACTATTCTAAAAAAAGACCACCCGATATTTATTGCACCAAATCCAATACAACCCGAAGATTTTGATAATTGGGTGCAAGAACGCGGGCTTTATTTTGCTAGCGAATGGGATGAAAGTTACGACGCTTTAATCAGCTGGAAAGATCCCGAAGAAGATCCTTCATCAGGTGCTTTGCTTGCTACTAAATACGGTGAGGGTTACTTTGTGTTTACTGGTATTTCATTTTTCAGACAATTGCCAGCTGGAGTTCCAGGAGCATATAAACTTTTTGCAAATATTCTTTCTTATGGAAGAAAATAAACCTCTAGGTAAGGTTAATTGGAAGCGTTGGTATCTACTGGTCGTACTATTCTTTATTATTCAACTTATAGCATTCTATTGGTTAACTAATCGATTCTCATGAGCAGTATTGATTGGTTTGTAATGCTGGGCACTTTGCTTTTGATTGTAGGGTATGGCACCTACAAAACGCGTAAAAGTGATAACCTTGAAGGATACCTAAAAGGCGGTTCCGATATGAAGTGGCTTACCATTGGCTTATCGGTAATGGCGACACAAGCGTCGGCAATTACATTCATTTCGACCCCTGGCCTAGCCTACGAAAACGGAATGGAGTTTATTCAAAACTATTTTGGGTTGCCTTTTGCCATTTTAATTGTTTGTGTGGTATTCATTCCCATTTATTACAGACTCAAAGTTTACACTGCATACGAGTATTTAGAAAAACGATTTGATTTAAGAATCCGTCTCATAACCGCTTCTTTATTCATGCTATCAAGAGGTCTTGCGGCGGGGATTACCATTTATGCTCCCGCAATTATTATTAGTGTCATGTTGGGGTGGTCTCTGCAGTTTACCATTTTACTAGTAGGTATTTTAGTTATCGTTTATACCGTATCTGGTGGAACAAAAGCCGTAAGCCTTACCCAAAAGTGGCAAATGACTGTTATTCTTATCGGAATGGGAATTGCCTTTGGTATTTTACTGAATAGGCTACCTGCTTCCGTGAGCTTTTTAGATGCTTTAAATTTAGCTGGAGCCACAGGTAGAATGAACGTGGTAGATTTTTCATTTGACTTTGATAAACGCTACACTTTTTGGAGTGGAATTACAGGCGGGCTATTCCTGGCCCTGTCCTATTTCGGAACAGACCAAAGTCAGGTGCAACGTTACTTATCGGGGAAGTCAATTCAGGAAAGCAGGCTTGGCTTACTCTTTAATGCACTATTAAAGATACCCATGCAGTTTTTTATTTTGCTTACTGGAGTATTGGTGTTTGTTTTTTATCAATTCGAATCGCACCCCGTGTTATTCAATAAGGCCGCGGTAACACAAGTAAAAGAATCAAAGTATGCGGAGGAGTTTAATGAAATAGAGCAAAACCATTTTGATTTTCACCATAAAAAATCAGCTGCATATAAAGATTATTTGAAAGGTACTGGGGAGGTGAGTAAAGGCGATTTGGCAGATTTTGACAAAGAAGCTAAAAGCATTCGCGATAATGCAAAGCGTGTTGTTTTAAAAGCAAACCCGGATCAAAGCAGTAGAGACAGCGATTATGTTTTCCTTACCTTCATTCTAAACTATTTACCAAAAGGAATAATTGGCTTGTTAATCGCGGTAATTGTTTCGGCGGCTATGAGCTCAACGGCTGGTGAAATAAATGCGCTTTCTTCAACTACAATGGTTGATTTCTATCAGCGTTTTAATAAAAAGGAAAAGAGTGATGCCCAATCGGTTAACACGAGTAAATGGCTAACTTTTGGTTGGGGTGTACTTGCTATCATATTTGCACTTTCGGCCCAATTGGTGGAAAATTTAATAGAGGCCGTTAACATACTTGGTTCTGTTTTTTATGGTACCATCTTGGGTGTGTTTTTAACCGCTTTTTTTCTAAAGCAAGTAAAAGCTCAAGCCGTACTTATAGGAACTATAGTGGCTCAAACAACGGTAGTTGTGTTGTTTATGTTTTACTTGGATCAGATCGGCTATCTGTGGTTCAATGTGATTGGTTGCGCCCTTGTTATGCTTACGTCGTGGGTCATATCGAGCATCAACAAAAGGTAAGTTGTTGATTTTATTTTAGTTATCCACTAAGTGGTCTTTAATACTGATAATAATCAATCTTTCTTTGTCGGATTTATCAGTAAGTTTGCAGCGACTATGATAAATGCTACAATTCTTAGCTAATAACAATATTCATTACTCAAAATAATACTAGGAGACAGTATGAGCGTAGGCGCAGTTAAATTTAATACTAAAGATAGACCAGAATTTTTCAAAGAACTCAGAAAGAGGGTTAACCAACATTTTAAGGAAAACAACATTTCCAAATACGGAAATACCCAAATGAAAATCAAATCTGCATTTATGGTTTGTCTTTATTTTGGGCCACTCATTTTGATGCTAACTGGAGTTGTAACAACATTTTGGGGAACTTTGGGAATGTGGCTATTAATGGGCTTCGGTATTTCTGGAATTGGCTTGGCCATTATGCACGATGCAAATCACGGTGCATATTCAAAAAACAAAACATTAAATAGCGCTATGGGGTACCTGCTTAATTTCATAGGTGGCTACCCTGCAAATTGGAGAATTCAGCATAATGTGTTGCACCATTCTTTTACCAATATTGATGGACATGATGAAGACATTGAAAAGCAAGGTTTGGTCCGTTTTTCTCCTAATCAACCGAAAAAAGGAATCTTTCGCTTTCAAATTTTTTATGCGCCCCTATTGTACGGAATTTTAACCATCTATTGGTTTCTGGGTAAAGACTTTGAACAGTTGGTACGTTACAATAAAATGGGATTGTTAAAAGGGCAAAACTTAACTTTTAGTCGTGCTCTTTTTGAAATTATCCTGAACAAAATCATGTACATTACTATTGCTTTGGTGTTACCGTTACTCTTAATAGACCTGCCTTGGTGGCAAATCATGATTGGTTTTGTTTCTATGCACTTTCTAAGCGGACTCATTTTAGCTTTAATTTTTCAAACGGCACACGTTATTGAAGAAACTAACTTTTATGAACCAGATGAGAACAATAGCGTAGAAAATAATTGGGCAATTCATCAATTAAATACCACAGCGAATTATGCGAATAACAGTACGTTCTTTTCTTGGTTTATTGGAGGCTTAAATTACCAAATCGAGCACCATTTATTCCCAAATATTTGCCACGTGCATTTTAAAGACGTTTCTGAAATAGTGAAAAAAACAGCAAAGGAGTATGATCTTCCTTACCATCAGCATCCCACCTTTTGGGACGCGCTTAAAAGTCACTTTTCCCTGCTGCACAAACTCGGCACCGGGAAAATCTAAATTTTATTGGGGCCTTTGGGATAAGTACTTGCCATATAGTATGGCAGTAAATAGTCCAATTAAGGGAAGAATGCTCATTAACTGATACAATTGGTAATTCAGTACACTGTAAACTCCTGCTGCAAGCACTGGAAATAGCGCCATTGTCAAAGAGTTAATAGACTCACTTATTCCCATTATCTCACCTTGCTTTTGTGGATTGGCATAAATGGAAATCAAACTATTAAAAGTTGGGAACAAAAGTGAAAATCCGAGATTTAGAATGTAGTAGAACGCAATAAACAGGTAAAGGTTAGAGGTAAATGTGATGCTAAACAAACCGATAAAAGAACAAACCAAACCAATTTTCAAAGTACTAATATCCCCGAACCTTTTTACTACCCGCTTGGCAAGGAAGGCCTGATTAAAAGAAAGGAACATTCCAACAACAAACATAAATAAGCCCAATTGCTTTTCATTGAAGTCAAAAGTATCGATTAAAAACAGTGCAATCGTACCGATGTAAAAGGCCATCATAGTTGAAAAAATAAGTTTTAGCAAAAACAACAACTTGATACTTGGTCCAGGGTCAGCCTGCCTAATTTTACCCAAAACATTAAAGGCTCCAATTATTGTGTATTTCTGATGTTTGGCATCTTTATCGTAAACGGGCTGGTGTGATTCTTTTAACCAGAAGAAAATAGTAAGTAAAGTGATTAATGAAACTAAAGCGGCTAGAATTAAAGTCCCCGCGTATCCAACAGAAGTAGACGCGGCAATACCACCCAAACCGGGACCTACAATCATACCTACCCCTGCAACACCTCCTAGATAGCCAAATATGTACGACTTCTCGCTACGGGATGTTATGTCAGCTACGTATGCGTTGGTTACCGATGTATTGCCACCCGTTAAACCATCAACCACCCTAGAAAGCGCAATAATTATTAGCGGCAAGGCTACTCCCCAAATGGGAATAACTGGAAGGTATAGCGCTGCAATAAAGATCAGCCAACTCAATAGAGTTCCACCTTGACTTATTAATAATATAGGTTTTCTGCCGCGCTCATCCGAAAGCTTTCCTAATATGGGAGCACCGATAAACTGAAAACTTGAGTATAGCGTAATCAGCAGGCCGTAAACCCACTTTGGAGCACCAAAATGAGCTACAATAAAAGGCAGTATGGGCATTAAAATACTAAAGCCTAATACGTTTACAAACGTGAGTAAATAAGCGGGTATAAACTTTTTATTCAAAACAAAAAGAGGCTCACTAAGTGAGCCTCTAACTATAATTTATAATTTGAATTAATGCTGTATAATCAAACGCTCTTGATAAACTCCCTGTTCACTAGTGAGCATTAGTTGATACATTCCAGCTGGTAAAGATTCCATTGTAAAATTGCGCTGAATACTTCTTGAGCTCGGCTTAATATTCTCTTCATAAATTGTCTTACCAGCAGTATTAATTATCTCTACATCAAACTCCTTTACTTGTAAAAGATTCAGCTCAATAGTAAATTTTCCATTGGATGGGTTAGGAAACACTTTAAATTCCTCAAACCAAAGGTTTGAGGCGTTAGCAATACCTACAGAAGTAAACGTATAAGGTGCTGACAAAACTTTACAACCGGAGCCATCCCAAGTTTCAACTTGATACACTCCGTTAGACTTTGGTCGAATCAAGGAACCTATTTCTCCCGATAATATAGCCCCTCCCACATACCATTGATATGCAGAAGCGTTTGTCGATACTAAATCTTGTCCAATTTGACTAATCGTAGTAGGTGTAGGCTTTGGGTTAATAGAGACCGTAACCGTATTTGAGACCGATTGACATCCATTACCATCCGTATGATTTACAAAGTAACTTCCCGACTGGGAAACCAATACCGTATCATAAGGGCTTTGACTATGGTCCCAAGATAAACCTGTAGTAATATCAGAAGAAAGTACAATGGATTCACCTTCGCAAATCTCAACCGACCCTCCAGGAGAAACAAAAGGAACACGAGCAGCTGGATATCTGCGCACAGATAAAGGGCTAGAAGATGCAAAGCAACCGTTTGTATCCGTATAAGTTACCGTGTAAGATCCGGAGGAATTTACAGCTATGGTAGCTCCATTTCCACCTCCATGAGACCACATATTTCTAGTTGGATAAGATGAATGCAATAAAACGCTATCTCCTGGGCAAAATGCTGTATCACCAGTAAATGTAATTATTGGTTTAATTGGGTTTGCAAATACAGTGACGCTTTCGCTTGTATTATTACTATTGCAGCCGTTATCAAAAATAGAAAGAGAGTAATTACCGGGCTGCCTAACAATTATAGAGTTTGTAGTATCCCCTGTAGACCAACGGTTACCAAATGTACTAGAAGAAACAAGCACTGCACTATCTCCAGAGCAGAAACTTGTCGACCCAACAGAACTAATTGTAGGTGTCGCGGGTAAGTTGCCAACGTTCACAGTAATCGAATTACTAGTAGCTTCACATCCAATACTGTTTACTAACTTCACCGAATACGAACCGGTATTTTTTACTGTTATTGATTGTACCGTATCTCCCTGACTCCAATTATTTCCATTAATTACACTTGATGTAAGCTTAACGCTATCTCCCTGACAGAATCCAGTAGGTCCACTTGCGCTTATTATTGGCGCAGAAGGTACAGCGTTAACCAAAACACTCATTGTAGCTAATGGAGACTCACAACGATTAGAGTCTACTATTTTAAGTGAATACGCTCCAGTACTTTTTGCAATTATTGAATTCGTGGTATCTGCAGTAGACCATTGGTTTCCAACTAAGCTGCTAGAAGAAAGAATTACACTATCTCCTTGGCAAATAGTTGTCGCGCCGCTTGCTGTAATCGCAGGCTTAGCTGGCAACGGATTTACAGTAACTAATAAATTACTCGAAGTAGCTTCACAACCGAATTGATTGTATGCAGTTACAGAGAAATTTCCACTTTGTTTAACCGTTATAGAAGCACTACTGTCGCTTGTAGACCACTTATTATTTGAAGCCGAGCTTGAATTCAAGGTTACAGAATTACCGTCACAAAATGTAGTTGAACCTGCAGCAAGAATGCTTGGGGTTTGCGGTAAAGGGTTTGATACCACCTGAACAGTTCTTGACACCGCTGAACAATTATTAGTATCTGTGTAGGTTAATGAAATTGAACCACTAGACTTTTGAACTAATGGGCTTGTTGTATCACCCGTTGACCAACGAATGCCCTTGTTCACACTTGAAACCAACGTTAAGCTATCACCTGCGCAAAATGTGGTATCTCCAATTAAGGATATCGTTGGCGAGTTTGGATTGGAGAACACTTTTACAAACACATTTTGAGAAATCGCTTCACAACCATTTGAATTGACCACCTTCACATTAAAGTTTCCGGAGGTTCTAGCAGTTATTGAATTTGCAGTATCACCCGTTGACCATTTATTGTCAACAGCCGAACTTGAATTCAAATTAACCGACCCACCATCACAAAATGAAAGCGGACCTGAAGCAGATATAACTGGAATGGCAGGGTTACTATAAACCGTAATATTTTTAGTGTTCGACGTACTTTTACAACCGTTTGCATCAACGTATTCTACTGAATAAATTCCGGAAGTTTTAGCCTTTACAGAGTTTACCGTATCACCATTAGACCATTTAATGTTGTTTGAGTAATTAGTCACCAAAGTCACGCTATCTCCACTACAAAAGGTACTGTCTCCATTTATTGTAATAACTGGTTTTAACGGAATTGTATTAACTTTTACAAATACATTCTGAGAATTAGCTGAACAACCATTTGCGTTTTCAACCTTAACATTATAATTTCCAGTTGCAGTAACAACTATTGAATTTGATGTATCATTTGTTGACCATTTGTTATCGGAAGCTGAGCTTGAGTTTAATGTAACTGAATTCCCGTCACAAAACTCTAGTGGACCTGAAGCTGAGATTGTTGGTTTCACAGGACTACTAAAAACAGTTATACTTTTTGTGTCAGAAGTACTTTTACAGCCCTTATTGTTTTCATATTCAACAGAATAAATACCCGAAGTTTTTGCAGTAACTGAGTTTACAGTGTCACCATTAGACCATTTAATGTTATTTGAGTAGTTAGTTACTAAAGTAACGCTATCACCAGAACAAAATGTACTGTCACCAATCAAACTAATTTGGGGTTTTACCGGTTTAGTATTGACAGTAACCACCATCGGCGCTGAAATTGATTCACAGCCATTGTTCCCTGTGACTAAAACTGAATAACTACCACTTTGAGTTACTGTTATTGAAGTGTTTGTGTCACTATTTGACCAGGTATTATTAATACCTGCCGAACTACTCAGTAAAACGTTTCCACCTTCGCAGAAAGTAGTACTACCATTCGCAGAAATAACGGGAACTGCTGGTGCATTTTTCACCACAACCGTAATGGGGTCTGAAGCAGACTCACAACCAAATTGGTTTATGGATTTCACTGAATAAGCTCCCGAGCGCTTTACGGTAATTGAACTTGAAGTATCAGCTGTATTCCATTTTATACCCGCATTTGAATTCGCAGTAAGCGTTACACTATCTCCAATACAAAAATTAGTATCTCCAGAAACCGTTATAATTGGTTTAGCAGGAGTAGAATTAACCCTAACAAATATTGCATCTGAAACATTTTCACAGCCTCCAACCGGCTTAGTGGTGACCGAATAAAGACCAGTAGACTTTATTACAATACTACCGTTTTGAACGCCAGTTGACCATTTTGGGTTTACAGCGGAAGTAGAAAGAATTGTAGAGTCACCAGAACACAGAAGAGTATCTCCAATAACCGTAATACTTGGCTTAGCAGATTTTGAACTGAAAGTTACTATCTTACTTGAAGTAGCACTTTTACAACCGTTAGAGTTCTTCACGTATAACGCATAAGTTCCTGTAGAATACACCTTAATAGAAGAGGATGAATCTCCAGTTGACCAATAATTTCCAGCAGAAATAGAAGAGGACAATGTAATGGTATCGCCAATACAGAGCTGGCCTGTATCACTTAAAACTATGGAGGGTTGCAACGGAGCAGCATACACTTGAACACTGGTCATGCTTGAAGTTGAAGAGCAACCATTACTCGAGATAGCTTTTACACTATAATTTCCGGAATTATTAACAACAATTGAATTGGTGGTATCCCCGTTAGACCAAATAACATTGCCATTAAAACTGCTCGAGAGTGTAATGCTGTCACCAGAACAGAACGTTGCACTTCCGTTTGCAGTTACTGTAGGTTGTACTGGAGCATTTTTTACTGCGACATTAATAGGTTTGGATACATTATCACAGCCATATTGATTGGTATATTTTACGGTGTAGCTGCCAGCAGATTTTACCAAAATCGAAGTACTCGAGTCGCCATTAGACCATTTATTACCTAACGGTTGGTTTGATATCAGTAAAACACTATCTCCAGCACAAAAAGTCGAATCTCCCGATAAGCTTACCGTTGGTTTGGTAGGAATAGGGTTCACCGTTATCAATACAGGGTCTGAGGTAGATTTACAACCATTACCTCCTGTTGTAGTTGTGGAATAATATCCACTTGTTCGAGCTACAATTGTATTGGTGCTTGATGAGTCGCTCCACATATTGTTGGCTGCATTAGAAGCCAGCGTCAATGAATCTCCGTTACAAATAACAGAGTCTCCAATTACTGAAACTACCGGTTTTGCAGGGGAAGCTAGTAATGAAATATTTATTGGATCAGAAACCGATGCACAACCTCCGGCATTTTGATAACTCACGGTTATTGTTGAAGTAGAATCTACCGTAATGCTAGAATCTTTAATTCCTGTACTCCAAGTAACATTAGAAACTGGATTAGCTACCAACCTTACATTATCCCCTTTACAGAAAGAAGTTGCACCCATTGCTGTTATTGTAGGTTTAGCCGGAGGGGCTAAGAATAAAACGGTATCCTCTTTTGATGTTGCAACACAGTTGTCCGAATCAGTTACCTGAACTTTATAATTACCATTTGTCGATACCTTGATCGTTTGAGTTGTATCTCCTGTTGGGAACCATACGTTTCCTGAACTACTGCTAGAAGAAAGAACTAATGAGTCACCCAAACAAACACCAGCAGAAGACCTATTAATAGTAGGGGTTGAGTTAGTTGTAATTTGTAATGGATCCGATGTAGAAGAACATCCACTGCCGTCTGTATATGTTGCTGTGTATGCACCACCTTTTGTTGCTGTAATCGTTTGAGAAGTTTGACCATCTGGATACCATTCTATCCCAGTAGTTTGGTTTGTAGACAAGATAACGCTGCCACCCAAACAAAATTTTGTTGCACCCGAAGCCGTAATTGTTGGCTTGGCGGGCGGAGTTCCAGAATTCACAACAATCGTATTTGACTGAGTATTGCAGCCGTTTGAGTCTGATTGGATTACGTAATAACTACCTGGGGTTGTAACAGTAATTGATTGCGTCTTAAGTCCACCGGGATACCATCTTATTCCGCTGGATTGGTTACAACTGAGAGAAACCGAACTTCCTGTACATATGGTAGTTGAACCATTCGCAGAAATTACTGGTGGAGTTGAATTTGTAATGCTAAATGAACTGTCACTTTGATCCGTAACCGTTGCATCGGACGCATCAGAAACTCTTACCAAATAATCATTTCCAATAGAAGAAGGAACCTTCCAGTTATACGTTTTTGATGCACTTGAAAACGCCGACTGTATGACTGTCCATGTTTGACCAGAATTTGCACTGTATTCTATTTTGTAAGAGGAAGAGGAAGCTGAGTTGGTCCAGCTTATCTGTTGAGTAGAGCACCCTGTCCAAGATTCACCGCCGTTGGGCGCAGTGACAACAAGTTTTTTAGATCCTGAAACAATCTTAAATGGAACAACACTTTGGGTTTTCTTACATGTATTAATGTTATCGGTAACTCTGACCAAGCAGTTATTTGAAGTGGTCCCTGGAATAACCCAGCTGTAGGTGCTTCCACTTGTATTGAAATTGAATGCAATATTTGTCCAAGATGTTCCTCCATTTGTAGAGTAATCAATGTTGTAGTAATTTGAAGTTCCGTTGGGGTTCCAGTTGATTTGCATGGTGTCACCAACGTAATAGGTTCCGCCGTAATTGGGTATGTTTAATGTAATTGGAGCAGATATAGCAAATGAATAATCACTTTCATCGGTTTTGGCACTGTTGCTTCTATCTCTTACTCTAACTTTTACATTTTGAGATGCCGTGTTAGGCATTGTCCAATTATACTGAGGTGTAGAACTTGATGTATAATAGTTGGAGTTTATGGTATTCCATGTTGTACCCCCGTTTAGGGTATAATCGACAATATACCGGTTAGATGTTCCACCTGCTTCCCATTTAATAGAAGTTACGGTACAACCTCTGTAATCAACTTGGCTACCACCATTAGGTGCAGTTAGAATAATAGAAGGCTTAATGGTAAAAGTCGAATTAGAAATGTCCGCCAAAGAAGGGTTTCCATACTCTGATACTCTAATTAAAGCCCTTGATGTGTTTACGGAAGGTACTGTCCAATTGTGCGAACCATCATTATTGGTAACGTTTGTAATAGTATTCCAAGTTAAACCAGAATCCAAAGAATAATCAATTCGAACATAAGGAGAGGTAAGATAAGAACTGGTCCATCTTACATTCACCGATTGGCTTTGATACAATGAAACTGCAGTATTCGGATAAGTAACTGCGATGCTTGGTACAGGTGGTAGTACTGTAAATGTAGTGTCGGAAACATCGTATTTACAGGTATTGGATCGGTCTTCTACCTTGATTAAATAATTACTTCCCGGATTATTTACTACATTCCAATTCAAAGACGTTCCTGAGGTTCCATAATAACCAGTCAATCTTGTCCAATTGCTACCGTTATTATTCGAATAATAAACGTGCATGCTCGATAAATTATCCACCCAGCTTAACGTTTTATTGGTTCCTGCTTCCCATTGCTCGCCACCGTTGGGACTAGCTATTATTACATCTTGATTTTCAACAAAACGCATTGTAGCATCTGATGCATCTGAAAGGTTTCTAGATAAGTCTTGAACTCTTACCATACCTTTGTTAGACTTCAACTTTGCGGGAATATTTGTCCAGTAGTATGCAGAACCACCGCTATTAGAAATAAAGTTCCAAGTAGATCCCGAATCTAAAGAATACTCTAATCTGTATGAACCGGACCCACCGGCAACATTCCAACGGATATATTGATTTTCACAGCCCTTCCAAAGTTGTCCACCGTTTGGCTCAGTTAAGGTTATTGAAGCTGGAGCAATTCGAAATTTATTACCGATATCATTTACGTTCGGCGATCCAGATTCTGAAACTCGAACAAAACAGTTGGTAGAAATCGAATCTGGAACCGTCCATGAATGCGACCCATCATTTGTCGTGCTCGCTGCTACCGGTAACCACGTCGACCCACTGTCACTCGTAAATTCAATATTGACGAAAGAACTATTTAAGTATGCACTGGTCCAACGAATGTTGAAGGTTTGTTGTGGGTAATAAGTACCACCATTTGGTGTTGTAACCGTAATTCTTGGTTTTGGTGGGTCGACAGTAAATGATGAATCGGAGATATCGTATTTACATGTATTGCTTCTATCTTCAACTTTTACCAAATAATTACTTCCCGGGTTATTTACCACATTCCAATTAAGTGACGTACCGCTTGTTCCGTAATAGCTCGTCAATCTAGTCCAGTTCGACCCATTATTTGCTGAATAATAAACATGCATTGAGCTCACGTTATCAACCCATGTTATAGTTTGATTTTTTGCAGCTTCCCAATATTCACCTCCATTTGGTGAAGTGACGATAATGTCAGTATTTGGTATAAATGAAAAGTACCCGTTACTTTCATCAGTCAAATTTCTGGTTAAATCTCTTACTCTTATTTTAGCTGCAGAGCTGGATAGTTTTGCAGGTAAGGCCCAGCTGTAACTCGATCCTCCTCTATTAATAATATAGTTCCAGGTGTTTCCAGAGTCTAAAGAATATTCTAAACGATAAGTACCCGAACCACCGCCAACAGTCCAGCTAATTGTCTTTGATTCACACCCTTTCCACACCTCACCTCCATTTGGAGAATTGAGCGTTAAATGCGCAGGTATAATACTAAATTGTCCACTCGTATCGGAAATATCTGTTCCGCCGTATTCACTAACCCTGAAAAAACAATTTGACGAAATAGTGTTTGGAAATGAATACGAATGTGAACCGTCATCATTTGTTACAGAGGCAACGGTTGACCACGTCGACATTGAATCTGAACTAAACTCAATGGACACAAACGATGAAGTTAAATATGCGGATGTCCAACGCACATTATACGACTGGTAAGGATAAAATGAACCCGAATTAGGAGCAGTAACTGTTATCACTGGCTGAGGTGGTGTCACTGAAAACGTAGAATCCGAGATGTCATATTTACAAGTATTTGTTCTGTCTTCAACTTTTATCAAATAATCATTGCCTGGGTTATTTATCACACTCCAGTTTTGTGAAGTCCCACTAGTACCTGAATACCCAGAAAGGCGATTCCAAGTACTTCCTTTATCGCTCGAATAATAAACGTGTAATGAGGAAACATTATCAACCCAACGAATTGTTTTGTTCTTACCGGCCTCCCACTTTTCACCTCCATTCGGATCCAAAACAACAACATCAGTATTGGGAATAAAAGCCATTACCGCATCACTTTGATCTTGCAAATTTCTAGAGTTATCTTTTACTCTAATCAAAGCGTTTGAGGATGATAGTTTAGCTGGAATTGTCCAATTATAGCTAGTACCACTTCTATTGGTTATGTAGGTCCAGGTTTTACCAGTGTCTAATGAATACTCTAATCTGTAACTATTAGAACCACCGCCAACAGACCACGAAATGGCTTTAGTTTCACAACCTTTCCAAACGTCACCTCCATTCGGGGTAACTATATTAAGGAATGGAGTAAGCAATTTAAATTTATTTCCTAAATCGTTTACAGACGGAGCCCCAACTTCAGAAACTCGAATAAAACAATTATCTGAAATCACGTTAGGAAATGTCCACGAATGGCTTCCATCATTGCTAGTATTAGCAACGACAGTGCTCCAAGTCGCACCAGAATCCGATGAAAAATCGATATTTACAAATGAAGAGGTTAAATAAGCTGAGGTCCACCTAATACTGTGACTCTGCAATGGATAATAAGAACCTCCATTTGGAGAGGTAACGGTAATAACCGGTTGAGGCGGATCTACTGTAAAGTTAGAATCAGATATATCGTACTTACATGTGTTCGTTCTGTCCTCAACCTTAACCAAATAGTTGCTACCAGGATTGTTTACAACATTCCAGTTCAAAGAATTTCCGCTCGTCCCGTAATAACTTGTTAGACGGGTCCAATTTGAGCCATTATTAGCTGAATAATAAACGTGTAAAGAAGAAACATTATCAACCCATGAAATGGTTTTATTAATCCCCGCTTCCCAGTGCTCTCCTCCGTTTGGTGTGGTAACAATTACATCTGTATTTGGTACAAGTCCAAAAGTACCACTAAGTGTATCACCTACTCCCCTAGATAGGTCTCTTACTCTTATTTTTGCACTGCTCGAACTTAGCTTAGCTGGAATTGACCAGCTATAGCTGGTTCCCGATCGAGTTGCAATTAAGTTCCATGTTTTTCCTGTATCCAAAGAGTATTCAATTCGGTAACTATTTGACCCACCACCTACTGACCAAGAAATGGTTTTTGACTCACATCCTTTCCATGACTCACCACCAGAAGGCGAGGTTAAGTTTAAATACGCCGGTACAATTTTAAACGGAGTAGTATTTACACCATTCACGCTGGAGTTGTTGTACTCGCTAACTCGAATAAAACAATTGTTTGAAATCTCTTTAGGAACCGTCCAATTTTCAGCACCATCATTATTGGTTACGTTTTGGATTACTTTCCAAGTGCTCATTGAATCTGTAGAATATTCAATCTTCACAAAACTTGAAGTCAAATATGCTGATGACCAACGTATGGTGTAATTTTGAAAAGGGTACAATGAGTTTCCATTAGGAGCCGTCACGTTTATTATTGGAGTTGGTGCCGTAACGGTAAAATCAGAATCTGAAATATCGTATTTACACGATGCAGACCTATCTTCAACCTTTATCCTGTAATTCGAACCTGGAGCGTTTGGAACCGACCAGTTTATAGAGTTCCCTGAAGTTCCGTAATAACTTGTAATTCTCGACCAAGTTGTTCCCGAATTACTGCTGTAATATACGTGCAGTGACGAAACGTTGTCTACCCAAGTAATTGTTTTTGTCTTACCTGCCTCCCAAGACTCACCACCAACTGGAGATGTTACAATAATGTCAGAATTTGGAGATAAGTTAAAAGTCGTATCGCTTTCGTCAAACGTTGTTGTTTTCGAAGCATCTTCTACACGCAGTATAGCCTTTCCATTTAAGCCATTGGGAACTGACCAATTGTAAAAGGAATTTGTTGAACTGGATTGAAAATAATTCGTTGCGATATTGGTCCAACTAGAACCATTGTCTGTTGAGTATTTAATATTGAAACGGTTATTTACTGTCCCGTTATGTGACCATTGAATACGTTTCGATTCGCAACCTTCCCAATTCTCATTTCCGTTAGGACTAAACACAGAAATGAACGGTTCTTTTATAGTAAAATAAGCATTACTAGAATCTTTATAAGTGGTTCCCACCGCTTTAACTTTTATCAAACAAGATGTTGAAGGCGTATTAGGTACTGTCCAAGAGTGAGAGCCTGTATTAGAAATCCCAGTTACAATTGGCGTCCAAGTCTTGCCTGAATCAGTGGTGTAATCCAATGCTATAAGATTTGATGTCAAATTGCTAGAAGACCAGCGAATGTTATAGGATTTACCCGAATATAGAATATTATTTCCATTGGGATAAGTAAGCGCTAAAGTAGGTGTTGGAGGGTCAATTGTAAATACATTATTACTCTTGTCAGTCATACAAGAAGTGCTGTAATCAGTTACTCTAACCAATGCTGTGGTAGAAGGTGAATTAACCACCGTCCAATTGTAAATTCCAGTAGTGTTGTATGTATTACTAGTAATAGTGTTCCAGCTTGTTCCAGCATTAGTTGAATATTCGATTTTGTAACGATTCGATGTACCGGTTGCCGCCCATCGAATTGATTTTACGGTTCCTGCCTCCCACTTTTCGCCTCCATTAGGAGCTGTTAAAATTAATGGTGCAGTTATGGTAAATGAAGAGTTACTCTGATCAACAATTGAAGGTGTGTTTGAGTCTTTAACTCGAACTAAACAATTTGAAGAATTTATATTAGGTACAGTCCAAGTAAATGAGCCCGAAGTTGTGCTTAATGAACTGGTTACCGAAGTCCAATTTGTGCCACCATCAGTAGAATAGTCAATAGTGTAATTATTAGAAGTTCCACTCGCAGTCCAAGTAATGTTCTTACTTGTACATCCTGCCCAAACTTCACCTCCATTTGGAGAGGTAACGGTTATGCTTTGAGCATAGGTAATTGATGAAACAAAAAACGAGAGTAAAACTGCGAGTAACCTTGTCTTCATGGTGTGTGTGTTTATTAGGTGTGCAAATGTACGGAGTTCCGTGCCTCGAAATATTAGTTTCGTAATCCGCCGCATAAGATTTGTGCAGCAAAAGTAGTCTTTCAGCAATTTTAATGTTGGGGACATTTGTCTAATGGAATATTCGATTTCGGAATTTAACTGACAGTAACTTCATTAAAAGTAGCTTTGCAAAAACAACTTTAGTTATGATTCGAGTATTTCTACCCTGCCTTTTTGTGTTAATGTCTGAATTCATTGCAGCGCAAACTGGCTATACTATTGATCAAAAAAAACAATCGTTTGGTTCGAGGGGTGAACTAGAAACCTATGAATTAATGATTCTTCAGGCCAAAAAAGAAGATGTCACAAAAGGTCTGGTAAAAACCCTTGAAAAAGGCACAAGAACTAAAGCCGTTGAATCTTCAGAAATGATATCCATCAACAAGGTATTTTATGAAGGGTATTGGCTTGACTCCTTATCGATTCAAGCTATAGCATTGAGAAAAGAAAATGGTACACTGCTTACGTTTACCTTCAACAATAACGGCGTATATGTAAGCGAAAAAACCTATCCCGAATTACATGTTGGAGTAAAAAAATACTTAAAGAATTTTGCACTTAATATGCACGAAGATGCCGTTAAAAATGAGCTTAAGGTTGAAGAAAAACGACTCAAGTCAATTGAAAAAGAACTGAAGTCTGAAATAAATACTGAAGATAAAATTCGAAAAAAAATTCAAGGCATTGAACTGGATAAAACGGATAAAAAAGAAGAGATAGCTCAAAATAAAGCAGCCCGAGAATCAAAAATTCACGAAATTCAAACGCACAAAGATCAGTTAGCCACAATGGATGGCAATAAAGAAGCCAGAGCCGAGGAAAAAGCTAAATTAAAGGCACTCAACTCTGAGCTTAAATCTTTTAAGAAAGCGAATAAGAAAATGAGCAAGTCAGTATTTAAAATGAACAACAATATTAGAGACTTAGAGCTCGAACAGGTTTCTTCTCAAAGCCAACAAAAAATTATACAGCAAAGAATCGACGCAAAAATGCAGGAGATTACTGTTATTGAAAACAGATTAAATAAAATTGAAGAAGCGAGAGACCAGTAATCTTCAACCATTTTACAAAAAAAGGGGAGCAATTGCCCCCCTTTTTTTTGTCTTAGTTTATCTAATACTAGTGCACGTACACTTTACTAATTTTTGAGTCTGTTAGAGTCGAAGCTCTGAGCAAATAAAAGCCAGGTGCTACATCACCAGAAATAGCAATTTGCCCAGTTTTTTCCGCCACGTTATCGCTTAATATTACTTTTCCAGTCAAGTCAATCAAATCCACTTTATTAGAAATATGTTTTGAGCTAAACTGAAAGTTTATCATTCGATTATTCACGTAAAAATTACTCGCTCCATTTTGCGCTAACAATTCGATACTTGTGGTGCCTCCTCCATTGTTGCCACCACCAGTAGTTTCATTCTTCGTTTTAAACTTAGTGCATAATCTACCCACCATAGGGTCAGTATTTGCTTGATGCGGATTATACAGAGGCCATGTACACACCTCAAACTCCGTATTCTGGGTTGCAGGAATTACAAAGGTATTGGTCAAGTAAGCATTTAAATTGGACCCGTTAGCTATGTTATTACCTAAGCTCGCCATAATTAAATTCCCTCTGCTATTACCATCAACAGACCAACCAAAGGTTAGTGAATCGCCCTGCATTAAATCTTGACTATTTGCTAAATTATTAGTTACGATAAACCATAATCTGGCCGTATCTCCTTTTTCTAATGCTGTATCATTCATAGGGCTCTGGAAACTTCCGCCTGGTTCAGAGAATAATAAATCCACAACATCTAACTGCTGTGCATTCAATCCTATTGCAATAATTGTAATTGAAATAAATAGGTATAATTTTTTCATAGTTCTTTTTTTATAGTTTGAAGCTAAATTAATGAATTGCTAGATACCAAATAGTTGCTGGGTATCACTTCTTTTTATACCGCTGGTTGAATCCTTTATCGCCACGTGATTTGGGCTTTTTGTATTTTTTGCCATCGCGCTTCCACTTACTCCCTAAATTGATTTTTTGGTTCTTAGCTTTCTTTTCGTGCTCTCCTGCTCCACCTGCAGTGCTCTGCTTGCTTACTATCGATACTTCGTTGGTTACTGGCCTTTCATGAGGCGCCAATTCTTTAGATATATCTACCGACTGTGGCATTATTAATTCCGGAATGTCCAGTTGCATTAAGGCTTCAATTCGCTTTTTATACGGGCGTTCATTCTCTGTAAATAACAATATTGTTTTCCCTGTTTTCCCTGCCCTTCCTGTGCGTCCAATGCGGTGCATGTAGTTCTCTGGAAAATCTGGAGTATCAAAATTGATTACATGACTGGTATTTTCAATATCTAGACCCCGGGCCATTACATCAGTAGAAATCAAAATGCGCTTTTCCCCTTCTTCAAACTGTTTTATGGTGCGCAATCGGTAATTCTGTGATTTATTGGAATGAACGATAGCCAAATCAGACCCCATGAACTCTGAGAGTATTTCATATAAACGATCTGCTTGTCTTTTGCTCGATAGAAACACCAAAACTTTTGAGAATTCTTCAGCATCCTGCAATAAGTGCATGAGTAGATTGGCTTTGGTATAAAAGTTTGGAGCGAAATAGCTCAACTGCTCAATATTCTCTAATGGGGTTCCGCTGACTTCAATGGTTATCTTCTCGGGTTTTGTAAAAAAGTCATCAATCAACACACTAATGTCATTCGTCATAGTTGCAGAAAACATGGTGTTTTGGCGCTTTTTGGGCATCAATTCAAACAGATTGGTAAGCTGAAATCGAAAACCCAAATCCAACATAACATCCACTTCATCGATTACCAATTTCGCAATGCTTTTTAATTGAATAGAACGCGCAAGCACCAAGTCATACAACCTGCCCGGCGTGGCTACCAAAATATCCATTCCATGAGAAACTGCAATCTTTTGAGTATTGATATTCACCCCGCCATAAACGCCTTTTACTCTGCAATTCATGTACTGAGCATAAGATTCAATCTGGTCGACAACTTGTGTAACCAACTCACGTGTTGGAACCAAAATCAGAACTCTTGGGTGAATCTGTTCTGAGTATTTTAAATCTTGAAGTATAGGCAGACTATAGGCCAAAGTTTTACCTGTTCCGGTTTGAGAAATACCGACCATATCTTTACCTGACCTAACTACAGAAAAGGCTTTTATTTGAATCGGAGTAGGCTCAGAGAAACCCAATTCGTCAATTGCATTAAACAATTGCTTTGAAATACCTAAATCAGAAAATGTCGGTGTGTCCATAACGCTTATCTGAGTGCAAAGAACTACTTTTTATTTCATTTAGAAGCCATTGTAAATTCAATTGATAGCTTTTCTGTCCAAAGTGGTTTATCCAGCTGAAATGAAGTTCCAAATCCGACATGTCCACCATATTTTGGAGTAATTACAGTCAAACTATTGTTTGTTTTGGCAATACCCGTAGGATAACAATTTTCTCCTAAAAAAGGATCATCCAATGCATTCACAAGTAATGTCGGAATTTGGATATGCTGCAAAAACTGCTTGGAGCTGCATTGTTCCCAATAATCTTCTGCATCCTTAAAGCCATGAACTGGAGCTGTGTACAAATTATCGTAATCGATAAAGCTTTTACAGTTCAAAATTTGTTCTTCGGTTATCTTTAAGTCTTGAAATTGAGTTGCCTTTTGAAGTGTTTTATGTTTCAATGTTTTCAGAAAACGCTTCATATAAATCGTGTTGCTCTTTTTAGCCAATTGAGTGGCCGAATCCTTCAAATGAACCGGTACAGAGATTCCAATTGCGTTTTTAATTTTATCTGAAATTGGGTGCTTGTTATCCCCCAAATATTTGAGCATCATATTTCCACCAAGGCTAAAACCAACCAACACAACTTCCTCGTAATCAGTAATAACGGTTTCAACTCCAAAATGAACGTCGTCGGTTTTTCCAGAATGATAAGCAGTGGGCAATTTGTTTAGTTCTCCAGAACAACCGCGGTGATTCATAACGACAGCATCGTACCCATTTTCATTAAAAATGCGAACCATTCCCTTGGCATATTGGCGCTTAGAGTTTCCTTCTAAGCCATGAAAAATGAGTACTGCTTTTTTACTTCCAACCTTGGAATAATCAAAATCAATAAAATCGTCGTCCCATGTATCGCAGCGCTTTCTTGTATACTGCACGTTTTCTACTTTCCGCAATCTATTAGTCAAAATGGTGTTTAAATGACCATTTTGGAAAAATAATTTGGGTTTGTATGTTCCTGTATTGTGTTTCAATTCATCTAATAAAAGCGGCATTGCCTTATTTTTTTACGGCCAGCTTAAGCTTAGAATTCAGCATGATTTTCTTCAAATCCTTTGGTTTCTTTTTATTAAAAATATAGCTGTATTTGGTTTCGCCTTTTTCTAACAATTCATTTAACTCACTGTCGCTGATGGTAATGCCCTTATATTCGAAAGGCACGGTAAACTTGCACCCTTTTTTCCAATCGGAACAGCCCCAAGCCGATTTACCCCGAATCAGGTGTCCAATGTTACATTTCGGACAAGCCGTTTGTTTGGCCTTGTACTGTTGCGTTTTAACCTGCTCGGTCAGTTCTTTAACCATTTGGTTCAACTCTTCTTTAAATGCTTGAACTTTATAATTACCGTGTTCAATATCGCGCAACTTCTTCTCCCAAACTCCCGTCAGCTCGGCAGATTTAAGCAAGTCATTTTCAATTAAACCTATAAGTTCTTTTCCGGTTGAAGTGGCTAAAATTCGTTTCTTTTGACGAACTAGATATTTTCTAGAAAACAGCTTTTCAATAATGTTGGCTCGAGTTGACGGACGCCCAATACCGTTTTCTTTCATCAATTCCCTTAATTCGTCGTTATCTACTTGCTTACCGGCAGTTTCCATAGCCCTTAACAACGTCGCTTCTGTATAATAACTCGGCGCTTTGGTTTGTTTTTCAAGTAGTTCTGGTTCGTGAGGCCCCTTTTCTCCTTTTTCGAAAACCGGCATCACTTGTTCTTTTTCATCGGTTTTTTTCTCCTTTTTTGCGCTTTCAAGGAGTACGCGCCAACCGAGTTCCAAAATCTGCTTTCCAGTGGCTCGGAACTCGTGTTTCAAAACTTCCCCTAAAACCGTCGTATTACTCACCTTACAATCTGGGTAAAACACGGCTATGAATCGTCGAGTGATTAGGTCAAAGACCTTCTTTTGGTCAATGTTCAATCCAACTTTTGCAGGGTCTTCACCCGTTGGAATAATGGCGTGGTGGTCGGTCACTTTTTTATCGTTGAACACTTTGGTTGTTTTACGAATCTTCTTTTCCAAAAGCGGTTCGGTAAATTTGCTGTAAGCAGTCAGGTTCTTTAAAATTCCAGGGATTTTCGGAAACACATCATTGGGTAAATAGGTCGTATCCACCCTTGGGTAAGTCACCAGTTTTTGCTCATACAAATGCTGTACATGCGCCAGAGTATCTTCTGCAGTAAATCCAAACTTTTTGTTGCATTCTACCTGAACCGAAGTCAAGTCAAATAGAGATGGAGCAAGTTCTTTTCCTTCTTTTTGAGTGTACGATTTAATCTCAAATTCTTCTGTTTTGATTGAAGTTACAATCTCCTCCCCTTTTTCTTTGCTTTTTAATTTGCCTTTAGTTCCAGCAAATTCAACATCGCGGTAGGTAGTTTTCAGTTCGTAATAGGTTTCAGATACAAAATTGTCAATCTCCCGCTGGCGCTCAACGATGAGTGCCAAAGTCGGTGTCTGGACGCGTCCTACTGAAAAAACCTGCTTAAAAGCACCGAATTTTAATGTGTACAATCGGGTAGCGTTCATTCCCAACAGCCAGTCGCCGATTGCGCGAGCTGTTCCTGCAGCGTATAAATTATCGTAGTCTTCCCCGCTGTGCAAATTAGCAAACCCCTCTTCTATGGCTTCTTTTGTCAGGGACGAAATCCAAAGTCGTTTAATTGGTTTTTTGTTTTTCGCTTTAGACAATACCCATCGCTGAATCAACTCTCCCTCTTGGCCTGCATCACCACAGTTTATAACCTCCTCACATTTATCTACAAGCTGTGCGATGGTGTCAAACTGTTTTCTAACTCCACCATTTTCAATAAGCTTTATTCCAAAGTTATCGGGAATCATCGGCAGAACCTCCAAATTCCATTGTTTCCAATCGTTGGTGTAATCCGCGGGTTCTTTGAGGGTACACAAATGACCAAAGGTCCATGAAACCCAGTATCCATTTCCTTCCCAATAGCCATCAAAACGATTGGTTGCTCCAATGATTTGGGCAATGTCTTTAGCGACACTTGGTTTCTCGGCAATGCAAAGTTTCATAACTTTCAAATCTCACGTTCTAATTTGAATTGAACAAGAAATAAACTAAGATAAAACCAGAAGTTTTCAGCCTAAAATTCACAAAATGCTATGTCCAGTTTGTTACATTTCGATTTTTTCGTTTCGGATGTAAAGCGTAAGCGGTTATATTTGAAAGCAACCCAATTCTTAGCTCAAAATGGCGCAAACGGTAAGCAATTTTTTCATTTTCGAAGTATCGAAAGAACCCATATTCCTGCTTTCTGATAAGTTTCAGATTTTAAAAGTTTCAACAAAATCCGAACTGGATATTTTTGGTAAACTTGGCACTCCAGCTGATTTTAGCTTTGAAAATATAATTGCCGATGAAGACAAAAAACGAGTAAATCGCGCTTTACTCGAGGTTCTTGAAAGTCAAAACTCCAATAAAATTCAATTCAGAATTAAAACTCTAGAAAGTATTGAGTGGGTAGAATTTGATTGGCAATACATCGAAAAAGATGGCTCAACTTATGTTCTTGGATTGGGTAATTATTCCAAAGAACCAAGCAGTAAAGAGTTAATGGCACTTGAAACTATTGAAGCACTTAAGGATGCTGAAATTTTGGGTAAAATGGGAAGCTGGTGGGTAAATCCAAAAACTTTAGATAACCATTGGAGTGCTGGAAATTATAGAATTTGGGACATCAACCCCGATGAACCCATTCCCTCTGTGCATTGGGTAATGAAACACATGCCAAAAGAAGACTCAAAGTTGATAGCGGAAGCGATAAAAAACGTTGGAAAAACTGGAGAAATAGCCGAGCTTAACTTCCGAATGAAATTGAATCCAAAAGAAAAGGAATACAGATACTTTTTTACTCGCATACGGCCATGGATAGTGAACGGAGAAATAGTAGAAGTAAAAGGAGTGAATTTTGAGGTGACTGATCTGGTGCAGTACCAACATGAATTGGAAAAACAGAATGAAGCGCTCAACCGCAAAAACGAAAAACTATTGGAATATGTTCAAATGAATTCGCACGATGTTCGCGGTCCTTTGTCAAACATATTGAGTTTGCTAGAGCTTGAAAAGCACGAGCCCATGGACCACCAAAACTTTGTGCGCTATGTAAGTGAGTCGGCCGAAAAACTAGACAAAACGCTCAAACGAATTAATCACACCTTGTTGGTTGAGGATTAAGCCTCCTTTTCACTCAACTCCAACCACCTATCAGACATTTTTTCTAGGTCTTCTATAACTTTTCCGAGTTCGTCTGAGAGTTTCATCATTTTGTCAGAATCTTCAATTCCCGATTCGAATAGTTTGTTGATTTCGGCTTTTCGTTTTTCTAGTTTTTCAATGTCAATTTCTAAAATCCCAAACTCCCGTTTTTCGTTAAAAGACATTTTATTGGCACGAACGCCTGATTTATCGATTGACTTTTCTTCTTTTCGTTCTTCTTTTTTTTCTGGAACGATTTCCTCAGCCTTATCACCACCTGCTTTTTTCCAATCTCTCCATTGAGAGTAGGTACCCGGAAAATCTTTTATACTCAACTTATCTTTTTCAAGCACAAACAAATGATCGACCAGTTTATCCATAAAATAGCGGTCGTGGCTCACAATGATTACACACCCTGGAAAATCCAACAGAAAATCCTCCAAAATATTTAAGGTCATTATATCCAAGTCATTGGTAGGCTCATCAAGGATTAAAAAATTGGGATTTTTCATAAGCACTGTAAGCAAATGAAGCCTTCTTTTCTCACCACCACTTAGCTTATCCACCAAGTTATAGTGCATGTTTTTTGGAAACAGAAAGCGCTCCAGCAACTGCGATGCCGAGAGTTTTTTTCCTTTGGCCAACGGAATATATTCCGCTATTTTTTTCACCACTTCAAAAACTCGGTCGTTGGGTTTAAATCGCATGCCCTCTTGATTGAAGTAGCCAATTTTAATGGTCTCACCCAGTACTACCTTTCCGGTATCTGGTTCAATTTTTTCGTTAATAATATTGAGTAAAGTGGACTTACCTGTTCCGTTTGGACCAATAATACCGACCTTTTCAGCTCTCTTGAACTTATAGTTAAAGCCCTCAAATAACTGTTTATCTCCAAACCCTTTTCCTACATTGTGAAACTCGAGAATTTTACTGCCCATTCGAGCCATGTTTATTTCAAGTTCTACCTCTTTATTTTCAATACGTTTTTTAGCTACTTGTTTTAAATCGTGAAAAGAATCGATACGGGCTTTACTTTTGGTGGTGCGCGCTTTGGGTTGTCTTCGCATCCATTCTATTTCGGTTCTAAATAGATTTTTAGCCTTTTCAATGGTTGCTTGCTCCGATGACTTCCGTTCTTCTCTGCGCTCTAAGAAAAACGAGTAATTGCCTTTATAACTGTATAGTCCAAAATCATCTAATTCCAGAATAGTATTGCATACGTTCTCCAAAAAATAACGATCATGCGTTACCATCAGCAGGGTGATGTTTTCTGTACGCAAAAACTTTTCTAACCATTCAATCATTTCCAAGTCTAGATGGTTGGTCGGCTCGTCCAGCATTAAAAAATCGGGTTCATCAATCAGCACCTTTGCAAGGGCTAACCTTTTGAGCTGCCCACCAGATAATGACCCCACTTTAGCATCTAGGTGGTCAATATTCAGTTCAGATAAAATGCTTTTGACCTTAACTTCTTGGTCCCATCCCTTAAGTTCCTCTAAGGTATCCATGGCCTTCTGAAAAGCTTCACCAGTTTCTCCTACCTCCAGGCAGCGTTCGTATTCGCTTATAGCCAATAAAATGGGATTATCGGTTTCAAAAACAGAATCCCAAATCGTAAGTTCAGGATTAATTTTAGGGTCTTGCATCAAGTATCGAACTTTAATCCCTTTTCTAAATACCACTCGACCTTCATCTGGCTCTTCAAGGCCAGCAATGATTTTCATTAAAGTGGATTTTCCGGTTCCATTCTGAGCCACCAAAGCCACCTTATCGCCTGCTGCCATTCCAAAAGTTAGGTCACTTAATATTTCACGATCCGCAAAACGCTTAGATATTGATTCTATTGATAAATAATTCATTCTTGGATATACCCTAGTTTTTTAAACACCTTTTGAAAGCGTTTTTTTAATTCAATTGAAGTGTGCATTTCTTTTTGATAGGCCTCTATAGATTCTATTAATCTGAAGTATAGCTCATTTGTATTGATCACAAACCGCACAGATGTTTCTTGCAAAACCAAAGGACCTTCATTACTTAAACGAAAACGGAGTTCTCTTTTAGCACTTGTATCGAATGCAAATAAAGACACAGAATGCGCTACCGCGTTTCTAAAAAGTAGCATGGTTTGAGTATCTGCCCGACTGTGTCTAAAAAAAGCTTTTAAAAATTTTTTAATCCTTACCATGCTTCCTTGATTTTCCAGTTGCCCAGAATGATATCGCGACAATAGATCTATAACCGACCAAATAAGTAAGGGAAATGCTTGATTCTGAGACAGGCCAGCAGATTCCAGCTCTTTTATTTGAACCAATCCTTTTTGTAAAGCAGAAACACAGTCTTCCAGTTCATTCTTCCCAAAAAAGAAATCAATTTGCTGTTCAACCGTCTCAAAATTTGGTTTTGCCATAAGGTGGCAAAGGAAAGGAATTGTTAGAGCAATTCGTTAGCTAAGTTTGCTAACTCCGATCGTTCGCCTTTTTCAAGGGTAATGTGCGCAAATAAATGATTTCCTTTCAAACGATCAATCAAATAACTCAAGCCGTTGGATTGCGCATCTAAGTAAGGAGAGTCAATTTGATGCACGTCTCCAGTGAAAATAATTTTAGTATTCTCACCAGCACGAGTAATTATCGTTTTTACTTCATGCGGAGTCAAGTTTTGTGCCTCATCAACAATAAAGAAAACATCCGATAAGCTTCTACCTCGAATATAAGCCAAAGGCGTAACAAGCAACTTTTCTTTGGCAACCATATCCTCAATTTTCTTGTAGGACTTTTCCGTTTCTTTAAACTGATTTTTGATGAATTTGAGGTTGTCCCATAAGGGTTCCATATATGGGTTGAGCTTTGATTTTATATCGCCGGGCAAATAACCAATATCCTTGTTAGAAAGTGGAACTATGGGCCTTGCCAATAACAATTGTTTGTAATTCCTTGCCTGCTCTATGGCGCAAGATAGGGCGAGTAAAGTTTTGCCAGTTCCAGCAACCCCTTGCAACGTCACTAACTTTATGTCGGGATTACTCAAGGCATCAATTGCAAAAGTTTGTTCAGCGTTTCTAGGTTTGATGCCATACATGCTGTGCTTTTCTACCCGAGTCAGGTGTTCGCTTTCTGGGTTGTAATAAGCCAATGTAGATGTTTTACCATTTTTCAGTATAAAGTAATGATTGTTTATCGGTCGTTTTGTGAGCACTTCTTGGTATGGAATGGACCCTTCGCTGTATAGTTTATCTAAAGAAGCTACTGGCACATTTTCCACTAATGTTTTACCCAAATAAAGGTTATCAATATCTTCGATTTTACCTGTTTCATAATCAGCGGCTTGCACTCCAACAGCTTTTGCCTTTAATCGCAAATTAATATCCTTAGTTACCAGCTGTATTTCTGCATCTTTCTCTTCCTCAGCTAAGGTTATTGCGGCGTTTAGAATATTGTGATCCGCTTTCTTATCTGAAAATATTTTATTGGCATCCATCCTTCGTTCAAGGTTGTGCATTACCACTCGAAACCTACCACTTTTTGGCCCATCTAATTTTATCCAATCTTTTAGAATTGCCTTTCCGGCCAACCCATCTAAAAACCGGATAAATTCACGAGCTTCAAAATTTTTGGTGTCGTTTCCTTTTTTGAAATTATCTAACTCTTCCAAAACGGTTATAGGTATGGCTACATCATTCTCCTGAAATGATTTTACAGCGTTGTGGTCGTATAGAATTACTGAAGTGTCGAGTACAAAAATTTTACGTTTTGCTGTTTTCTTTTTTACGGGCATATCTTAATTTAAGGTGTCAAAAAAGCAACATGAATGTTAATTCAAACTTTCCCAAAAGTTAAGGGTTATATTGTTATTCACAAAGAGATTACCCTGAGATTAAACACTATTTTTAAACGTCAATGAAATCTAGAAATACAAGTTTTTGGCTTTATTTATTGGGGGTTTACATCCTTTTGCAATTTTTATGGTGGGCTTGGATGTTGATAGATTTACACCTTAGAGGTTAACAACTTCGATACGCTGAACATAAAACTTTTACTTCTAATAATAATTATATTCAGCTAAAAACTTTAATGACAATTGATGAAGGGGCGTTTTTTTAAACTTGTTCTCTTCGTGGTATGTCTATTCCAAATAACAGCCCTACTTAATAATAAATTTACCTTTCTTAATTTGCTTTCCAGTTGATAAAACTCTATAAAAATACAACCCCTTAGGTAATGGCTGTAAATTAAGTAGAAGCCTGCCATTACTGGTCTTTTTTTCTATACAAACATTGCCGGTATTGTTTATTATTTGCACCAGTTTTTGATTTGAATATTCGACACCCAAATCAAGGGTAATAAAATCGGCAGCAGGATTTGGATACGCGTCTATAGAACTCATCTTATTTTTCTGCCAACTTACCCCTACAGGGTTTACATTTATAAAATAGGCAGGTGGAGCTGTTACCGTACACCCTGAAAAATCAGTTAGAGTTAGAGAATACGCAACTGAAGTATCTGGTTTTGCCCAAAATGAACTACTAGTCGAGTCAGTTAATCCGTGATTCGGTTTCCATAAGTAATCATAGGGTTGAATGCCCCCTAGAATATTAATCCCGCCAGTGAGATAAACGGAATCCCCAACATTTATGTTATGCATGATATATCCTGGACTAATAGCAAAGTTTGCGAAGTAGACACTCACAGTGTCTTTGCATGTTGAGGAGTTTCCGTCGATAACAGTCAAATAGAATGGAACCCTTAATTCACCTTTGTCAATAAGGGTAGGGTTCGCAACAGTGGTGTCATCTAAAAAATCTGAAGCATAATAGGTAGAGGATCCCAGCTGCCAATTTGTTTCCCACCTGTACTGGTACGCTGGAATACCACCTTTTGCTGCCGGCCACCCTCCTAACCGAATAGTATCACTTTTATTCCAATCAAAACAAATTACGGTATCAATACCCGCATCTGCCGTACATTGGGCAATTGCTGTGTATGTATACACTAGCAATGTTGCACAAGCTGTAAAAATTATCTTCGTCATGTTCTGAGCCTATCAAGATTAGATTTCTTAGTGAAACTGAAAAAGTTATTATAATATTGAATGAATATCCTTATTGCTTTACAAATTGTTTGGAATCTATTGCTACCAAATCACAAAGCAGAACGATTGAGTAAATTCCCGCAGGTATAGCACTTACATCAACCGTATATTGACTAGAAATAGGACTCAAACCATAAACCTGAGAGTAAGTTCCAGTACTATTGAGTAACATTAGTTCAGCCGTATTTGCTCCTTGTATTATATAATCAACTGTTATAGAATTGGAGGTGGGATTTGGTGATACTGAGACAATTTGGGAGGTTCTCACATCGACATTAACCGTATCATAATCCTTGTAACCGTCACTATTTGCTATTACTTCTAAAGTATACTTGGATTTTGAATTTGGCTGAACTACAATTGATTTATTTGAATTAATTAATTCACCTGTTGCATTGGAATACCAGTTATACGTTACTGACTCATTAACTTCAGCTGCACTGAGTGTAATACTATCACCTAGGAAAATGGATTTATCCTGACCTGCATTGGCAAAAAACAGATTTCTCGTTCCAATTTTACATACTATGTATTTTACACCACCGTATACCGCAGAGTCATTTGTTGGGAACTGGAGTAATTCAAATTCATACTCATCATCAAGTGTGTTTTCCTCAGTCAAAAAATTAAACTTAATAAAAATTGGAAATTGAGTCAGTTCATCAAAATTGATATCTGTAATTACAACACTGTCTTCTAAAACCAATATACGCCTTTCCTCAATTATTTCAATGCCGCTGGTATTTTGTATTTTTTCATTCAAGAAATTCCAACCATCTTGATCAAACTCAATAGATACTTCAGCTGACTCAACTATAGTATTTCCATTATCAAGCCGAGGTGAAATAAATGCTAAATCAATTCTTTTCGTACCAGACTCTGGGTTGCCAATAAAAGTATATCTACCATATTGTATCTCAGTAATTGGCGCATTTGGTATCAAATCAACAACGGCAACATTCTTCATTGCTACATTATTATTATAATAAACATCATCGTCTTGCCTACCTGGGTATGCAGTTATTCCATCGGCACTTGAGTTTTCAATCCTCGCCAACAAGCATGTCGACCAATTCTTTAAGACTGTAGGATTCGGAACATGCCATGGTATTTCAATTACCTTCTCTTCACCAGGTTTTATTTTCGGTAGCATAACGGTTTTTACTTTATTACCAATTAGCGGGTTAGACCCATTCCAGTTATTTGGCCATGATGTCCAAGATGAAGCTTTTGTCCAGTATAGGCTAAGCTTTTCATTGCCAGTAGAAGTAACACAACTTTTATTTCGTATTCTCACGTATACATAAACAGGTTTATTAGTGCTATATTCTGGGGATTGTGTTTCAAATACATTGAATCCGTCAGATTGGTTTCTTATCCAAATATCAGGACTTAAATCTCGTCTCTTTTTGTAACTGTACGGATGTATTTCGTCTCCAAAATCATCATCTACATCTTTAATAAATAAATCTAATGTGGTTGTATATGCTTTCTGTGCCACCTTAACAGCTTTATAAGCATTTACCCTACCAGTACCTACTACACCTTTAAAATTATTTGCATCGGCAATTGGATCTACCGTATTTTTCAAAATGTCCTTTAGTTGAGAATTAGCAAGACAACTATTAACTGAGAGCATTAATGCTGCCGTTCCAGATACAATTGGCGCCCCAAATGAAGTTCCATTTAAAGAGCCATAATATGGCCAAGTACTCGCACCACCATTAGTTGCTACTGCACCCATTAATCCATAGCTAGGTGCGCATAAATCAACTTCTGGATAATCGGACTGTGTTGCAGACGGGTTTCCTGTAATCTTATGTTTATCATACTTGTCAGTCCCTGAAACTATAAGGGTTCTATCATCTTCTTTTCCAGAAAATGGGTAATGCTTGTTACCCTGTGCATGATGATTTCCATTTCCAGCAGCTTTTACTATTAATGTGCCGTTATCGTTTATCTCCTTCTCGGCATCTAAATACGTTTTAGAAGCAGTAGAAGATTGAAACCAACTCACATTTATAATTTTTGCCATTTTTACTGAGCTGGCATATACACATGCCGCAAGACTTCCTGTTGACCATGGGGCAAACATGACGTGCGTGTTATAGCCAACTGATGCTAGTTGTCCATTTGCATTTTGCCCAGCATCTACAGTTTCAGCAGCCAAAAAGGAAGCCACTGATGTGCCATGGCCACGATGGGGATCCATTGATCCATTCTTAAAAAAATCGTTGACAGGGTATACTTTTTGACCTAAATCTGGATGTAATTGATCAAGCCCGTCATCAACAACAGCTACCCGAACATTTGCCCTGCCCTTAGTTATATCCCAAGCCTTATCCGCCTCAATTTTCTTTAAATGCCACAGATATTGACTAGTTGATGTCCACATATAATCACCAGGGTCGTACATACTTACTTCCTTTGGATTGAGTAGTATATCATCAAAAAGTAACTCAGAATTTGACAGTTCAGTTAATCCATCCTTCAAAGCCAACGCATCACCAGATGTATGAAACTCAAAAACTCTTCTTAGCGATTCCGACTTTGCAAACCACATTGTTTGAACAATATCACTTGCACTAACGCCATAGCTGTTTAATAAAGAAGTAAAACTAGAGTCCGCGATTCCTTCTTCAAATTCTTGAATTAAATTGGAATCTTTGACCATCACGGTTACAACACCTTTATAAAATTTGGTTGTATCTAGTTGAGCCGGCAAAACAATGCTAAAGCAAAGCAGGAATAGAATTACTGTACCAACTTGAGTGGTTGAGTGGTTGAGTGGTTGAGTGGTTGAGTGGTTGAGTGGTTGAGTGGTTGAGTTATCTCTTTACTTTGTATAGATAGATTCATTTTTAAAAATTTGAATTAAAAATATGACTTTTTTAGCAGTTTCAGCAATTATAGAAGAACAAAAAAAGGAATATTTGTTGATTCCTTAATTAATCAATAAAATAGATTTATTCATCTTCGTGCCTGTTGAACTATTCATTATAAATGAACTCATGTATAGCGAATTTTAGCTAAAAAAAAGTGTAGTGTTATTTTTAACTATGCGTACTTCATTTATTTATACACTACTTACGACCCATGTTTAAAACTAGAAATACAAGTTTTTGGATTTATTTATTAGGGGTTTACATCCTTTTACAATTTTTATGGTGGGCTTGGATGTTGATAGATTTAAACTTCCAAATGCAGGTTTTGGAATCCTCAAATAACCCGGAAACAAAAATTGGCGATGATTTTTTGAATCGCAAAATTGCTATGATTGTTGGCGAAGGTAGTGTGTTTATTCTGCTGCTTGCATTAGGGTTTTATCAAGTTAAGAAAGCGCTCAGAAGGGAAATTGAAGCTGCAAAACTTCAAAGGAACTTTTTACTTTCTGTAACGCACGAGTTGAACTCTCCATTAGCTGGTGTGCAACTAAACTTAGAAACAGCAATTAATCGTAACATTTCGGAAGATAAAAAAAGACAGCTCCTTCAAAACGCCTTGGAACAAAACGGTAGGCTAAAAAATTTAGTTGAAAACATACTCACATCAACAAGGTTGGACGAAAATGTGCTGGAAACAAATAAGCAAAAAACGGACTTAAGCCTATTTTTACAGCGACTTATTGATACATACGGAGGTGAAGCAAATATTGCATTTCAAGAAAAAACTACTGGTCAAGTTTTTGCCAATATCGATACTGTTTTAATGGAGTCAATTATGCAAAACCTAATAGAAAACGCTATAAAATACAGCACTGAAGATGCTCAGGTTGAAATTGGCTTAGAGCGTTTAGACAATCATGCAATTGTATCTGTAAAAGATAAAGGAATTGGAATAAATCCAGAACATCAAAATAAGATCTTTAATCGATTTTATAGAGTACAAAATGAAGAAACTAGAAATACCAAGGGAACTGGACTTGGTCTATTTATTGCTAAACAACTTGCGGAATTGATGAATGGCGACCTTTACGTAGAGTCCAAACCCAATAAGGGGTCTACATTTTTCGCAAAATTTCCTATTGTATGATTCGAATTATTACAGCTGCGTTAATTTTTTTGTGCCTCTCTAGTTGTGTAAACTACGACGATGTGCGATTACTTGAACTAGAAAACGTATCCATTAACAAAATTACGGGTAAGGGTATCGATGCCGATATATGGTTGAAAATTGATAATCCTAACAACTATAAAATTAAGGTGGAAGCAAAAGACTTAACATTCTCCATTAACGGAAAAGAAATAGGTAAAGCAAAACTGAGTGAACCGGTTACCTTGGAGAAGTCAAAAGAGCAATCGTACCAAGCGAAAGTGTACATTTCAATACCACCTGACGGCAACATTGACTTGGGCGTATTATTGCTCATGTCTGGTGGACAAATAAAAATGGCTTTAGAAGGCGAGGTGACTGGAAAAGCCAAAGGAATTTCTAAGACAGTAAAAGTTGATGTCTCTGAAAGTATTTCCTTGTAAATTCAAGACGTTTTCTTAACACTATTCTGTAATAAGTAAGCACACCTATGTCTTTTTAGATCGATTCGCAATTTATTTTTGTACAAAATAGGCACATGAGAATTTTCCTAATCTTTTCAATAATTCTATCTGCTGTTCAAAGTTGCCAAAACGCCGATACAAAAGGAACTGATATGCACGAACTATCAAATCATAAACACACCAATTCGCTGATAAACGAAACCAGCCCTTACCTTTTACAACATGCACATAATCCAGTAAATTGGTACCCTTGGGGGGATGAAGCATTAAAAAAAGCCCAAGCCGAAGATAAATTGATACTAGTGAGTATCGGCTACTCTGCATGTCATTGGTGTCATGTAATGGAACGTGAATCCTTTGAGGATTCTGATGTTGCAGAAATAATGAACGAGAACTTTGTGTGCATAAAGGTAGACCGAGAGGAGCGTCCTGATATTGATCAAATTTATATGAATGCCGTTCAATTAATAACTCAGCAAGGTGGGTGGCCTTTAAATTGCTTTGCTCTTCCTGATGGTCGTCCGGTATATGGCGGAACTTATTTTACTAAAAAACAGTGGGTCAATGTATTGGAGAGTTTAGCAAAAGATTACAGAAAGGATAGAGAGAAAATCTATGAATACGCTCAAAACCTAACCGAAGGAATTAAGAATTCTGATGTTTTACCAGTAAACAATACACCACCTACATTCCACAAAGATACACTGATAAAAATGGTCGATAAATGGAAGTCCTCTTTCGATAATAAAGAGGGTGGCCCCAACAGAGCACCTAAGTTTCCTATTCCAAATAACTATCAATTTTTATTGCGCTACGGGGTTCTAAAAAATGACGAAGAGGTTTTAGACCACGTGCGTCTCACCTTGGACAAAATGGCTCTTGGAGGAATTTACGACCAAATTGGGGGCGGTTTTGCTCGCTACTCTACCGATGTGCTTTGGAAGGTTCCACATTTTGAAAAAATGCTCTACGATAATGCTCAGTTACTGAGTTTGTACAGCGAGGCGTATCAATATTATGGTTCTGATTTATATAAAAATGTTGTCTATCAAACCTTTGAGTTTATTCAAAGAGAGATGACCGCAAAAAATGGAGCCTTTTATTCGGCATTGGATGCCGATAGTGAAGGTGAAGAAGGTAAGTTTTACGTTTGGACAGAAGATGAATTAAAAACGGTCTTGACTGCCGAGGAGTTTGATATTGTCAAGGTATACTACAACATAGGCAAAAAAGCACTTTGGGAGCATGGCAACAACATATTGCTCCGTGAACAATCAAACGAAGAAGTAGCTGAAAAGCTAAATATTTCAGTTGATGAGTTAGAAGATAAAATACAGGCAGTTAACCAAAAACTTTTAATCAATCGTGAGAAAAGAATTCGGCCGGGTTTAGATGACAAAACTTTAACTTCTTGGAATGCACTGATGATCTCGGGATTAATAAAAGCCTACCAAGTATTTAATGAGCAACGCTTCCTTGATGCCGCCTTAAAAAATGCCGAGTTTATAGTTAATACTCAAACCACCGAAGAAGGTACACTGTTGCATAGCTACAAAGAAGGAAGCTCAAAGTTGGATGGATTTTTAGAAGACTATTGCTTTGTAATTGAGTCCTATATCGACATTTATCAAGCAAATTTTGATGAGATATGGTTAGAAAGAGCACAAAGTCTGATGGATTATTCAATTGAAAATTTCTATGATTCAGAACGAGGCATGTTTTACTTTACTGAGAAAGGTGCAAAGGGATTAGTTGCTAGAAAAATGGAGCTAAACGATAATGTTATACCCGCATCTAACTCAAGTATGGCTAAATCATTAAATAACCTAGGTCTGTTATTCGACAATCAATCATACACAGACATGGCTAAAACAATGCTCAACAATATTCAACCACACATATCAAATTATGGCGCGGGGTATTCGAATTGGGGGCAACTCTACCTTAATAAGGTTTTTCCTTATTACGAAATAGCTATTGTTGGGAACGGTTTAAACGATAAGGCCTCAGAGCTCAATACTTCTTACATAGCCAACAAACTGCTAATTGGCTCCATAATACCCAGTGAATTACCATTATTAGAAAATAAGTATGTTGAAGGGGAGACGTATATCTATGTCTGTGTCAATAAAGCCTGCCAACTTCCTACAACGATAGTGGGTGAAGCTTTAAAACAAATCAAATAGCGTATACTTTTATGAAACATGTTTTCCTAGGTTTTACCTGCTTGATCACCGTATTTTCCCATGCGCAGATTTTAGACGTATATCAAGGGGAACTGTATAATAACGATTGTCAATTTAATCAGCGTTTTATTCGCGACAACAGCATAAAAACTATTACTGGTAAAGTTTCAGTTAAAAAAGACATGCAGCCAATACTAAGTAAAGGATTAGTTGTGCAATACTCCTTTGATAGAAAAGGACGCTTAACAGAACGCGTTAACACAATGTCTTTAAGAGGTGGTAGAATTGATACTACTCAAAGTGCATTTAGCTACAGTCAAAACAATCAACTAATTCAAAAAGCTAATTTCTACGTAAAAGCATACGATGCGGTGAAGTACAGTTACAACCAAGACAATCAAATTATCTCAGAGTCAGTGGTTAGAGGAGCAAATAACAATCCTTACAAATTCGGATTTGACAAAGGGTCTGAAACCATTGTAAAAAAGGAGCGATTTGAATGGAAAAATCTTAATGACTCCACTGAAAAGGTGATCTATTATAATTCAGCAGATAGACCATACAAAGAGAGAGTAATAATGTACAATGCGCTAGGACAAAAACAATCAGAAAACACCGAGTATTTCCTTACTAAAAAAAGGAATCTAATTACTTATAAATATGACCCCGAAGGTCGATTAAAAAAGATTATTGATTATTCAAATCTAGGCGTTCAAAGAACCCTTACGCATACTTATGATTACGATGAATATGGAAATTTAAACCAAAGCAAGATTTATACAAACGGAAAATTAAGCTATACACAAGAATTCCTGTACAATCCTCAAACATTATTGTTAAGTGCACAGCTGAGCAAAGATGAATCAGCCAGAAGCATTAAAATCATTCAATACGAATACAGCTACTTCTAAAAACTGCGCATTCTAATTCTAGGTTATAAACTTTTCATTGGTTATTTCTTTCCTTGAATTCATGGCAAAAGGCTACTTTGACTGGTTAATTTGGTGGAAACTTAACATTCAAATTATGAAGTTTATAGCTACTATTCTTTTAATTGTTGCATTTACCGCAGTATACGGACAATGTGCAGATTCAAACAACATATATTCTTTTGAGTATTTAGGTAAAAAATATGAGGTAGTTCAAGAAGAAAAGTCTTGGGAGAATGCTGCGTCATGTGCCGTTGAACGGGGTGGTTACTTAGTAAAAATTAATGACTCTTTAGAACAAATCAAAGTGTTTGACGAAATAGTAAATGGAGCCGGTATATCAACAAGTTACAAGCGAATCACCAATGGAGGTGGGATAGCTTATGTTTGGATCGGTGCGACAGATAAAGGTGCTGAAGGAGACTGGTTGTGGGACACAACGGATAATGGCACAGGGTCAAAATTTTGGACTGGATCAGGTTCTGGCACATCCAATAATGGTGCTTTTCACAATTGGGGCGGTAAGGTAAAGTCGAGTATCAATGAACCCGACAACTTTGGTACTGGCCAAGATCACGGTGCAATTGGGCTAACTGGTTGGCCAACTGGCACCACGCTGTTAGGTTCACCTGGAGAGTGGAACGATATTATCGGTACTAGTGAAATTTACTTCGTAATTGAATACGATAGTGTTAATACTGAAGATGACACCTCCTCAAATAACACTAATACGACCATACATGATACACAGTCTATGGACCTTACTCCTTATCCAAATCCAACTCAGGACAGAATCTACATAAAATCAAGTAAGAGCATCAGTGCTTTCTTGTTAAACTTGCAAGGGGCAGTTGTTGGAGAGTTTAAAAACAATGAACTAGATGTAGCTGAATTACCTAGCGGGACTTATTGGATAAAAATTCACGAAAACCAACGGGTCTTTAAGTATCCTATCGTTGTGGAATAAACTCATATAGCACTCAAAATTAAATGCTAAAAATTGATTCTGAGTACGTGACTTCAATTCCAATTTACTACATAAGCAATTGACATTATACCGTTAGCATAACAGTCCGCTAATAATACTTGCTCGTCTTTATTTTTGCAGAATAGAGGTGTAATTAAATCAACGATTGTGTTTACCCAAAATTTAAATCATCCCAGATAACAAAGAAGCTTATTAAAAAAAGACAATATCCACGCTTCGTATCTATAAAGTATGTATCAAAAAAAAGCCCCTCATATTACTATGAAGGGCTTTTTAAGAAAACCGGCGACGACCTACTCTCCCGCCTGGTAGGGCAGTACCATCGGCGCAATTGGGCTTAACTACTCTGTTCGGAATGGTAAGAG
>CBFIBQ010000025.1:44644-48961 GCA_965660875.1 Salibacteraceae bacterium | reverse complement strand
AGTGGCGTTCCATTCAGTCAAAATTATCAGAATGAAATAATTAAAATTTAGCTTGTTTTTTAACACAGTACATGTTAGGCAACGTTATTTTATTCAGTTCTCCATCATCAAAACCCACTGTGATATTTGGTGCGTTTCGCAGAATAGAATTATGATAATATTCAGAGTTCAAAAATTCTTCAATATAACCACATATCAGGTCTAGATTTTTCTGCCAGTCCGTGTTATTGACAAATAAATTCAAATACTTAGGGTCAGCTATATAATCTTCATTACACGCCCAATCGTCATCTTCTTCGTCGTACTCAAATGAGCCTGTAAGGTAGACTTGAAGACCCTCATTGGATTCAATCAGCCCAAAATTTAATGCAGCAATGTTTTGAGGTAATCTCTGGTTTCGTGAAATTTCTTCAATCCAATTAAATATTGCTTTTTTCATCGCTTGAAATGTTGCCTAACGCCCCGTGGCCAAGGAAAGTAGGGCTGAGGAGGCAAATTGTGTGAAGGCCAAAAAAACACCGCGTACTGATTGAGCGGGCGGGGAAAATTTGCCGACTATGCAGAGACTTTGGAATTTTGACATTCGGTTCATAAATATCTATCGTTTCAAATTTAGCACAAATGCCCTATTTGCCTTTTGGCCACTGTTAGGCAATGTATTATTTAGACTTGTCCTCCTTTACGAAATAAACACCAAAGTCTTTAATGTCCAAAAGGGTTTTATGATTCATGTAATCTGGAATTGGAACACCTCTTTCGTTGAGAAAATATTTCATAAAGTGTATAACAATTTCTGGAGCATCAATAACATCTTTATTACTCATAATATTTTTTATTCCTTCTCCGAAATTTGAATGGTCTAAGTGAACCAAGAAGTGTCTTTGTTCAGAGCGAAGTCGTTTAATTTTAGCTAAATTTTCACCATTTAATTCTCCGTATGGTTTGATTCCAAATACCTTGCAAACTCTTTTTAACCTGTGTATTAAATTGGTTTCTCCCCTTCGAGTATAATCCTCGAAAGATTCATACTGAGTTACATATTTTTCATAATACTTTCTTAGTGAAGGCTCATCTGAAGTCCACTTCGGCATGAGGGTTCCATTTGTGTGCTTTTCTACATCGGGTTTATCTATTTCATAGAATCTTTTCGACCAATTCCAAGCCATGTGAAGGTAAGTGTTAATGAAAGTGTCCAAGGCCATGTAAGAATATAGAATTTTTATTGAAAGCTTGCCTAACATCATCGAATGAAGGCGGCCTAATTGGTCTGGCAGCATTGGAACCGTCAAGAGACTATTGTCAAATCTTGCAATATCCAAATATGGAGCAACAATTCTTATTGCAATTGATTCTTTCTTCTTGGTGTTTCCTTCCAATTGGTTCATGTTGATATATTGCCTAACGCCCCGTGGCCAAGGTAAGTAAGGCTGAGGAGGTAAATTGTGTGAAGGCCAAAAAAACACCGTGTACTGATTGTGCGGGCGGGGAAAATTTGCCGACCATGCAGAGACTTTGGAATTTTGACTTTCGGTTCATAAATATCTATCGTTTCAAATTTAGCACAAACGCCCTATTTGCCTTTTGGCCACTGTTAGCCTTTCGTAATTATAATTCTGCATGTATGCCTGTTGTGAGTTTAAAAAATTCATTCGCTTTTTTTCCTTTTGGGAAATAGAAAACAGAGGTATTGTCTTTTTTCAAATATCCATGTTCAAACAACACAAGCTTGTTATGTTTAGAAATATTAAAATAGTAGCTAAGTCTCCCCACATGTAGCATGTAGCAGGTGTTCGCCTCAATTTTAAACTTTCTGATAGGAGTTAATGCTCTTAAAGGCAATTCGGGGTTTTGATAAGAAATAATACATGTTTCAAATTCATCTTCTTCTCCGGCGTCACCGGTTAGAATCATTTGCCTCAACTGCTCAGCATAGGGACCAAGATTCACTTTTTCGAAAAAATCTTGCTTGGAGATATGCGCTCTCCAAATTATAGACAGAAGAAAAAGTTTGAAACTACGGTAGTCAATGTTCTTAACATTTACTTGGTCTGGAAGCTTTCCATATTCGAATATAGGTGCAATGTTTTTAGGAAGTTTTCCTCCATATAAAGCTTTGCTTCCATATGACTCGTATCCACTTATTATTTCATTATCACAATCATGGCACAATATGTTTTTGTCGTAGTAACCAGAAGGTTTTTTCTGAATTACTTCCATCGATTCAAGATTAACCTTGTGCATGAAATGCTTTTCGTCAAAAATTTCCTTGTACATAAAGTCAGGAATTATGTGACTCTTTTTCAGCAGTTTCTTTTCTTCAAGGCATAATTTACATTTCATGGTTTATGAAGGCTAACGCCCCGTGGCCAAGGCAAGTAGGGCCGAGGAGGCAAATTGTGTGTAAGCCAAAAAAACACCGCGTACTGATTGAGCGGGCTGGGAAAATTTGCCGACCATGCAGAGACTTTGGAATTTTGACTTTCGGTTCATAAATATCTATCGTTTCAAATTTAGTACAAACGCCCTATTTGCCTTATGGCCACTGTTAGGCAATGTTTCATTCCCAATAAATGTACTTGTCAAAGAAAATTTCATCGGGTTTCTTTTTCTGTCTTTTGTAGAATATTTCTCGTAATTCACCATCTGAAACGGGGTGATATTTTACTATTTTCCAAATAGACCTTTTGCCATTTATGTGAACCCACTCAGTTAATTCGTTTCTTGAATTATATTGATACTTACGAATATCAAGAATTAGATTGTGACCGTAAAAGCCAGTGCTTTTTATTATGAGACTATTTTTATTGTATTCATTCACCCTCTCAATAAACCCATATTCGGAATCAGTATTTATTTCTTGGATAAGGTTCCCAAGTGAGTCATATACGTATTTGTAATAAGTTTCGTCACCAGAACTTTTTGAAATGAGGTTTTGGTTCTTATCATATTCAAATTTAATGGTATTTGTGTTTCCATTAGACAGAACCTGAACTTCAGAAACATTCCCGTTTAAGTATGTAAAGGATTTGACTACTGAATCATTATTCCAGTCCCATTTCACAATTTTTGAAATCACTCCATTTTTGTAATCGTATTTAAACCTGTAACGATTATTTGGACCATTTTCTGTAAGTATTTTATTCCCATCGTACTTTGCTATATAATCTGATGTATCAATTCCAGTTTCGTACAAATTAATTCGCCTTTCCAAAACAATAAATCCCAATTTCGAGTAATTTCTAATCAACACCAAAGAAGTATCACCCTTTTTAACCTTGTATGAATATTGGGTTTTTATGTTCGTAATCGTTGATCGTTTAGGTAAGTCAATTACCTCGTTGTTTTTTTCGTACAAGCTTTGGCCGAAAGCAGAGATAATTATTAATTGAAAGAAGAATATTTGGAGAGTTATTTTCATTCAGGGGAATATTGCCTAACGCCCCACAGCCAAGGTAAGTGCGGGGTAGCAATTTTGGGTGCGCTGGCCAAAATATTCATGGCTATTGCGGTTAGATTGAGCGCGAGGGCAACCAACCGCCAAAATTGCAGAATGGTGAAACTTCGGGTTATTTCTATCGTTTGTTCGAGGCATTTCGTTTCAAATTTACACTATCGCTAGCATTTGCCTTTTGGCTGTTGTTATAGTACGTTGTTATTCTTCAATAGTCTTTTTGCAGCTTCCACAGCTTCAGGAACACGGTCATTTTCTTCAACGATTCTTACAAGTTCGGATTCGCTTTTTGCTTTAAAGTTTTTCTCAAAGTGGGACACACGTTCTTCACTTAACTCAATAACTTGCCCATCTTTAGGAGTGTTACTTCCTTTAGGAATGAAAGATTTGATTTCATCAAATAGTTCTGGGTTAAACATCAAGTGTAAAAAGAGTAGTGCTAAAGCGATAAAATCCAATGCAACGAATCCAATCGAAATTCTAAAACCAAAGGGAACAAATTGTATTAATCCAGTCCAAGAAATTAGAATTATTATCAAGAAAACGTGTTTCCAGTAATCAGATTTAAAAGCTGCAATTAGACCCACGATTCCCAATGCACAAGCTGCAATAATTGTTTCGTTATTAACTACATATGAAACTGTTTCACCGTTTGCATTCAAGTAGCTTGGCGTCAAAAGAGTAATCAGCACAGTTATCACCGTGGCAAAAGAGGTTACAAAGAATGGAATTAGAGGTCTAATTGATTTTATAATTATGCGTTGTTTTTCTTGTTAGAAATGTACTATAACGCCCCGCCGCTAAGGCAAGTGCGGTGAAAAGCTTATGTGTGCTGCTGGACCGTAGGTTCTCGTCATCCAGAAAGG
>CBFIBQ010000025.1:0-44531 GCA_965660875.1 Salibacteraceae bacterium | reverse complement strand
CTGTTATACGCTGTTGTTACTCTCAGTTACTTGTTTGTTCATTAAAAGGATTATCGCAACAAGAAAAACGACGTCTAGAAATAATCCAAAGAAATTGATATTTCCATGTTGTTTCAAGAGTGCTTGATTAACAAATTCACCGTCTCGAACTAGAATTAAAGGAAGACTGAAGTTTGTGACAATACTTCCAGCAAGTGAAATAAATGCAACAATCTTAGCAAGCTCATGTGGAATTAAGAATAAAATTCCTGAAATTAGAAGACACAGGGAAAGGAAGAACTGAACGTAAGAATGATTCTGAATCCACTTTTTAGAGTAATCAGTTAAATAATTTGTTTTTTCCAAACCCTTTTTAGCCTTAATTACAAATTCCTTCATTTCAGGACTTAGGTTTTTACCCTCAAGTTCTAGTGCGTTTTCGTCTATTTGAGTATGAATCTCAGAGAACGTAATAACAGTGGATAATTGATACCCTCTCAACCCGCTGAGAACTGCAAAGATTATGAGTACGATTCCGATAATCGTTTTGTAGCCGATTTTAATCATTGGTAAATAGCGTATAACGCCCCGCAGCCATGAGTAGTAGGCCTTTCGTAGCAGACTCTTTGGGTCTCGGGAACTGGTAATTAAATTTCATTGCTGTCAAATTTATACAGCTCGGCCTATTACTCATTTGGGTGCTGTTATGTGCTTTTATTATGGTAAGTATTGTTGCCGAAGAAATGTAATTTGCCCGTCTTTAGTATCCACTATCCAAACTCTTTTTTTGTACTGTGAAATATTACGGACTAGTTTTTCAGCACTAAATTCCAAATCTTCTACAATTCCACCTTTTATATAGGCTTTCAATTTTGTGCCTTCGTCAATTTTGAAGTGTCTAATTTTTGGGTTTTCATTTTTTATATCAATACCGCTAGGAGTATCAGCACCTTCTATCCACTGAATAAAATCAAGTCCCAAAATGTATGTGCCATCTTGGTCATCTATATTTTTTATAAAACAGTATTTTTTAGTGTATAATTCATCAGTTAATTCAATTTCGGGTTGTTTCGAGGAAGTACCCTCTTTCTTCGTGTACAAAGCTTTTTGACCATTCTCCAACACTAAGTGCAATTCTTGACCATTATCACCCTCTTTCAAACCATATTTGAAAGAATAAAAATCAGTTATAATGGTAGTGTCCGTAACTTGGCAGTGTGTAATTGGGTCATTAGCATATTTAATAAACAGATAATCCCTTTCATCGCTTTGAAATAAAATACGGGCATCTTTGGATTTAGTTTTCCATTCTCCTTCTAACTTATATGCTAAACTCTTAATGAAGCTTTCCCGAACAAATGAAGCACCTTCCATTTCTCTTTGCAAGGTTAAATACTGTTTATTATTTGAAATAAAATATTCGGAGGGAGTTTTAGAACCGAATTGAATCGTTTCATTTTTAATTAGTATCGGAAGTTCTTTTGTCCCAAACTTTCCTAATAGTTTTTGATCTGCATTCTCAATAATGTCGAATTTAGAATAATTGTTTACATCAAGCCAAGTTCCAAGCAAATAATCAGAATCGTCTGCTATGGTAGCGTTAATTATCGTCTCGTTTTGTAGAATACTTAATGAGTCTTCATCAACATAAAGAACTTTTCCCTGAAATTTTCCTGAGATAGGATAGTCAAAGTGAATAGTTGAGTCCTGAATTTTAAAATTGCCCTCAAAGTTTTCTGGTTCCAATACATTCGAACCTTTTAAGCATTCATCATAAACTCGATTAGTCCTTGAGTCAAAGTAAAGAGATTGTACTCTCTGACTTAAGTTTTGGTCGATTGGAACCCAACATTTATTTGTAATTAATGGAGCTAGATTAATTGAGTTAGCCTCTTTTGCTTGTTCTTGTTGACCTTTCATTTGGTTGCCTGAACATGAAATAAAAAGAACGATAAGAGATAGAGGATAGAAGTTTTTCATAGTGTAGATTTTAATTTAGGAATATTGTGTGATACCTCAGGAACAAGATATCATTTTAGTTTTTCGCTATGTAATCAGCTGAATTATTGCGTTAATATGTTCTGATTCTTTTTTTCCCTGAGGATGAAAGCTTGTTATATATTTAGTTTTACCAATAGAATAAAGTTTAGAATAATATCTGTGTCCCCATTTCTGTGTTTTTATTGGTGAAGGTATTACTCCATCATTTAAGTGTTTTAAAAATACTTTTTCCCATCCGGAAGTAAGAAAAATCACATATTCTGGCGACAATATTTTTACTTCTTTTTCCAAAATTGATTTACAGAATTGCTTTTGTTGATTTTTTAGATTTTGGCTAGGGTTTCCTTTGTGAAAACTAACCTTGTAAACATTACTCCAAGCAATGTCTAAATACCATTTTTCGGAATTGTTGATTGACTTAGCAATTCCTTTAGTAACTCTCCAAAAAGCAGATTTTCGAGTATTATAACCGTTAGTATTAGATTCAAGATTGGAAACCCATGCCATTTGGTCATTTCTTGCAAAGATTTTGTCTTTTGTATCTCCGAATAAGATTTCAACGTCAGAGGAGGGTGTAATCCAACCATTAGTTGCTTTTCCGACAAATGCAATTCCCTTGTACTTTTCGGTTGGAAAATCTTTCCCCCATTGAACACAAAATGAGTATAAGTCCTCTTCTAAGGAAATACTATTTAGCATTTTAGAGTATAATGGTTTTAATGCTGTTCTTAGTGTTTTTTCCATTGTGTTAATTGCACATAACTCGTTTTATGTAACACCAAAGCTAAGCATAATCCCTCGATAATCACTGGATAAGCGAACATTTTAGCTCGCAGATTGCTGTAACTTTATTCGTTTTTATACGCTTACAAACACTTCCTTACGACTCTAAACTCTTAAACAACGGGTAGTGCTTTTTTGTCGCCACACATTTGTCCTGTCAATTTGAAATCGCGATTACTCAACTGACATCTTATGAGTTAAACATTTAAATTTTATTAGTTATGAAAAGCATGAAGAACCGCGTACAGTTAATTGGAAGATTAGGAAATGATCCAGAATTAAAAACCTTTGATAACGATACTAAAATGGCACGATTAAGCGTAGCCACCAGCGAACGTATCAAAGACAAAAAAGGAAATACCACCGAGCAAACCCAATGGCACAATGTAGTTGCCTGGGGTAAACTGGCCGAATTGGTAGACAACTACCTCAAAAAAGGCAGCGAACTTTGCCTTGAGGGCAAACTCAACCACCGCAACTACGAGGACAAGCAAGGCAACAAACAATACGTAACCGAAATTGTAATGCACGAAATGCAAATGCTTAGAGCCCCAAAAACGAGCTAAGCACTACCCTACTCTTTTTTTATTATAATGCCCCAGTTCCTTTGCGGAGTTGGGGCATTTTTTATACGAAGCTTGCTAGATTTAAAAAGCCCATAGGTTAAACCTAAAAACAATTATAAGGTCTATAAATAGTTGATTTAAACAAGAAAAAACGACTTACTGCTTAACCAAACGAATTACAGCTTTCTTATTCATTCTACCTGAATAGCCATTACTGGATTCAACGGATATAAAATAAACTCCTGAAGGCTCATTCAATTCTATATCAACCGTTTGAGTTTGCTTGTAATTAAAAAGATACACCTGTTTTCCCGATAAATTTGAAATTGAAATGCTTGTGTTTAGAAATTGGGCTCCTAAATCGATGGAAAAGTTACCATTAGTAGGGTTTGGAAAAACTAAAAAACCATCACCAAAATCATTTTCAAGAATTCCGATACCTGTAATATCAATACAATCAGAAGTATCAACACAGCCATTTTTGGTAATAATGACAGCATACCCCCCATTCTCGGTTACAGAGAATGAAGCACCGACTTCGCCATTAATAACACTCATTTCTGGACAATTTAGCCATTGGTAACCGTCTCCAACTTCAACAACTTGCAGCATATTTTCTGACTTGGCTATAGCTGCATTCACTTTATTTATGGTTAAATTTAACGTTATAATAGAATCGCAACCTGCCCTATTGGTTATTGTATAAGTTGCTGTATTATTTGATGCTGTATAAGTGTTACCATCTAGCCAAGTAAAGGAGTTACATGCTCTTTGAGTGTCTATAGCAGAACTGCTCTCCTTTATGGTTAAATTAAGCGTAACAATTGAGTCACATCCAACACTATTTACTAAGGTGTGTGTTGCGGTAGAATTTGAAGTTCTGTACACCTTCCCATCAATCCATTGGTAGGAATCGCAGGCAATTTTCTGGTCGATTGCTGCGCTGCTTTGGTTAATAGTCAAATTCAATTCGACAACAGAATCGCAACCGTTTGAGTTTGTTAAAGTATCTCGATAAGAACCACTGGTAAAATAGGATTTACCGTTTGCGTTCCAAACATAACTATTACAAGAAGAGGTGGTTAACCTTGAACCATTGTTATTAATCGTAAGTAAAAGTGTTTTTAATGAATCGCAACCCATTGCATTTTTGAGCGTGTCTACATAAACGCCAGTTGTTGTGTAGTTTCTAGAGTTTAATGGCCAAGTATAACTGCCACAAGTACTAATTTTTGTAGTATCGGTGGTGCTTTTGTTGATAGTGAGATGTAGCGTAACGACTGAATCGCAATTGGTGCTATTCTTTAAAGTAGCGACGTATGTTCCGCTGCTTGTGTAATTTTTATTATCCGCATTCCACATAAAACTATCGCAAGCAACTATTATTTGGGAACTATAGCTCTCGCATTCCCTCAATTTTTGAATGTAAATATCCTTGTTTCCATTTGAAATCAAATTTACTGCTCCGGTATCTGGGTCAAAATCGACGGTAGAAAGGAACTCACCGGTAGTATATACATTTCCAAGATTATCTGGAACAATAGAGCGTCCCCAGTCGTGACCAGCCCCTCCAAAACCTAAGGCCCAATTTAAATTTCCACTCGAATCAAGTTTTAGAATAAACAAATCTGCACTGGCGTTTGCAGTCAATCTATGAATACCTCTATTTGGATCAAAATCTACCGAACCTGTAAAAAAACCACTTAAATATATGTTTCCATTTTTATCTGTAGAAATGGAATGTCCTGCATCTCCGCCAGAACCACCAATTTTTTTTGCCCAAACTAAGTTTCCATTTGGGTTTAGTTTTTGAATATAGATATCGGAGCTACCAGCTGAATTCAAATTTTCTGTTCCAGTCCCAGGGTCGAAATCTACCGTTCCAGAAAAAGAACCCGTTGAATAAACATACCCGCCTTGATCAACCGCAATAGATCGGCCGTTTCCAATCATGGATCCACCCATTACAGCCGCCCATTGAAAAACGCCATTTCTATCAAGTTTATGCACATAAATATCGTTGGATCCACCTGCGGTTTTAGCACTAACTCCACTTCCCGTGTTAAAATCAACAGTACCTCTAAAAAATCCAGTGGTGTATACGTTTCCCGATGTGTCGGTACTAATTGAGTTACCGAATGCATTTCCTCCAGCAAGGCTTTTCGCCCAAACAAAATTTCCATTTGCATCGAGTTTTTGAATGAAAACATCATTTAAATTAGTTGAGGTAAGATTGAAAACTCCCAATCCTGGATGAAAATCAGCCCTTCCTTGAAAATGTCCACATGTATAGACATTACCGCTATCATCTATAGTAACTGATTCTGCAATTACACTAGAAATACCACCGAAAGTTTTTACCCAAATTAAATCGCCGTTTACATCCAATTTTTCTACAAAAACATCTTGCCAACCTGCAGCAGTACTATCAATTGTTCCAGATCCCGGGTCTAAATCTGCTTTCTGAGAGAAATAACCAGTTAAATATAAAAACCCATTTTTATCGATTTTAATCGAACGCCCTTCATCATCAGATCTTCCTCCAATTGATTTGGCCCATATTAACCCACCGTTGGAATCCAACTTTTGAATAAATACATCAAAGTTACCAACTGGGGTTAAATTCGATACTCCAGCTCCGGGATCAAAATCGACTGTTCCGTAGAATTTACCAGTAGTATATACGTTTCCGCTATCGTCTACAGCTATTGAATAGCTTATATCCTCAGATAAGCCTCCCATTTGAGCTGCCCATTCAAAATCTAAATTTTGAGAAAACACTGCGTAACCAAAACACAAAAACATTAGTGTAATTAGTTTTTCTTTCATAAACCTTACTTAAAACAAGAATCAAAATTATGCCATTTAACGCACAAACAGTTTCTCAGCATAAAGTAGGTACAAACCTCAAAACCCTTGAACAAAAAACCAATGTTTTCCAATCACTTCAAAGGCAGTATGCTGTGACGCTATGTAATTGCTTAAGCTAAGGATACCTCGTAATGGATTACCTCAAAAAAGGTAGCGAACTTTGCCTTGAGGGCAAACTCAACCACCGCAACTAAAAGGACAAGCAAGGCAACAAACAATACGTAACCGAAATTGTAATGCACGAAATGCAAATGCTTAGAGCCCTTAAAGCGAGCTAAGCCCTACTCTATTCTTTTATGGTAAAAAGCCCCGTTTCCTTTTTTTGAAATCGGGGCTTTTTTATATGCGCTGATAGCCATTTAACAGAATCTACTGCTTGGGATTATACCGATTGTTCGTAGGCTTCCCTTATCCAACCTTTTAATTCAGTATCCAATTGATTCAATTCAGTAAGTCGTACCCGATGCGTGCACATGGTACCAAAGGGGCCGGAGTCTTCTAGTCTATCGGTAGTAGCTTTGCCTTTAAGTTTCAACCCCAAATCTATCCTAGTTTTTGTCGCAGGCTTAATAAGTACAAACTGCCTTTTTCGGATGATACTTACACTGGTTTTCTTTGGCGTTATGCTAATGTCCTTTCCCAAGCCGGTAATAAATGCAATCAAGGCATGGTAAATCGTTAGTAAGGACTCTTTACCTTTATATTGTTGCTCGAGTAGTGTTTCTGCATCAGTATCGGCATTCTTGCTAAGGGTTACAATAGTATTGGCAAAACCGTGAGTAACTTGATGCTCTGTTTTTAAAAACTTTACACCTTCGGAATGTTTTTCAAAATCGTGTTGTTGCAGAATAAGCTTCCACTCGTCTAAAGTTTTACCCGTTTTCTCGGGCATATTGTCAATCATCGTTTGCAGCGCTTTATCCATGTGTCAAATTTTGAATGCTTTAAATTCAATACAAGATAAAAAACTAACGTAAATCAAAAAAATCAATAGTGATTAGCTTGCAGGCAGACCGCTACGTAGATCTCAATTACAGGTCCAAACGGTGGTTCCAGCTGAAGAAGCCTCCAAACGCTCCGCTTCGCTCTTACTGCAAACTTCACGTTGCTCGTCGACTATATTACCTGCAAAACCTCCTATGGTTTTTGTACAAGTTTGACACTCATCCTTTTTGCAAGAATTAAATCCAAGGAGCACAACTCCAATAATCAATAACTGTTTCATGGTAGAAATTTAAGGAACATCAAAAATCAAATGATTTATTGTTTCCACAATGTACAAATGTACAGGCGGTATAACCAACAGTTTAACGGAAAAACAAGAGCAATTATTCCGCTAAGTATAAAAACAAAGTAGCCATTGCGGTAATATCGGAACGCCTGTTCGGATTGCGATATACACTTATGAGCTGATATTCATGGTTTTTAAACACCGGAATCCCTTCATTTGATGAATAACTGTCAACGGAATGAATAAGGCTGTAGTTGTTGTTTTTGTACTGCACTTGTCCTTCAAATAAAACTGTGTTGCTTGTTTTATCCAACAAGGTAAGGCTTTTGGCATAGGGGTGTACGTGCATGGTAATGCTGTGTATTCGAGTATTTTTTTTCAAATCCAGCATTGGGGTTACGTTGGTGGCTAATACTTCCAACGTGTCTTGACTTACCGACCAATGCGCCGTAAAGGTGCGACCATAATTGTCGTAGTAGGGATGATAGCCTTCTTCGTAACGAATCCCACATTGGGCAAACGCAGTATCCATATAAATTCCACCTTTTCGCCTAAATACTCCTTTTTCGTTGGGAGTTGCATTGTATGGTCCAGCAGGTCCAGCCGTTTTCTTGGTCACAAACACAGGCTGTTGGTAGAGTGCTTTTGGTGCGCTGCAATTTTCTTGTTGTCTAAAATAATCCAACGACACGGTAAACTGAACAGCCGCTTTTGCATCGGGCCGGTTCAAATTCAGTACTTGATTTCCGATAGATAATTTTGTGGTAGACCACAGAGGCAAGGCAAAGCCCTCCGGAAATTGCACGGCGTTTATGCCTTGACTAAAAGTAAAAAAACGCTTATCGGTTCCTTTGGTTGGAATTTTCCAAGGCAGTTGATCTTGCTGATGTAAATTGACCAAACTGTGGCACAAAAACTCATCCCTAGTATTTACCTCCACTCCACTGGAAACCTTCATGCTCACCTGCGCACCGGTAACCCAAATCAACTCACCGTTCCAAACATCTACCGAGGTTTTTTGATCGTCAATATCTCCTGTCATGCTTTTAGCAAGACCATCTACATCAAGCGACTTTGAATGGAACACTGCCTTTTCCATTTTAGGCGCACAATCTTCACCTTTGGATGCGCGGTGCTGTTTCATAAAAGCTGAAAATGAAGGGTACTGTTGCTCCTTGTTGGTGCAACCTACAGCAAGCAAAACAAGAATTAGGTAATACCTATAAAAAAACCGCATTACTCATTTCCTGTGCTTTTTGCCAGGCAGATTTGTCGATATTTAGCTCTATATTGGAATCGGATGCAAACTGTATCAAACTTTCAGTAGACATGTTACCCACCAAATCGTCTTTCGCCATAGGGCACCCGCCATAGCCATTAAGTGCTCCATCAAATCGTATGCAACCTGCCGCATAAGCCGCTTCGATTTTTTCGCGACGCGTATCTGGAGTAGAATGCAAATGCGCACCAATCTCCACTTCCGGAAATTCAGGTATCAAGGTTGTAAACAGTTGACTGATATTATCGGGATTAGACACGCCAATCGTATCCGATAGTGCCAATACCTTTACGTCCAATTCTTTAACTAAACGGTTAGACCATTGCGCAGCAATCTCAGGACTCCAATGTTCACCGTATGGGTTTCCAAAACCCATAGAAATATAAATGACAAGCGTTTTATTGTGCTTGATGCACAAATTTTGAATCGCCTCTACTCTACTCAAGCTTTGTTCGATACTGGCGTTGGTATTTCTCTTCTGAAATTCCTCGGAAATTGAAAAGGGATAGCCCAAGTAATCGATCGCATCAAACTTACAAGCATCGGTTGCCCCGCGCTCGTTAGCAACTATTGCCAGTAGTTTCGATTCAGTAGCACTCAAGTCCAACTGACCCAAAACCTCAGCGGTATCTTTTAATTGTGGTATAGCCTTAGGTGAAACAAAGCTCCCAAAGTCAATGGTATCAAACCCAACTTGCAGCAACTGATTGATGTATTGAATTTTTAATTCGGTGGGAATCCACTCTTTAATGCCTTGCATGGCGTCTCTAGGGCATTCAATTATTTTCATAGTTATTCTCTAAAATCGTATTCCTATCCCAACCCCCAGCGTAACCCACTGCAAAGTTGTAGTTATTGTTTCTCGACCAAAAACACCAGAACCTGTGGCGGTGTATTCTACTTCGTGCAATACATCTGAACGGGTGTATTCGGCAAAAGTTTTTACGTAGTAAGATTTAAAATAGTATCGCGTATCGAAACCTAATCCAAAGCAAAATGCCACCGAATTGCTGGCTTTTCTTGTTTCTTGATAACTCGCACTCACAAAATCAAAGCGCAAAGTTTGCTCCGGCAGTCTAGAAACCATAGGTCCGGCTAAAATCTTAAAGTCTGCTTCCAGCTGCTCTGTGGCAAGTCCTAAACTGAATTCGCCTAGAATTTTTAGGTTAAAGTAATTCCCAGAACTCAAGCCCGAAAAGGTACTATCCATTGAGGCTATATAATCGAAAGGCTCGGGATTGTATCCATTCACAACACCTGTAATCTGCGCTCCAAAGCCTACAATATCCACAGGTTTGGCGTTAAATTCCAAACCCAAACTCAAGCCCGTTAATGCCGCTCGCGTATCTTCAGAAAAATAGTTGGCGTCTGCAAACTTGCCCACGGGCATAGCCGCTCCCACGCGGACATCTATGTTTATTTTTTTAAAGCGGTAGGATTCCTCCGTAGAGGGCAGTTCGTCCTCATCAAACACTTGGGCATGCAGCAATTGCACCAACAAAAAAGGAAGTAGTACAAGTGCTTTTAGTTTCATTGGGCAAAGGTACAGATTGTTGGACTGCTTTGCTATCGTTAAACACCGCGTTGAACGATTTTAACTACTTCTTTTTAAAGAAGAGTTTCAGCACCAACCCCGCTACAGTAGTTATAATTTTTGTGTTTTTGGTAGGAAAGCTGTTCACCACCGTATCCAAAAAAGCCGCTGGTTTTTTGTATTGTTCCAATTTTACTGAAGCCGACTTCGTCTCCAACTTTGCCAATTCCAGTTCGTACTTTAATTGCAGTTTCCGCTTTTTAAGCTGATTCCAAGATTTAATGACCATGGTCTACTCCTTTTTTTTCTTCAAAAGCACTACTGAATGTATGAATGACTGGGTTTATGAATATAGGCACTCTAAAAAAGTATAAGATAATACCCGATAATACATTTACACCAGCCATAATCAAAAACCCTAAGCCGGTGTTGCCTATGCTCGCTCCTATAGCAAACGACAACCAAACCGACACAAACAACCAAGTCGTTAGCACGGTCAACAATACAATTACCAGTGCTACCAGTTTTGCAAATACCGTAACCAACTGCTCTAGAGCAACTACTTGGTAATACTTAAGGTGCGCGTTTAATAGTTTTTGGAGTTCAGCTAAAAACTCCTTTACATCATCAATTACTTGCAAGGACTTATGCTTTATCGGTTACATCGCCAATATCGCTTTTTAAATCTGCGATTTTAGCTTTTAAATGTTCAATTTCACTCACGTACTTATCTTCCAATTCATCGCCAATTTCGCCGGCTTTTTCTTTGAGCTTGGCTCGTGTTTTTTCACCCATTTCAGGAGCAAATAATACGCCAGCTACAACTCCAGCAGCAAATCCAACGGTGAGTAATGCAAGTGTTTTTGGTAGTTCTTTAGTATCCATAGTTTTACGTTTTCTCTAAAGTACTACAAATTATGGGGAAGAGCATAAATATTCACAACTCTTAAAACTCTAGCCTATGCAAATGCAATCCAGAGGCGGGTGCAATAATCAATTGGTTGTTAAAATCGTGGTACTCTTTTAGGGCATGCGCTATGGTTTGCAGCTCAATTTTTCCTGTGGCCAACAAATACAAGGCACCAACCATAAGTCGGACCTGATTACGCACAAAACCCTTGCTTTTGAACTCTATGCAGTAACTCTTTTCTGGAAAAAAACTGGCTTGAAGATCTTTATTTTCAAAGCATTTCGCCCGAGTTATGCTGCGTTCAAAATTTGTTGTTGCTTTCGGCTGAGTACAAAAACTTTTAAAATTGTGCTCCCCCTTTATTAACTCCAATCCTGCGTTGAGCACTTGCATATCCATTTCCTCTGGAAACCATGCCAGTATGGAAGCACAGAGAGGACTTGGTTTAGAACCACAACAGAAATAGTAGCGATAGGTTTTGGATTGTACCGATTGAATGATGTTAAAGGACTCGTTGACGGCTTGAATACTTTTAAAATAAATATCGGGCGGCAGGTTGCGCTGAAAATCACTTGCAAAGTCTTCGGGAAGTGATTCATTCAAGAACAATTCAAACGCACTATCGTTTGCCGAAACCATGGCATCGGTGCGGCTGGATCCCAAGGTTTTAAAATTGTCGTGCTTAAATACAAAACGCAAGGTTCTATCAATCATGTGATGGATAGTTTTTACGTCAGGTTGTTTTTGCCAACCATGTAGGCGGTAGCCCAAGTATGCAATACGTATGAGGTAGTAGTGTTTGAACTTAGCCATCACTCAGAAAGTTTTTCGAGTAATTTCTTAATGTGGTACTTCATATTCGAGGCCGACCCTTCATAATTGTTCACTAGGATAGCGAAGGTGTATGTATTGCCATTTGACGCATCAATATACCCGGCATAACTTCGTACGCGCTCCATGTAACCGCTTTTGGCCTTTATCTTTCCCGCAGCAGAGCTGTTTCTAAACATTCCCCGCAGCGTGCCCGTTTCTCCGGCAATTGATAAAGAAGACTCAAAGACATCTGCATTACTACTTGCCTTCATGTAAGTCAATACATCAACGAGTTGTTTTGGAGTAACGGCATTAAACCGCGAAAGGCCACTCCCGTCTGTCAAGAACATACCCTTGGTGTCCACACCCATTTTGGTCAAGGATACTTTCAGTTCCTCAGCAGCAGATTCAATACTTAACGTTGCACCTCTTTTACTGCTCATTTCTAAAACAAGGTGCTCTGCATATAAGTTGATGCTGTGCTTATTGGTTAGTTCCACTATTTTGAACACCGGAGGACTTTTATGAATATGCACCTGCTGGGCAGTCATGCGATCAAATGGCATTTCGTACGAACGGCTCATAACCTGTAGGCCCTGCTCATGTAAATATTGAGTACACCAAGAAGAAAACACCACATCGGGTTGTGCGATTGAACCTTTGATTTCAAAAGTCCCCCTTCCTTTTGGGATACTACCTTTAATGTACCTACGGGAACTGTTTTCGCCTCCAAAAATATAGGCGTTATCCCTTTGGCTGTTTGCAGTTACTACTTGAGATTGGAATTGAAGGTGTTGCATGTTTGGTGCAGTCTTTACCACTTCACAAAGCGCCCCCTGCTGACTAGGAGAACTGAGTTGCACCGTGTAGCTGTTTTCATGAAAGGACAAAGCGCTGGGCACAGCGCCGTAATAGTTCCCCAAATCTTCCCAAATCCAAGTTCTGGGAGTGGTGAACACTGGGTACTTTCCAGTGTTTACTCGAACCTTTCCTTGTATTTTGGTAATTCCAGCTTGCTTTAACACCGCTATCCATTGCTGCCCCAAGGACTCCATACCGCCAAATCTTTCTGAACCAAGAGTTGGGTCGCCGTCACCCTCTACCCACAAGTCGCCAGACAATACGCCTTGATCTGAAAGTGCTCCTGTATACCAAATACCAGTTTCAAAGCGGTATGCAGGACCCAACTCTTGCAAAGCAGTAGCTGTAGTCAATAATTTTTGAGTGGAAGCCGGAATTAAGGATCGATTGGCATTGTGCTCCAGAATTACCTTTCCTTCCTTATTTGTTACCATTATTCCGAAGCTAGCACTCGCTAAGTCATCGTGCGATTTCCATTGTTCAAAGAATGTACTCAGAGACTTTTCCGATTGGGAACAACCCAGAAAACTAATGCCTATGAAGAGGTATACAAAGGTTAAACGAAGCACCATAACATCTAAAAGCCTTTATTTGAAAGGGAAAATATTTAGGTAGCATTTTTTAGATACGCCCATCAAAAAGCACAATTCACGCTCATCAGCGACTTTATCGTAATTGTATACCACCATTTTGTGTGGACCGGTTTCTTGTAATAACTCCCATATTACAACCTGACTCGATGGAGAGTCTGAAGAATATATAATATCGTCTGCGTTTAGTTTTGTTTTTTCGACTATGCCGGCGTCGCTTATGGTAACGCTTCCAACCACTAAATTAATACTTAACAGTACAGGAGCTTCCACCTCTGATAATACTCCATTGTCCGTTATTTCTCGCGAATAATATTCGTATTTCTGACTAAATGCTGAGAGCACTCCAAAAAATGCACATAATAGAATTGCTGATTTTTTCATACCGCTTGAATGCTTAAAAAGTTAGAGACCAAAGCTAGGGTCAAAGCTTGCAGCGATTCGGCTGGGAGTGTAAGAGTTATTCAGAGTGCACTATGGATAGCGCTTCTATTTGAACCACAACACAGGATATTAAAGTGCCATGCAGCCCTCAATTTTGGTCGCCTCTTGGTATTTTTCAATAATAGAATCGGTGGTTAGCATCATTTCTTTTACGGAAACACTGGCGTATTTTCCATTCTTTGACATGCGCAAATTAACCTCAGCCTCTTCTCCAAACATGGACTGAACACGAGCAATGGATCGGTTATCGCTGGGCACAATAAACTTAAATAGATAAACTTTGGGATAGCCTCCCTCCTTTTCTAAGCGATGCCTTAAATCCTCCCAATTCCCCGATGCTCCCTTATTAACGTCCATTAGTGTTTTTACTCTATTGATTTACGGGCAAAGGTGTTAATTTCGGACTCCCAAAAATTAGCTCATGACTAAAAAACAGTTAAGTATTCTAATACTATCGTTTCTTGCTCTTCCCACTGCATTTGCTCAACAAGGTTACTGGCAGCAGCGCGGTGAATATACCATGGAAGTGGAACTAAACACCGAGAACCATCAAATTACGGGTAAGCAAACCCTAAACTATTTCAACAACAGTCCCGATACCTTAAAAAAAGTATACTACCATTTGTATTTCAATGCTTTTCAGCCTGGGAGTATGATGGACGCACGTTCTAGAACCATTCAAGACCCAGATCCACGTGTAGGTAATAGAATTGTAGCCTTATCCGCTGATGAAATCGGTTTTCAAAAAATAGAAAAGCTAGAACAAAATGGCGAAGAGGTAAAGTGGGAAGTAAACCAAACACTGCTTACTGTTTATTTAAATAAACCGCTTTACCCTGGCTCAAGTAGCACGTTCAGCATGGACTTTACTGGTCAAGTACCCGTTCAGATACGTCGATCTGGAAGAAACAACAAGGAAGGCATTGCTTACAGCATGACACAGTGGTACCCCAAAATAGCTGAGTACGATAAAGATGGCTGGATGACGGACCCTTATATTGGCAGAGAGTTTCATGGCGTTTGGAGCGACTTTGATGTAAAAATAACCATAGACTCAAGTTTCACACTTGGCGGAACAGGTTACTTGCAAAACCCCGAAGAAATCGGACATGGATACATTGATGCATCGCAAGTAAAAAGACCTGAAGGCAAAAAACTAACCTGGCACTTTAAAGCACCAAAGGTGCACGACTTTGCTTGGGCTGCAGACCCCGATTATGTGCACGATATTCGAAAAACTAAGTTTGGACTAGAGTTGCACTTTTTATATAAAAACGACTCCAGTATTGCCAACAATTGGCAAAAACTACAGAGCTACACAGAAAACAGCTTTAGTATTGTAAATGAAGTGTTTGGAAAATACCCCTACGAACAATACTCAGTAATTCAAGGAGGCGATGGCGGGATGGAATACCCCATGGCAACGCTCATTTCTGGTACGGGTAGTTTTGGCGGCTTAGTAAGTGTTACGGTACACGAGTCCATCCACAGTTGGTACTACGGCTTATTGGCAACAAACGAAAACAAATACCCGTGGATGGATGAAGGTTTTACTCAGTTTGCGCAATACTACGTATTGGACTCCTTATTCAATCGAAAGCTTATTAATCCAGCCATTCCGGCGTATAAGAACTATAAACGCATACTCAAACACCCGGATTATGAACCTATGACGGGTCATGCGGATTTCTTTCATAGCAATCGCGTGTACGGCATTAACTCGTATTACAAAGGCGCAACTTTTTTAAGTCAGCTGCTATACATTGTTGGCGAAGAGGTTTTTTACGAAGCGATGCGCAAATATTACTACACATGGCGCTTTAAACACCCAACCCCTGATGACTTTAAGCGCATTATGGAAAAGGCGTCGGACATGGATTTGGACTGGTATTTTACCAACTGGATTGGTTCTAGCAAAACCATAGATTACTCGATATCAGAGGTAAAGGAAGAAAAAAAATCAACAGTGGTTTACATTGAGCGCCTTGGCCAAATGCCCATGCCTGTTGAATTAGAAGTGACCTTGACCGACGGGTCAAAACAGCTTTATTACATTCCTCTGTTTAACATGAGAGGAGGTAAAATGTTTGAAAAAGAAAAAAACGTAGTGCGGTGTTCTGATTGGCCTTGGACACATCCGAATTACCGGTTAAATCTGCCCATTAAATTAAAAAACATTCAATCCATGCAATTGGACCCGAATCAACGCGTGGCGGATATTGAAAGCGATAACAACACGTTTCCAAGCGCTAAAACGGGAGACGCTATTTTTTACGAGGGAGAGATTAAGAAATAACTAAAGTTTTAGCTGATAAATAGCGTCGTCCACCCACTCCTCTCGGAGTTTAAATGCGTTTTTTGTATAACTAATTGGACGCATGCCAATGGATTCAACTAACGCAATCGAGGCATAGTTTCGAGGGTCTAATGAAGCTGTAAACAAGCTTTTTGAATATTCTGTTTTCAGGTATTTGATAGTACCCATCAGCGCTTCTTTTGCGTAACCTTTTTGTTGCTGATCTACGGCAATCGTGCAACCCAATTCAACAGAATGCGGCTGATTGGGGTGAAAATGCACACCGATATCTCCAATGAGTGCGTTATTGCTTTTTAAAAACAAACTGAACTGATACCAACTATTCGGTTGGTTAAATTGCTTGGGCAATCGAAGAATGAAGTCTTTTGTCTCCTTTAACGATATGGGAATAAACCCTTGAAACCGATTGACCTCTGCGTTTTTTCTATACTCAAATACGGCTGCTGCATCACGCAGATGCATGGGCTTAAAAAGCAAGCGACTGGTTTGCAATAGCACTTCTTTATTGACTTTTAACGACATCGAAGTTTCGATCAATTATTAGATATTTAAAACTTAGATAAACTTAAGTAAGAGCATTACTAAGCAAATAATGAATACCACAATGGATAACCTATTCATTCCATGCATTAGCGAGAGGTTGATATTCTTATCCCCTGACCTTCTTTTAAAAAGTGTAGTAATATCTAAGTAATACAATAATCTTTTCCAAAACATAAGCTACGAATTTAAGGATTGTGAAATTGGAATAAACCCAAAATTTTAAAAAGAAATGAATTCTCTTTTCCACTAGATTTGCGCTATGGATTTCGAACTCATCTCACCTTTTGTTCCAACAGGAGACCAGCCAGAAGCTATAAAATCACTGGTAAAAGGTTTAGAGCAGGGCGAGCAATTCCAGACCTTACTAGGGGTTACCGGTTCTGGTAAAACCTTCACTGTTGCTAATGTGGTAAAAGAAGTGAATCGCCCAACGCTAGTATTGAGTCACAATAAAACACTGGCCGCTCAACTGTATGGCGAATTCAAGCAATTCTTTCCAAATAATGCGGTAGAGTATTTTGTTAGCTACTACGATTACTATCAACCAGAGGCGTATATTCCAGTAACGGATACCTTTATAGAGAAAGACATGAGTATCAATGAAGAGATTGAGAAACTGCGATTAAGCGCCACCTCTTCTTTACTCAGTGGCCGCAAGGATGTGCTGGTAGTAGCCTCGGTATCTTGTATTTACGGCATAGGAAACCCTACAGAATTCAACAAAAACTTAATTTCCATTGAGGTTGGAACAGTAGTTTCCAGAAATAAACTTTTGGGACAGTTCGTTGATTGTTTGTATTCCAGAACCACGGAAGAGTTTAAACGTGGAAACTTCCGCGTTACGGGCGATACGGTGGATATCTTTCCTGCTTATGCCGATTTTGCGGTGCGCATATTATTCTGGGGTGACGAAATTGAATCGATTGAAACTTTTAACCCCGAGCACGGAACCACTATAACTACCGTAGAGTCAATAAATATTTATCCTGCTAATATCTTCATTACCAGTAAAGACACCTTGAATAATTCGATGAAACAAATTCAGGACGACTTATTGGAGCACATTGACTTTTTTAAGGAACAGGGCAAACATTTGGAGGCAAAACGGATTGACGATAGAGTAAATTACGACTTGGAAATGATGCGCGAATTGGGCTATTGTTCTGGAATTGAAAACTATTCGCGCTATTTGGATCAGCGAGCTCCTGGGACTCGGCCCTTTTGCTTGTTGGATTACTTTCCCGATGACTATCTAATGGTGATTGATGAAAGTCACCAAACCATTCCTCAAGTTAGAGCCATGTACGGTGGCGATAGAAGCCGAAAAGTGAATTTGGTGGAGTACGGCTTCCGTTTGCCAGCAGCTATGGATAATAGGCCGTTAAAATTTGAAGAATTCGACACACTGCTGAATCAAACCATATTTGTTAGTGCCACCCCAGCTGATTTCGAATTGGAGCGCAGCGGCGGTGTTATTGTCGAACAAGTGATAAGACCCACTGGACTGTTAGACCCTTTTATTGAGGTGCGGCCATGCATAAACCAAGTAGACGATTTATTGGAAGAAGTGCAACTGCGTATTGAACGCAATGAGCGTGTATTGGTAACCACATTAACCAAACGCATGGCAGAAGAACTTACCAAATACATGAATAAGCTGGATATAAAATGCCGCTACATTCATAGCGATGTGGACACCATAGAACGTGTTGAAATATTGAGAGACTTGCGACTGGGCGCTTTTGATGTATTGGTTGGAATAAACCTATTAAGAGAGGGGTTAGACTTACCAGAAGTATCCTTGGTAGCGGTGTTGGATGCCGATAAGGAGGGTTTTTTGCGCTCTGCACGCGCGCTGACCCAAACTGCGGGAAGAGCTGCTAGGAACGTTGATGGTCGGGTTATTTTTTATGCAGACAAAATAACGGACTCCATTCAAAAAACCATGGACCAAACAGACCATAGAAGATCCAAACAAATGCACTACAACGAGTTGAACGGTCTGAGTCCAGAAGCCTTGAAAAAATCAAGAGAACAAATCATTGAACAATCGGCTATTGCAGGAGTGGGTCGAAAACTAAGTCGGGCATACATAGAACCAGAGCGCACATCTATTGCTGCAGACCCCGTAGTGCAATACATGTCAAATACGGAAATAGAGAAACAGCTTGTGGATAGAAGAAAGAAAATGGAGGCTGCTGCAAAAGACTTAGATTTTATTGAAGCGGCTCGCTTTCGAGATGAAATAGCTGAATTAAAAAAGCTGCTCAAAAAGCAATAAATGGTCAACTTAAAGTACTACGCTTTTTACAAACCATTTGGTTATCTCAGTCAGTTTTCTGATGCAGACAACAATCCGGGCCTCGGACAATTGTTGGATCTACCTAAAGATATTTATCCCATAGGAAGATTGGATAAAGATAGTGAAGGATTACTTTTATTAAGTAATGATAAGTCATTTAATTTCAAGTTACTAAATCCAGAAAATAACCATAAAAGAACCTATTGGGTTCAAGTCGATCGAGTCATAACATCAGCCGCTGTAGAACAGCTCGAGCAAGGTGTTTTTATTAAAGTTGGGAAAGGTAAATACCGAACAAAACCCTGCAGTGTGAAAACAATAAATGTGTCTGAAATTCCAGAAAGACAACCACCAGTTCGGTTCAGAAAAAATGTTCCAACGAGTTGGATAGAAATCGAATTAACAGAAGGAAAAAACAGACAAGTACGAAAAATGTGTGCATCAGTCGGGTTTCCATGCTTGCGCCTCATACGTATTTCAATAGGCCGCTTTAGATTAGAGGAATTGACTCCCAAAAAACTTCAATCCATTAAAAAAGGAGACATTCTTTGATACTATAGAAAGTAGGTTAATCCACTAGCTCCATAAAGCAAGCGTAATCCGCTTTCACGCGTTCGGCGTAGTGCACCGCAACCGAAACCACTAAGTTTCTGAATGCTTTTTCCTTACCCTCCACTCTAGCCTCAAATACCTTTGGAAACTGGTCGGGATTGTCGTTTAATGCATAACTGGCTCGTTTGTGGCGTGAAGCAAGTACCATTCCCCAAACCTCTGCCATAAAATACAAATCGGATTTCTTTTTAAGCTTTTCAGTTGGAAAGTCGCATTTCATGGGGGAGCGTTCTTTTATAGAAAATGAATTGCCATTCATAACTGCGGTTCCTAAGTACTTATCGGGATGTTCAGCAAGCGCCTTAAATGCCAATTCGTGTCGTTTACCTTCATCCGGGTAAGCCATAGAATACTCTGCTTTTTCACTCTTACTCATGTGGCGATACAAGGGTGGCTTACCTTGCTCTTTCATGTCTAGAATTAAATCGTCATCTGGCGAAGTGGTCAAGCCTTCCAAGAGAATGTAATACCTGGCCGAACCTAAAGAACCCGTTCCAGCCTTTACCCGCTTTGCTAAATCCTTTATTTTAAACGGGACTTCTTTTTCAGTGAAGTTTTCAAACAATTGCTTTCTATAGGGTTCTAAAGTCTGTTCTATTGCCTTATACTCTTCAGGTGTAAGCTTTTCTAGTTTTTCATTGCTAAAGTCAAAGCTGCGCTTTTCAGATGCCACCACGGTCCATTTTTCAAGCATTTTGGGGCGGTTCTTTTTCTTTTCTACCTTCTTTAAAAACTTCTTCAGCAAACCTTCTGTTGTAGATTTCGTAAAGTGCACCTCATTGCTTAGATCTTCGTCCGAATGCTTCACCAACTCCTTACGGTAGGCATCAGCAAATTTTTTCACCGCTTTTTTCTCGGCTGACGCATCGAAAACACCATTGTCCCTACAATCCAGCAGAATACTCACGGCCATCCTCCATAAATCGAACTGATAATCTGCTACTATGCTATCATCAAAATCGTCCATACAGAAAATGGCATCGCCGTGATGGTTTGTATAAGCACCGTAATTGTAAATGTGTGCATCTCCGTTTATCCAAGTCAATGTCTCCTCGGATCCACCGAAAAAACTTAGACGCCAATCGTTATAAAAGTCTTCCCAGAACAAGTGGTTTGATCCGCGATAGAAAGCATAAGGAGATGCTGCCATTTTTTGAAATTTTTCTTTCCTAAAACCCTCAGCTATTTCTTGATTATTTAGACTTAATTCGTTGCGAATTTTAGCTTCTCTATTGTGCAGCAACAGCTTTTTATCTTTAGACATTTTCTAGGGTTAAATTAACCCTACTAAAATAATCACAATTACGCTCTACTAGTCCACCTCTAAAAAACCAATCAAAAACAGCAACAAAACCAACATCTATCATACAACTTAATCAATTGTTGGGTAATCACTTGCGTAATTTTGTGGCAGTACTGTTTTGTACATTTCAATTCACGCTACGAATACTATGACTAAAATTTGGAAGAAAAAAACTCAGGAAGAAATTCATTCAACGGTCTTTAAAGCCCTTCAAAACAATATCAACTACACCGATCAGGTAATGCTGGGAATACCAGCCTCCTACTTGGACGAAAAAGTATTCAATCAAGACGCTTCATTTGTTAAAGAAGCGCCTTTTATATCTACACTTATTCAAAACCCCAATCACATTGGCTGCCACACATTGGGTGCATCAGAGCCATTCTTTGAAGGGACTCAAGCATTGGAGAAAGAACTCATTGAGATTTGCGCAGTGGATATACTGAAGGCAGAACCGAACAGTATAGACGGCTATGTGGCCTCAGGAGGAACCGAAGCGAACCTTCAAGCCATATGGGTATATCGCAATTACTTTAAAAACGTTTATAACGCTCATCCTGACTCCATATGTATTTTGTGTAGCGAGGACAGTCACTACTCGATGAACAAAGCGTCAAACGTTCTTTCTATTGATTTATTCAGTGTTAAAGTAGACGCAACGACACGCACTGTGAAAGATAAAGAAATTGAAGCGGCTATTCTAGAAGCGAAGTCTGCTGGTAAACAACACTTTATCGTTATCGCTAATATGATGACTACCATGTTTGGGTCTATTGACAACGTTGATGCTTACACGATACAATTAGAAGAAAACGAATGCAATTACAAGCTACATGTTGATGGGGCTTATGGAGGTTTCTATTATCCGTTTACAAATGAGCAATCGATAATAAACTTTAAGAACAAAAGCATCAGTTCCTTTACGTTAGATGCCCATAAAATGGCCCAAGCTCCATACGGTACAGGTATTTTCTTGATGCGAAAAGGCATGTTAGAGCATGCCAATACAAAGGAGGCAAGTTACGTAGCAGGTGAAGACTTCACCTTGATAGGCTCTAGGTCTGGAGCCAATGCAGTTGCTGTTTGGATGATTCTAGCTAAAAACGGACCTTTTGGCTGGCAAGAAAAAGTTTTCATTTTACAAAAGCGCACGAGCTGGTTGTGCAAACAGTTTGACCTGCTTGATATTGAATACTACCGACATCCACATTCAAATCTAGTTACTATTCGCAGTGCCTTTGTTTCTCCAGAAATAGCTGCAAAATTCGGGCTCGTACCCGATAACCACCAGCATCCAAGTTGGTATAAGGTGGTAGTTATGGAGCACGTAACTATCGAAAAGTTAACACTGTTGCTCGATGCCTTAGAAGAAAGTCTTGTGCCAGCGGGTTTTCGTTAGCACAAGGAATTTTAAAGCCAGTTAGTATGAACTATTTTTTAGGAGTGACCTTTTTACGGAGTTCTTTGTCTTAAGACGAAAATACTCGCTCCATGAAAAAAATACTATCCGAATCGTTTCAAATACTTATTGGAATATTATTAGCAAGTGTTGGTTTAAAGGCATTTCTACTCCCTAACGGTTTTTTAGATGGAGGGGCAACCGGCATTGCAATTCTTCTGAGCGAACTTACGGGCTTTGATATCTCCTTTCTCTTAATCGGTGTAAGTACACCGTTTTTGGTGCTGGCGTGGTTTTCATTAAGCAGAAACGTTTTTTGGAAATCCCTAGGCTCTATTGCGCTGCTTGCTGTAATGATTCATTTTGAGAATTTTACACCCATTACGGACGATAAATTATTAATTGCAATATTCGGTGGTCTATTTTTAGGTGCGGGAATTGGAGTAAGTGTAAAGAATGGCGCCGTTTTGGACGGTTCTGAGATTTTGGGTATTTACATCAACGACCGATACGGCATAAGTATCGGAAAAATTATTTTAGTATTCAACGTAATACTTTTTAGCATTACCTCCTTGTTGCTTTCTGTAGAAGTGGCTATGTATTCCATTCTTACGTTCCTAATTACCGCCAAAGTCATCGACTTAATGATTGAAGGTTTTGAAGATCATGTAGGCCTTATGATTATGACCAATCGATCGGAAGAAATCGAAACCATGTTGTCGAAAGAAATAGGAACAGGACTAACCGTTTATCCCAGTGTAGAAGGATATGGAAGAAGTGGAAATCAAAAGGAATTGAGTGTTGTACAGACGGTGGTAAACAGAATTGATATCAAAAAGACCTACAACGTCATAGATTCGATTGACCCCAGAGCATTCATTATTGAATTTCACGTAAACGATATTAAAGGTGGTGTGCAGAGAAAGTACTTAACCGCCAAGCAACTGAAAACCTTACAACCAAAATGGATGAAAGGTTCTAATCTTCCTTCTTAGGCGCCTCCTTTGAGTCGCGCTCCCTTTGCATAGGGTTTTGTCCGAGGTAACGTCTGCCACTAGATTTGTACAACTCAAAACGAGTAGGTAAAACTTCTCGAGGCCAGTAGTTATTGAATTTTTCGGTATCTGCAATTTCCAGAAACGGATCGAGTTCAATACCGATTACTTCTTTTTCAAAGTGAAACACCTTAGTTACCTCTTGGTCGTTCATTTTCCAAATTTCAGCAGGGATACGGACTACCTCTGTTGATTTATCGTCGAACGTAAACCTTAAAATAACGGGCATTACCAATCCACCGTAGTTCTTGATTTTTAACTGGTAAAAATTTAAGCCCGACTTCAGTATTTTTTTCTGATGACTGGATAAGCTTTTTAAATAACGCTCGTAATCTTCTCTATCCAATCTATTTACGCGGTATTTCTGCTCTGGGTCGTCGTAGAACTCAGCAAGCTCTGGCTTCTGATTCATAAGCGGGGTAAGCGCTGTATCGTTTCTTATGTCTCCAATGAACTGTCTTTTTGCCTCTGCTTGTTTTTTACTGAGTGCTTTCTCAACATCTGGATCTTTTGTATTGATTTGATACCACACAATGTCTTCTATAGATTGGTCGCAATGGTCGTTGGTGTAGAACCATCCCCTCCAGAACCAATCCAAGTCTACGCCGCTGGCATCTTCCATTGTCCTGAAAAAATCTGCTGGATACGGGTGCTTAAAAGCCCAACGCTCGCAGTAGGTTTTAAAAGCAAAGTCAAATAACTCTCTGCCGAGAACAGTCTCGCGTAAAATATTGAGTGCAGTGGCGGGTTTTGCATACGAATTATTCCCAAACTGGTATATGGACTCTGAATTGGTCATAATGGGGGATATTCTGCTTTTATCCCCTTTCATGTAACTGGTTATTTTGTCTGCCGGTCCTCTTCTAGACGGGTAATGGTCGCTCCACTCCTGCTCTGTTAAATACTGTACAAACGTGTTTAAACCTTCATCCATCCAAGTCCATTGGCGTTCGTCTGAGTTGATAATCATTGGAAAGAAGTTGTGCCCTACTTCATGAATGATTACTCCATGCATACCGTATTTTGTTCCTTCAGAGTAGGTTCCGTCTTTGTTTGGCCTACCTCCATTAAAACAAATCATAGGATACTCCATTCCAATATAATTGGCATGAATACTTTGCGCCACGGGATATGGGTAATCGATAGTGAATTTTGAGTACGTTTTTATAGTATGGGCTACCAATTCAGTGCTGTATTTCTCCCATAGTGGATTTCCCTCTTTTGGGTAAAAAGACATGCACAGCACCTTTTTATCTCCAACTTCTGCAGCCATTCCATCCCACATAAACTTTCTTGAACTTGCAAAAGCAAAGTCACGAACATTCGACGCTTTGTAGGTCCACGTTTTTGTACCGCTAGCTTTTTCTTTTTCATTCGCCTCAGCTTCTTCTTGAGTTACGATGAGTACTGGTTTTTTGGTTGCATTTTTAGCTTTATTCAAACGATCGCGCTGCTCACTAGTTAGCACATTAGATGCGTTCTGAAGTTCGCCAGTACCTGCAACCAAATGATCGCTCGGAACTTTAATGCTTACCTCGTAATCACCAAAAGGCAGGGTAAACTCTCCCCGTCCCAAAAACTGTTTATTCTGCCAGCCTTCTACTTCATTGTATACGCACATTCTTGGAAAGAACTGCGCAATCGTATAAATGTAGTTGTCTTCTTCTTCGAAGTATTCATAACCACCGCGACCGCCTATCTTCATTCGGTCGTTGATGTTGTACCACCACTTTACCGAAAACGACACTTTTGCTCCTGGTTTTAGCGGCTTTGGTAAGTCAATACGCATCATTGTTTTTACAATGGTATAAGGCAAGGGTTTACCAGAAGCATCTTTTACGGTCTCAATTTTAAACCCACCATCGTACTCCTCAAAATGGAAATCTCGCTCAATGGAACGGAAGGCGGTTTTTTTACTCAATTTTGACGTGCTAATCTTACGCGTATCGCTATCCTTTGCACGCACATTTTGATCCAACTGCACCCAGATATAGCTCAATTGATCTTTTGAATTGTTCGTATAAGTAATGGTCTCCTTACCCTTTAAAATTTGTTTGGCATCATCCAGCTCAATGTTCATTTTGTAGTCTGCCGTATTCTGATAATACCAAGGACCGGGTTGTCCATCAGCAGAGCGATAGGCATTCGGCGTAGGCAACTGATCGTATAATTGTCTAAACTTATTGGTATTGACGTTTTCTTGAGCAAATGAAAACAATACAATACTTAATAGTGAGAGGGCGCTGAATAATTGTTTTTTCATACTGAATAATTGAGGCGGCAAAAGTAACTAGTATTAATGTATAATTGTGGGTAATGTTATCAAAGCGCCTAAATATGGATAAACGCAGTGTACAATGGATGGGGTTTTTAATGGTAATTGCATTTTGGTTTTCATTGCTAGCATTTATGCCGCACCCACTGCATCTGTCTGTTGCCGAAGCACATCATAACAAAGAAGAAAAATCACTTCAAGTCAGTGTGAAGTTATTTTTTGATGATTTTGAAAGTGCCTTGACGCATAAAACTGGCCAGTCGGTGTTTTTGTGCCCAGATAGCTCCAATTCCAACTATGAATTGGTGCACGAATATTTTAGCGAGCGATTTAATCTTTCGGTCAACGACAAATTGATAAACTTCGATTTATTGGGGTATGAATGCGAAAATGAGCTTGTTTTCGTTTACTTAGAATACAGAAACGTTGCGAAAATTAAAACACTAAGTATCCAGAACGAGCTATTATTTGAGCGCTTCTTAGATCAAACCAATCTACTTCACTTATACATAGAAGAGGAGCGCAATACCTTGCTTACTAAGCCCAAATCGATTAAAGCATCTTACTCCAATCGCTAAACGGGAGTTGGCTTTTCGGAACTGCTGTCCTGTTTACTTGCGTGGTTACTAAATTTATCAATTATTCTACCATCTGCTGTATAACAATAACATTTTAGATGCTGATTGAACACACGCGGTTTAACGATTGATTTACCGAGCAACATACGCGCACATTCCTGTAAGCCTTCTGTAATGGCAGGATGTGGAAAGATTAAATCCGCTAGCTCTCTTACCCCTTTGTCCAGTGCAATAAGCATTGCAACGGACTCAATGGTAGAACTGGCTTGATCTCCAACCGCACGCATTCCAATGACTTTCATATCCTCGTCATCTGTTACAATTAACTTGAAAAACCCTTGTTTTCTACGCTTAGCAATTGCCCGATTCACGAAACGATAATCCATAACCGCCACTTTGTAAGGAATACCTTCTTTTCTGCACGTTTTTTCGTTTTTACCCACTCCAGCCACTTCAGGATTTAAAAACATAATGGTACTTATGTTATCGTAAACCATATCGGAATCTGGTTTTCCGGCAATGAGCTCTGCTGCATGCCGTCCTTCCATCTCTGCAATATTTACCAAGGCTATATCTGCTGTAAAATCTCCAACGGCATAAATATTAGAAATTGATGTTCGAGTATCTGTGTCTAAAGCAAAACCTCGATTATCGAGTTCCATCCCCACTTCTTGTAGCCCTAAGTTTTCTACATTAGGAACCCTTCCTATTGAAATCAGTGCTTTCTCTACAGTGAATATTTCAATTCTTCCATCGGTGTATTCGAGTTCATACTCCACCATGCCATCTAAGATTTTCATGGACTTTAAATTGGAGTTTTTATGAACCAATACGCCATTCCTTTCGAGGTTACTGCCCACCATTGCAGCAACATCGTCGTCCTCGAAAGGCAAAATTCGGTCAGCTTTATCAATTAAGTGCACTTTTGTTTGGCCGAAGTTTGAAAAAATAGTGGCAAACTCGCAACCAATTACTCCAGCGCCAAGAATTACAATGCTTTTTGGAAATTTATCGAATGAGGTAATGCCGTCACTCGTCACTACTGTTTGTTCATCAATTGGTAAATGATCCAATTTCCTAGGTCTACTGCCAACAGCTAAAATGACATTGTCAACATCATACTCTTCGGTCATACCTAAATTGGTTACTACTTCAACCTTCTTGTTTGTTATCAGCTTGGCTCTTCCCTGAATAAAACGCAAATTCCCTTCCCTTTCCAAGTATTGGATCTGCTCTTTTATTTGACTGTGTTTCTCATTTTCAGCCTTATGCATTTCGGCAATAACGGTGCTGTAATCTACCTCGCTATCAAAAACGTAATACCCAAAATTATTTGATTTTGCAGTTTTGTAGTTTTCAGATATCTCCCACAGAGTCTTTGAAGCCAAAGCGCCATTAAACACTCCAGCACCACCTACTCTCGACTTATCTATCAACAAAACACGTTTCCCTAAATCTATGGAACGAACAGCGGCTGCAACTCCAGAAGGACCAGCACCAATCACACAAACATCATACGTCATAGTCAACTTTAATTTTGACCAAGGTAATGAAAATATAAAAGGCTTTTTAATTTGAAAATCTAGCGGATGATATTTACTTCCCCTATTTCTACCTGCTCTTGCTTGTCTCGCAACTCCTTAAAGGTTACTTTCCATAAGTAAACACCTATTGGACAATCCGTTCCGTTTTTGTAGTGCGTACCGTCCCAGGTTTCGGTGATATCATTGGACTCAAACACGATTTGATTCCAGCGATTTAGAATCATAATCGAAAAATCATAAATATCGGTTTTATATACTCTAAAACCTTCGTTAATGGCGTTGTTATTGGGTGTAAATCCAGTTGGTGCGTAGAAGTTACTAGAACACTCCTTGACTGAGAAACGCTCCACACCTTGACAGCCAACCTCATCCATCATTGAAATGGAGTAATCTCCAGTTTCCCAAATACTATACAGTTTGCTTTTACTACCATCTTGCCATTCAATATCGTAGGGAACCTTTTCTAAGTTGTATAGCAATTGAGTATTACAGAAAATGGTATCCGGAAATTCACCTGCATAAACCGGATCTTGTTGTGAGACATATATCGAATCTTGAGTAAAGCCGCATCTGTTCTCTGCCTTAACTTGATACAACCCTTCTCTACTTACTTTGAAAAAATTGGAGGTTATTTTGTTTTGCCAAACTACTGTACTTTCATCCAACACATCATTCTCCAATCCGGGTTTTAGTATCAGTATTTGCCCGTCACATATCACCGTATCCTTACCCAACTGAACCACTGGGGGGGCTTCAGTAAAAATGACAATTTCGTCAGTATTAGAGCCGCAACGGTTATACAACCTTACTTGGTATGTTCCCGGTTCGGTAACTTCCAAGGTATCCTCTTTACTGCCGTCATTCCACAAAATACTGGAATACCTTCCTGTATAAGGAAATAACTTAATCGGTCTATTGGAACAGATTAAGGTATCGGCTCCGAGGTAGGGACTCAAAGGTTGTACGGTATCGATTTTGATTTGATCACTTGCTCTTCCACAGCCATTGGTGATTGTAACCGAATATATACCAGCCGTGTTTAAATCCACTGAAGCAGTATTCGGCCCATGAGACCATTGATAATCTACACCCACCATATGGACTTCAAGCCTAATGGTATCTAAACTACAAATTATTGTGTCATTTGGCAAATCTACTGAAGGCGTTTTAAAAGATTCAATAATCACTGTATCTCTAAAGGAGCCACAGGCGTTTGTAGCTACTACTATATAGGTATCTGGCGCATTAATGTAAATTGAGGTATCTGTCCAACCATTACTCCAAGAAACATCTGCACCGTATGTATCTGGGTCAAGAAATATTCTTCTTCCATCGCAAATTACCGTATCTGGTCCTAGGTCTGGCTTAAATACCTTATCTAATGTAAGGTTAATTGTATCCGAAGTAACACCACACTGGTTACTCACCTGAACCCAATATTTACCGGGACCCGTTGCCTGCCAAACTGGAACATTTAAACCGTTTTGCCATTTGTAATTCCAACGAGTCTTCGCATTGGCGTAGGTGGTGTCGTTCATAAAAACACGTTCTCCCAAACCAGGGCAATATGCTCGGTCATCACCCAAATCAACATGAGGAAACATTTCTACATTCACCACTCTTGAATCCGTTCTCACACCACATACGTTGGTAACCTTAGCCCAGTATACTCCTCCACTATCAATCTGTTTAATAGGATTTCTTGTGCTATCGTTCCAAACATAAGTAGCATTAGTATCACTAATGTTCATGGTAAAGGGTCTCCCTAGGCAAATGACCGTATCTGGACCCAGATTAAGCGTGTCTGAAAACAAACTGTCAATCACCACTGTATCCCGACCAACACCGCAGCGGTTTACCGCCTTTGCCCAGTAACTACCCTTTGAGTTGATGTAAAAACCTTTAGTTGTTGAAGAGTCTTGCCAGTAAAAATCTGCTGGCATCGAAGGGTTTAGTTGCTTTAAGAATATACTGTCAGCCTTACAAATCACGGTATCGTTGCCTAATGTTATTACTGGCGGTTCTATTACTTCAACCGTGTCAACCAAGGTGTCTTTCACTACACCAGTTGAAGGATCAGTGTAATAGGTGTAAGCAGTAACCGCAAATTTACCATTAGTCATGTATCGGTGTGAGTCTAAAACATTCCAAGAATTATTTGCTGCACCAGAACTCGGATCTCCGTAATCATAATACACGGAATCTACCGCGCTGGTATCTCGAACAGAAATCACCGTATAAACTCCTTTACAGGAATTGCTAACCTCTAAAGTAGTTGTAGTGAAAAAACTTTGATTAAAGGTAGGAAGGCCGTACTGGGAGGTAGTACCGGCACCCAATGCAAAACCACTAATATTGAAATTGCAGCGTGTTCCTCGTAAATTTGGGTTATTAATTACACCCAGACTAGACTTCGAATTATTAGCTAGATATATTTTACCATCTACACCAAGTTGCAAGGCACCGAATGAATTACCACTTTGATTAAAAATGACGGTATCACTAGCTATAACCTGCGCATTGGTCCCAGCATTTAAATCCAGTTGCCTCAGTTCACCGCTAAACCAATGGGTGTAATACAGTTTTGACATATCCAAAGAAAACTCAACTCCATACGGGCGTTTTCCAGCTGCTGCATTTATCTGAATTGGATTGGATAAAACCCCAGTAGAATTGTTAAAATCAAATATTACGACGTTTCCACCATTGTCTCCGTTAGCAATTGCCATGCGCTTGCCATCTGCGGATGCCTTTAAAAAACCCCAAGTCGAAGTTGGGGGTCCCAATGTTGTTGTTACCGGCGTTGCGGCAACACCGGTAGAACTCACCAGATATGCTAAATATGAATTTGTATTAGATGTTACTGCTACCACCCATACATCCCTTCCGTTAGCGTGACCAACCGCGGTCAAATTTTCACTCACCGTAGCATTTACAGAGGTGTTCTTATTAGTGGTTAATACACTCCCAAGCCCTGAACTCTGGCTCATATCGACCTCAGAGTAACGCAACCCATTTGGCCCGTTGTTGTTTTGAACAGTAAATATGTAATAAGAGTTAGATGAACCCGGTTTTTTAACAATTACAGCAGACGAAGTCGATGAACCGTTTCCCAATAAACCCGTTCCATTGGTCATAACTGCATGATTCCTGTTATAAACCCTACTACCATCTGTGTAAAACAATAAGTTTCCTGTGGAACTGGAGATAGTCGCACAACCTTCCAAGGTGCTCAGTGCACCATTGGTTACAGAGTTGGGTGAACCTGTATTAAAGTTTAACCCGGCGTTGCGTCCAAAATACCACCAGTTGGATTCATTTTGTGCAGATAAGCTCAAGAATGAAACCAAACAGATTATGATGGAGAGAATGCGATTCACGCGATAAAGATAATTTTTTGTTTAGAAACTTTGAGGTGAAATGCGTGAACACCAATTTTGAGTTTATTGAGTTGCGCCCAATCAAAGCTTTTGATGTGATTTTTTGATGAGTTTACAAAAGAAGAAATAGGTTAGTTCTTCAACAAATGGGCATGAGTTCTCCAGTGCCTAGCTTCGAACCTGCTTCCTATTGAGGTTTCGGTATAGTAATTCTCAACGCGTATGGCATAATGAGTATGATTTGTAGCGATTGGTTTCAGTCCGAACAAACTCACCTCTACCTGCAATATTTCTACCCAGAGAAACATTGAAAACACCCATGTCTTTGCCTGCTAGAACCTGAGCAGAGAATCGAAGGAATCAACCCACAAATAAAAACACACAGAGCTATTATTCAACCTATCCTGCGAATGAAAATAACCTATTGAACCTCAATATTGTACTTGTACTCAAGAATAAATTGATTAAATATTTTATCAATTGTTAATGATTAGCCTTGACGAGTGATTTGTGACCGCTACTCTGCCCCTTATCTTTGCCCAATGAAAGTACAAAATCCGCTCCTTGAAGCATTTCAAACACCGTTTGAAAGCATTCCATTTGACAAATTAAAAAACGAACATTTCTTACCAGCATTAGAAGTCGCTATTGGAAAAGCAGAAGAGGAAATTGATGCAATAAAAAAGGTGTCCCAACCTACTTTTGAGTCCGTTATTGAACAGCTGGAAAAAAGTGGTCAGTTATTGAACACCGTTAGCGGTGTATTCTTTAACCTAAACAGCGCTGAAACCAATGACGAAATGCAAGAAATCGCAGGAGATTTTAGCTCGAAATTAAGTGCATTCAACTCCAAAATAAATACAGATTCTGATTTATTTGAAGTGGTTAAAGCGGCCAAGGAAGCTGCCGATCAGAGCGGACTTACTGCGGAACAGCAGACCCTTCTAGAAAAGACCTTCAAACGATTTACTCGAAATGGTGCGCTACTTAACGCGGAGGACAAAAAATTACTTACTGAAATAGATCAAGATTTAGCAACACTAACCGTTGAGTTTGGTCAGCATTTACTAAAAGACACCAACGAATATCTCCGAGTTTTTGAAAGTTCTAATGATTTAGATGGCCTTTCAGAGTCACTCAAAGGGCAAGCAAAAGAATTAGCGGAATCAAAAGGACACAAAGGGAAGTGGGCTGTAAATTTGGACTACCCAAGTTACGTGCCTTTTATGACCTATGCGACCAACAGAAAACACAGAGAAGAGTTGTTTCGTGCTTACGGAAAACGCGCTGCAAAAGGTGATGCAAACGACAACAAAAAAACCTTAGAAAGTATTGCAAAAAAGCGTTTACAAAGAGCTCAGCTGCTCGGATATGCGTCTCATGCAGAATTTGTATTAAGCGAAAGAATGGCGAGTCAACCGCAAAAAGTGAACGCGTTTTTGGATGACCTGCTAGAAAAGGCAATGCCAAAAGCAAAAGAACAGCTCAATGAAGTGGCTGTTTTTGCAGCTGAAAATGGGGCTGAATTACCTCTCCAACGCTGGGATTTTGGATATTGGAGCGAGAAGTTAAAAGAAAAAAAATACCAACTGGAAGATGAAAAATTAAAACCCTATTTCAAATTAGAGAATGCAATAGATGGCGTTTTCAAAACTGCAGAAAAACTCTATGGCCTAAATTTTAAAGCAGTGAGTAATGTGCCCACATACCACCAAGATGTGAAAACGTTTGAGGTTTACGATCAAAGTGGGAAATTTATTGCTCTATTCTATGCCGACTTTTTTCCACGAGCTGGTAAAAGAAATGGTGCATGGATGACCAGTTACAAAGGACAATCTATAATTAACGGCAATAATCAGAGACCACATATCTCGATAGTTTGCAACTTTTCAAAGCCTTCTACTTCTGAGCCTAGCTTGCTTACTTTCCAAGAAGTTCGTACCCTATTCCACGAATTTGGCCATGCCTTGCACGGTATGTTGACAAACACCACCTACGAAAGCCTGAGCGGCACTAACGTGTACTGGGATTTTGTCGAGTTACCTTCTCAAGTATTTGAAAACTGGCTGTATGAAAAAGAATGTCTAGAACTTTTTGCCTTCCACTATAAAACTGGAGCATTAATTCCCGAGCAGTACATCAGCGCTATAAAGGAGAGTGCCTCGTATTTAGAAGGGTATCAAACCATCCGTCAGGTGAGCTTCGGATGCTTAGATATGTTTTACCATAATGCAACTGTTAAAAATCAAATAGATATGGCCAAAATTGAAGAACAAGTAGGTCAAAAAACGAGCTTGTTTCCTTCAGTTGAGGATACGTATACCAGCACGGCATTTGCTCATATTTTTAGCGGAGGTTACAGCGCAGGCTACTACAGTTACAAGTGGGCGGAGGTGTTGGATGCCGATGCTTTTGAGCAATTCCAACGAAATGGTTTATTTGACAAAACAACTGCCGATAGCTTTCGTGAAAATATTCTGGAAAAAGGAGGCACAGAGCATCCAATGATACTGTACAAAAGGTTTAAAGGAAAAGAGCCGTCAGTGAATGCATTATTGAAACGTGCCAAGTTGATTTAAACCAAAAAACTGTATAAATTTGTCCGCAGTGGTAAGAGTTTCACAACCAAACACCTCCTTTTAAAGGAGCGGCTGTAGTCGCATATCCACAAAAAAGTATAAGGCTGCATTTGCAGCCTTTTTTTGTACCTGCGCGTACTAAAATTGTACCTTTGCATTGGTAAAAATCTCGCTATGATCATTAAATTCCGTATTCTTTTAGACACCGAAGAAAACGTATTCAGAGACATTGAAATAGAAGATGCTCAAACCTTTGAGGCACTTCACTATTCAATTTTAGATGCCTTCGAGTGGGAAGCAGATGAAATGGCCTCGTTCTACAAAAGTGATGCTGAATGGGAAAAGGGAGAGGAAATTCCGCTGATGGATATTCAAGAGGAGTTTGGTCCCAAGAGAATGAAGGTAATGAACGAGATCAAACTCTCCGATAAAATTGAATCGGTTGGCGATAAGTTCATATACGTTTTCGATTTCATGCTAATGTGGTGTTTTTATGTAGATGTTGTGGAAATAAAAAAAGAAGACAATGAGGGCGTTTATCCACAATTGACCCTATCATACGGGGATGTACCAAACAGGTACGACAAAGCTCCAGTTGATTTTTCAGAGCCTGAAGAGGACTCTGAAAAAGGAGACGATGACGATTTCAATTTTGACGACTTGATCAGCAACTAATTAACTCTAAAGAAAAATATCTTTTAGTAATTGCAGGCCCGACAGCGGTTGGAAAAACAAAAGCCTCCATTACAATTGCCCAACATTTTAAGGCACCTATTCTTAGCGCTGACTCCAGACAATTCTATAAGGAAATGTCAATTGGAACAGCCAAACCAACAAACGAAGAATTAGCGGCTGCGGAACACCATTTTATTGATTCACATAGCATATCAGAACCGGTTTCTGCGGGTCAGTATGAAAAATTAGCTTTAACAAAACTGAAAGAGCTCTATGTAAGCAATGACATGGTAATTCTCACCGGTGGTTCGGGGCTATTTATTGATGCCCTATGTGATGGATTTAATGAATTGCCAAAAATACCCGAAGAACTGCGCAGCGAATTAAATTCCATTTACGAGTCTGAAGGTTTAGAACCCATGCAGAAAAGACTCCAGTCCATTGATAAAGATTATTATCAAAAAATGGATGCTAAAAACCCGCGACGTATAATTCGCGCTTTGGAACTTTGCTTGGTAAGCGGCAAAACCATGGCTCAGTTGCAAAACAAAGCAACTGCCTCTCGCCCATTTTCTACTATTCGCGCAGCTCTAAACATGGACAGAGAAAATTTATACCAGCGCATTAACAAGCGTGTAGATCTAATGATTCAAAATGGACTTATTGCGGAAGTAGAAGCCTTAAAAGCGTATAAAGACTTAAATGCATTAAGAACAGTGGGCTACCAAGAGGTATTCGATTACTTTGAGGGCAAGCAAACATTAGAAACGACCATTGAATTGATAAAAAGGAACTCTAGACGTTATGCCAAAAGGCAGCTGACCTGGTTGAATCGAAACGATCGATATGCTTGGTTTGAAAGCGGGCAAACTAAAGCACTGATTCAGCACTTTGAAAAAAAAATGTTGTAAAAAATCAGGTTTATCGTTTTTTTTGATTTACCGAACAATTGGAATGCAGTAAATTTGTAGTCTAATTTTGAAATTGTAGACTATGTCATTCATTGATGCACTATATAACGGAGACCACGCCAAAGCGAAGAGTCACATTAGAAACTTAGTAAGAATTGCAGGAGCAGATGGAAACATCGACGATTCTGAGTATAAATTATTGCTACGAATTGCCCGCAAATATGAAATCGGTGAGGAGGTAGTGCAAGAGATTATCGAACAAGTAGACACCTTACCATTTACTCCACCATCGAGCAAAGAAGAACGTTATGTTCAATTGTGGAACCTAGGAAGAATGGTTATGGCTGACGGGGTAAAAGATCCTGACGAGTTATCAAAAATTTCAAGGTTTGCAATTGGATTAGGCTTTAAAGCTGAAATAGTTCCAGGCTTAGTTAATGAAGTTATTTCCATTGTAGAAGCAAAAAGCTACGAAGACGACGCCATAGAGGCCATTGATAAGTTTGTAAAAGCCAATTCATAACACATTATTTTTTGATGAAAAAGCCTCTTTCGTTTTTCGATTGAGGCTTTTTTTTATTTTAGGCGTATGCTTACAATTGATATTCACACACACATTCTACCTAAAGACATCCCAAACTTCAAAGAGCGTTTTGGTTACGGCGGGTTCATTCACTTAGATCATCACAAACCGTGTTGCGCACGAATGATGAAAGACGACCACTTCTTTCGAGAGGTGGAAGACAATTGCTGGAGCGCCGAAGCACGAATGAAAGAATGCAATCAGCAACACGTGGATGTACAAGTATTAAGCACTGTGCCCGTCATGTTCTCTTACTGGGCTAAACCAAAAGACACGCTGGAGGTTGCAAAATTCTTGAACGACCACATAGCGGGCATTGTGTCGGATTACCCCAAAAGATTTATTGGTCTGGGCACCTTGCCCATGCAAGATCCAGATTTGGCTATTCAAGAGTTAAAACGATGCAAAGAAATTGGCTTGGTAGGTATTCAAATAGGAACGCATATCAACGAATGGAACTTGAGTCAACCCGAAATAGTGCGTGTATTCGAAGCATGTCAAGACCTGGATATGTGCGTGTTTATTCACCCATGGGATATGATGGGCGCCGATTCCCTCCAAGAGTATTGGTTGCCGTGGTTGGTTTCTATGCCGGCTGAAAGTTCAAGAGCAATTTGTCACCTGATTTTTGGTGGTGTATTCGAAAAACTGCCAAACTTGCGCGTTGCGATTGCCCATGGTGGTGGCTCCTTCCCTGCTACGCTGGGTCGAGTTGAGCACGGGTTTAATGTGAGGCCCGACCTTTGCGCAGTAGACAATGCAGTAAACCCTAGAGATTACATGGGTAAATTTTGGTTAGACTCCTTGGTTCATGATCCACTCATGCTGGACTATATTGTAAACTTGGTGGGTGAAAACCGCGTAGCATTGGGTACCGACTACCCCTTTCCTTTGGGTGAGCTGGAACCCGGAAAACTTATAAATGAAACAACATATAGCGCCTCTAAAAAAGGAAACTTATTGCATGGAGCGGCATTAGAATGGTTGAATTTAGAAAAGTCTAAATTTATTTAGACAGCAAAGGTTTTGATTGCTCAAGAATTAATCTACTTTTGCAGCAAGTTTGGACCTGTAGCTTAACTGGATAGAGCACCGCACTACGGATGCGGAGGTTCGGGGTTCGAATCCCTGCAGGTTCACAAAGAGGAATTCAATTTATTGGGTTCCTCTTTTTTTTGAAATAAACCCCTCTTTTATTCGCTAAGTTTGAGTTTTAAACTAGAATCCATGAAGCATTTGACCCTACTCTTCATTATTTCCTTGCTGCTCTTCAGTTGTAAAAAGAAGGAAACGGAAATTATTGAACCTACGATATCAAGCCCGTCAAATTCGATTGCCATTGCTGAAAAAGGGTCCAATGATGAAACGGCTCGCAATGAATACGATGCATCCATAGAAAATGCGTTTCAGGCACTCGAAACCACAAATTTTGGAAGTCGCGGTGCAGATTCTGGAGTGATTCTACCCTGCGGTGTAATTGGAGTCGATACCACCGGAAATCGTCATATTATTCGATACGGATCGAACTGTGGAAGAAAAGTTTTAAGCGGAAATATTATTGCCACTTTGCAACCTCCAGCTACAAAATGGAAAGAAAAAGGAGCTGTGATTACGCTCGAATATCAAAATTATAAGGTACTATTTGAAGTAAATAACCAAACCTTAATATTTAATGGTACAATTACGGTTACCAACGTATATGGCGGGTTAATTTACGAAACTATCCTGATGCAAAGTGTGATTGAGCATAAAATCCGTGGAAATATAGCCATAGACTTTGACAACGGAAAAACAAGAAATTGGCGCATATTTAAACGCAGAACATACACCGCTGCAAATGGGGAGATTTCTAACTTGGAATTAAAACTTTCTGCGGACTCCACCAGAAATATTGCTGAAGTTGGAATATCAAAATCTGGCCAAGAATTTATTACCACGATTCCCCTTAGCTTGCGCTATGAAAACTGCGGTGCGGGAAAGAATTTCGGCCCTTTTGTATTGGTTGAAGGCACTGCAAAAATTGAGGTAGGTAGTAATGCTCTTATGGTTGAGGCGGGTCAAAAATTTATGAACCAAACCATTACTTCTTCTAGAGATTGTTCGGCAGAAGGCTACAAACTAAGCTGGAATATTGGAGGCACTACTAGAGAAGAGTTCCAGTACTATTAAAAGCAAAGAACCAACAATTCTCTTTTTTTAATTGTTTTTTTATCTTTAAATAGAGTTTTTACAGCTTTCAAGCTCTTCACTTAGATTTTATAGAATAATTTTTGATAAGCATTGGTTTTGCAAAATACACCACACGTAAACTTTAAAGGTATTCTCTACTTCTTCCCAATTAATGTAAGTATTTACCAGTCTATTTTTAGTATTTATTGACATTTCCTTGAGTTTATTAAAAAAAAGCGAGAAGGGTGTGTCTCATGTAGGACTACTATTTTATCTGAGGAAAGATTTTAGATTCAGGTTTTGACATAAACTTGGTCAAAAAATCTCGCTTGTTACTTCTAAAATGACGCAATATCTGGTAACATCTGGTATCATAATCATCTATTCCAGTTCTTGGGTTTTGATAATAGTAAGAGTTTATTCTAATGCAGTTTTCATTATCAAGTATCAAGTTCAATAATGTTCTGTCACTAGCACCACAAGAATGCCCTAATATCTCTACGTCATATTTTTGTAGCACAAGAAATTTATATAACTCTCTAAAGTTATTAGTCTGGTTGTATTGAAATATTTTCATGTGTTTATACAGTTCAGGTATATTATCCTCTTCCAAACTAACAAACCGACTATCAAACTCGTCTCCAAATCCAAATATTGGTGGGTTTTCTTCAGAGTCCAACTGACCGTGAATGTGAACTACTTGAGAATTATCAGCTGTAAAGATACCGTTACCTTCTAGTAGGTAGTCTTCAATCAAATTACTGTAATTAAAATTTAGGAATAAATACTTATTGGAATCTTGGTGTGTTATCGACTCTTTTAAGGCCTTGTACATTTCACTAGAGGCCTTAAATTTTCGTTTACTCTTTTCGTGTTGTAAGTAATCAAACAACGCGGTTTTAAATTCATTAAAGTGAATATTAAACTTCTGGATTTGTTCAATAAATTCTGATTTATGGCTAACTGAGGCCTTATTATACTTGTTCTTTAAAAAAATGAGTTCTTCAAAAAAATCAACTTCAAAATCGACCCAATTTACAGCACCTTTTTCCGTTATAATCTTTTTAAAAAATGAGTGATGCCAAGTCGGACGAAAATAATTTTTTAAACATTGATTGAAAACTGTTATAGGCTTCTCTTTATAATTGGCTCTGTTCAAATATTCCTTGTATGCCGCCTGTTTGTTTTCCGGAACAAAAAAGTTCCCCAAAAAAGTTTGACTCTCGTTAGTTATCTCAATATCCTTTAATATTCCTGAAAGTAAATCTCTTAAAAAGTGATTGTAACTAGTAGGGTACCCGTGAGCGAGATCAAACCCATTTCCAATTATATAAACACGATGCTGCATTATGAAATTTGGTAGTCAAATATACTACCTTCAAAATAGTCTAAAGCTTATCAATTGGTAAAGCACTGACTAATTGGTTGTACCTACTCTTATTTCTGCTCCAATATCATTCGAATGACCAACTAAACCCAATTTATAGTTAGGATGAACAAGCTAAATCTTTGCAAAAGTGGAATATGATAAATCAGATCACATCTAATAATCAGGAAACAAAAAACCTTCTAAAAATAGAAAGAATCCGTATGTTAAAATCTTTATCAAAATGGCAGTAAATACGGCTTCTTTTCTTATTGAAAGTACACATGCCCTGTCAATGATTAATTTGTTGTAATCTGAGCCAATTAAAAGCAACCACCCCAAGCAGTTTTACTACATTTGCACCCCGTACGTAGAAATTATAAAATGGCTGAAAATTGTAAATATATATTCGTTACGGGTGGTGTTACTTCTTCTCTTGGAAAAGGTATTATTTCGGCCTCCTTGGCGAAGCTGCTCCAAGCGCGCGGTTACCGCGTTACCATTCAAAAACTTGACCCTTACATAAACGTAGATCCAGGCACCTTAAACCCATACGAACATGGAGAATGTTTTGTGACTGATGATGGTGCAGAAACTGACCTAGATTTAGGCCACTACGAACGATTTTTAAACACAGCAACCTCTCAGCAAAATAATGTTACTACGGGCCGAATTTATCAGGAGGTAATAAACAGAGAACGTCGGGGTGATTATCTAGGAAAAACGGTTCAAGTAATTCCGCACATTACCGACGAAATCCAAGAGTCGATCAAACGATTGGGCAACACGGGGCAGTTTGATTTTGTAATCACTGAGATTGGCGGAACTGTCGGTGACATTGAATCCTTGCCCTATGTAGAGGCTGTGCGGCAACTGCGCTTAGAGTTGGATAACCGAGCTATGGTCATTCACTTAACCCTTGTTCCCTACTTAGAAGCGGCAGGCGAGTTAAAAACGAAACCAACACAACACTCAGTAAAAACCTTGCAAAGTCTTGGCGTACAGCCGGATGTAATAGTTGCCCGAACGACACACGAGTTGGGCGATGTAATCAAAAAGAAAATTGCTCAGTTCTGTAACGTAAAGAAAAAAGCGGTCATTCAATCCATTGACGCCTCTACCATTTATGAAGTACCCCTTTTAATGAAAGAGGAGCAGTTGGATGAAGTAGTGCTCAATAAATTTGATATTGAGGACAACATAAAACCCGATTTAGAAAATTGGATTTCATTTCTAAATAAAGTAAAGTATCCCAAGTCTAGAGTAACTATTGGCCTCATCGGAAAGTATGTGGAGCTCAAAGACGCTTACAAATCGATACTTGAAGCATTCATTCACGCAGGCGCGTCAAACGAATGCAAGGTAAAGGTAGAGCTGATTCATTCAGAAAACATAAGTCGAGACAGCTTAGTGGAGCATTTGAGCCATTTAGACGGCATTCTGGTCGCACCTGGATTTGGTGAAAGAGGTATTGAGGGAAAAATTGAAACGGTAAAATTTGCCCGAGAAAATAATGTCCCATTTTTCGGTATTTGTTTAGGAATGCAGTGCGCCAGTATTGAATTTGCTCGAAACGTATTAGGCAAAGCTTCAGCACACACCACCGAAATTGAAGAGAACAGCTCTGAACCCGTCATTTACCTCATGAAGGAACAAGAAAAAGTAACGGAGAAAGGTGGCACCATGCGCTTGGGTTCATACGATTGTGAAACCAAAAAAGGTAGCTTGGCGGAGCAGATATATCAATCGAAAAATGTTTCTGAACGACACCGACATAGGTTTGAATTTAATAACAGCTATTTAGAAGCTTTCGAGAAAAACGGCATGGTAGCCAGCGGTAAAAACCCGCAAACTGGTTTGGTTGAAATTGTGGAAATCCCAAGCCACCCTTGGTTTGTTGGAACGCAATTCCACCCAGAATACAAAAGTACTGTGGACAACCCCCATCCCCTATTTGTATCCTTTATAGCGGCCGCACTCAAAAAACACAATTCGTAACATAGAACATTAAAAAGTACAGATGGATAAAAATAGCCTTATCGGTTTTGGATTAATTGGTGCCATTCTTATTGCTTGGAGCTATTACTCTGCCCCTTCGGAGATTGAAATGCAGCAAATGCAGGCACAGCAAGATAGCTTGGCCCAAGTAGAAGCGCAGCAAAATAAAATAGAAGACACAAAAGCCGTTGAGGCTCAGCAAGCGAAGTTTGAGGCCATTGCAAAAGATAGTACAGCGCAACTTATTGACGACTCATTGGCAAATAATGCCACCATTGAGCGTTACGGTCAGTTTGCTGAAAGTGCATCGGGAACTAACGACTACATCACCTTAGAAAACGAAAAGCTGATTTTAACCCTATCTACTTACGGAGGCCGTCCGGTATCTGTAAAACTCAAGGATTTTAATAATTACAATGGATCCGAACTGTATTTATTTACTGAGGATTCCAGTTCATTTGCCATCGACTTTACCAGTCAAAACAGAAAATTAACTACTTCAGAGCTGTTTTTTAAAGCAGACAAAAACAACGTATTAGTTACTGGTGAAAACAACAAAAGTGAAGTGAGTTTAAAGTTATTTGCTTCTAAAAACCAATACATTGAATTTAAATACGGCTTGAAGGGCAACTCTTACGACGTTGACTTCTCGATAAACTACGTAGGATTAAATGATGTAGTGGCCGACAATAGAGACGGCGTGCAACTGTATTGGCAAATATTTTCTCCCTCTCACGAAAAAGGCTTTGAGAACGAGGATCGTAGAACTTCTATCTTCTTTAAGCCTGTAGAGGATAATCGAGACTACATATCTGAAGCGAGCCCAGAGCGTATTGAACTGGAAGAAAACTTGGAATGGATTGCTTTTAAACAACAATATTTCACGGCTTCTTTGAGCGCTGAACAGCCCTTTAAGGCTGCAAACAGTTACTTGGAAACCCAAGATGCAAGCGAAACAAAAACGCATACAAAAAACATGATCATGAACGTTGGTGTGCCCATTAACGCCACAACTAACTCAAGTGACATGCGCTTCTTTTTTGGTCCAAACGAATACGACCTGCTCGAGGAACGAGGTATGGATGGTATTCTAGACTTAGGCTGGGGCATATTCGGCTGGGTGAGTAAATGGTTCGTTATGCCCTTATTCAATTTGTTGTCTATGATGAACATCTCCTATGGCATCATCATCTTATTACTTACTCTACTTATAAAGGCTATACTCTCTCCGTTAACTTATAAGAGTTACTTGTCGGGTGCAAAAATGCGCGTGTTAAAGCCAGAAATTGAAGAGCTCAATAAAAAGCTTAAGGACGCCGACCCAATGAAAAAGCAGCAAGAAACTATGGCTTTGTATAAAAAAGCTGGAGCCAATCCAATGGCTGGTTGCTTGCCAATGCTGCTTCAAATGCCCATTCTTTATGCCATGTTCATGCTTTTCCCCGCCTCTATCAAACTTAGAGGAGAAAGCTTTTTGTGGGCAGAAGATTTGTCTACCTACGATAGCATTGTGCAACTCCCATTTAATATTCCATTGTACGGTGACCACGTAAGTCTGTTTACTGTGCTTATGGCCTTCTCCATGTTCTTTTACACAAGAAGTAACATGAACAGCGGCACTATGGGCGGCGGCGGTGAAATGCAAGCCCAGCAAATGAAAATCATGATGTACTTTATGCCCGTTATGTTGCTCGTTTGGTTCAACAATTATTCTGCTGGTTTAAGTTATTACTACTTGTGTGCAAACTTAACTTCCATTGGGCAAAATTGGGCCTTTAGAAAATTCTTGGTAAACGATGACGAGGTGCATGCAATGGTTCAAGAGAATAAAAAGAAGCCGGTAAAAAAGAGTAAATTTCAAGCTCGATTAGAGAAAATGGCCAAAGAAAAAGGTGTTGAACTTCCAAAAAAATAGATCCATGCGTTTGATATACGGTTTCCTTTCTGTCCTGCTATTATCCTGCTCGAGCAACAAAGAAGTAATAGATGCCAACTCCACCGCATTGAGGTTTGAAAAAACGGCTTGTTACGGCACTTGTCCTGAGTTTGTATTAACTGTAAAGCACTCTGGTGTTGCTACACTAGAAGTTAAGGCTAATATGGACCTAGCAGCGGGCACCTACAATTGTTCCAATTGCGACAAGTTGCAACTAAAACTCATTTTGGACAAGGCCGAAAAAATTGATTTCTCTGATTTTGATGCGGTTTATGACCCAGGTGTAACGGATTTACCCGCGGTTATTACGACTATTAACGATACCAAGGTTACGCACATAATGGACGGACCAGCATCGTTGAAGGAATTAGAGGAACAAATAAACGACGCCTACATCAAAAACAGAGTGTGGAAAAAGGTAAGCGAATGAGCATTTGGCACATTACCCCCAATTTGAATGATGCAAAAGCGCTTGAAAAAAGCACCATTCACGATGCGCTTGGTATTACCGTTTCAGAAATAGGAGACGATTACATTATGGCGACCATGCCCGTTGATGAGCGCACTGTTCAGCCGTATGGAATACTCCATGGTGGAGCATCAGTAGTATTAGCCGAGTCCTTGGGTTCTATTGCCAGTCACTACGTGGTAGACGCTACAAAATACGCTACTGTAGGATTGGAGGTAAATGCAAACCACCTCCGCCCCGTTCGCTCGGGAATAGTTACGGGAAAAGCAACGCCCATACACCTGGGTAGAAAAAACCACGTGTGGGATATCGAAATTCGATCGGACAGAGATAAGCTGACGTGCAAAGCACGCCTTACGATTGCGGTAATCAAGAAAGAAGAACTGGGCGGACGCTAAGCGGGCCTTATCCGCTTCCAAAAAAACAGTTACATTTGAGTGCTGCGCAAGGGATTTTCGAATCCTTAGGGCGGCATGTATTTGAGTTATCTATGGGTATAGCTGAATCCATAAATGAAGCTATCGAAAATATTGGCGGTTGTTATTTGTAGAAATTAGCACCTATTTTTAAACGATTTAAAACTTATAAATTACACATAACCAAATCATTAAAAAATAATACAGTCAAAAAACATAATAGAATATAAACGCACCTACATGTTTAGCCACTAGTTGT
>CBFIBQ010000024.1:0-49136 GCA_965660875.1 Salibacteraceae bacterium | reverse complement strand
TGCTTCCCAGCTGAATTATGACCTCTATAAATATCTATCTAAAGAACTGTTCCCGTTAAACGGGGCGGCAAAATTAAATAACTTTTTCACCCTCGCAATGTTTTTAAAAAAATATTTTAAAATAATTGAAATTAAAATTGAGTTTGCAGTGATAGCGTACCTTTGGAAGGTGAAAAAAAATTTAAACTATTTTCTATTCGCTACCTTAATAGCTGGGATTTGGTTGACACCAACAGCGCTATTTAGCCAACAATTTGATTTATCGGATACAAGTAATACCGAGCAGCAGGATGAACCACCCAAAGAACGGTTTTTTAAATCCGAGAATATCTTTGTAGGAGGTAGTTTAGGAGGTGGATTTGCTTCTGGCGCAGGAATGTTTCAAGCTTCACCAATTGTTGGGTATTCATTCACCGATAACTTTCAATCGGCTGTAAAAATATCTTACACTTATATATACGGAACTGATCCTTATACCCAACAGCGGTATTCCGATAACATAGTTGCAACCAGTTTGATTAACCGATACGTAATATATAAAGGTGTGTTCTTGCAGGTAGAACCTGAAGTAATGAATCGCAAAGCTTATTCCTATGAGCGAAATGCGCTAGGAGTTGAAGAATTGGTTTCTAAACGCATCAACGTATTCAACTTATACGTCGGTGGTGGAGCTTACCTCAACTTCTCAGGAAATACTGGTGGATTTTTACTATTGCTTTACAACCTTAACCAAACAGAAAATTCATTTTACAGAAACCCGCACATACAAGCAGGGTTTACTGTTGGGTTTTAATGCTTAACCAACTTCCCAGTTTTTAGAATTTCTGCTGCCTCGCCTATAATTTGATAGAAATAGATACCAGGAGGTAAATCTCCAATCTGCACAGTTTGATGTTTTTCCAACAGTGGCGTTTGAAACACTTGTTGGCCCGTAGAATTAGTTACTAGCAGAACAGCACTAGTTTCATTATCCATTAGAACGTTGAACTCTCCTGTGGAAGGATTTGGAAAGACTGAAATCGGATTTTCGTCAATTTCTTGAATTCCAATGCCTTGTTGCTTTTCGATAACTCCGTTGCTGTCTACGAAAAGTACGTTTCCGTAATTGATATGAGTATCAGAATAGTCGAATGCTGTGCCGAGTATTGCAATTCGACCCGTTTTAGAAGCAACTACTTCAGTTGCATGATAGTAATAGTTTTTTTGGGAAAATGATTTAGACCAAACAAATTCACCAGTAGCATCATACTTTGATAGTATGTAGGATGAGCGGATTGGCAAGAACATATCATAGCCTTCTGAAGCTCCTGTTACACCAAAAGTCAAAAATGAACCATCAATCAACCTCTCGGAATTCGTAAAAGCTGAAACCGTATAGAGAGAATCGTTAAATTGAAAATGCTCAGAAATAAGAGAATCCTTTGAATCTGTAACTCCAACTCGAATGCCGATTTTACGATTAAAAGATGGACCCGGACTGCGCATGTCAAAGGAATCTACCCTGAATGTGGAAATAATCCCAAAAAAATCCCCATTTAAGGGAACTACTGTAGTGTGGTCGGTAATAGATGCTGGTTGATAAGTAACCTGGAGGTTGTTTTGGAAGTCCAGGATATGTCGTTCTGAAGAATCTGCACGAAATGACTTAACCACATTAAAACTGGAATCCAAAATTAAAGCAGCATTCTGTCGAATTACGCCATTAGAATCAATAAAGCGTCCTGCCGGAATTACAAAGTCAGAGTTATTATGCGGATAAATGGAATGAACAGAACCGCATGGTAGAATAACTTTATTAATTAATGAGCCGGATGAGGTAAACCTATACATACCAGACCCACCATTTTGCTGTTGAGAAGGCACTGTGGCCGAAATGAGGATGTCATTATTAGCGGCCTTGGTTATTTCATTAACATTTTGTATTTGCCCAACAGGAGGCTCGAATACCGTGTCTTTAATTACTGTTTTTATGTCATCAAGTACAACCAAACGCAAAGAACGGACGGTCCAAGAACTGTATTCCTGCATTGTAATATAAATGCGATTATTACCTACGAATACCTTGTTTATTCCGCATTCTGGTTTATCACATAAAATGAACGCTGAGTCTATAAGAACACGATTAGTATCATATTTCAATAATTGTATACGCTGATGATTTTTGTCATCAGCGCATACAATAAGGTTTTCATTATCATCAAAACCTCCATAGGGAAAGAGCCAGTTAAAAGCACTGGAATTAGGCGTGTAGTATTGATCTGCATTTTGAGCAAACCCAATTTGAGCTGCAAAAAGAAAGGCTGTTAATACTTGAACGACTCGAATCATGGTCAACTGCATTATTGGTTCTTACCAAAGATAGCAAACTGCAGCTGAGGAAATAGAATAATCTATTTAACGGTTAACCACCCACTCCTTAGCATTCTTAAATGCTAAAATCCATGGACTCACGTCTTCCTGTTTATTATCTGCTGGGTAATAGCCCCAGTTCCAAGGAAAGATAGAACGCTCAAAATGCGGCATGATCGCTAGGTGTCTTCCGTCTTTTGAAGCAATACCGGCTACGTTATAATCCGAACCGTTGGGATTTACAGGATATTCACCGTTAGGATACTTACCTATAATATGATAATTGCTTTCGGGCTCTGGTAAATGGAATTTACCTTCTCCGTGCGCAGCCCAAATCCCCATTTTAGTGCCCGACAAGCTGCCCAGCATAACTGAATTGTTTTCTGGGATTTCGATTGCCAAAAAGCTCGATTCGAATTTACCTGAACTGTTGTGTTGCAACTTAGGGTGTTCTTCATGCTCTGGGTTAATCAACCCTAATTCGCCCATCAATTGGCAACCGTTGCAAATCCCTAGGGATAAGGTATCTGGTCGAGCATAGAAATTATCTAAGGCGGCTTTCGCTTTTTCATTGAACATAAATGCGCCTGCCCAGCCTTTGGCCGAACCCAATACATCAGAATTGGAGAAACCCCCAACGAAGGCAATCATGTTTACATCGGATAAATCTTCACGACCTGATATCAAATCGGTCATGTGCACGTCTTTTACATCGAAGCCCGCCAAATGCATAGCGTAAGCCATTTCACGGTCGCCATTCACACCCTTTTCACGAATGATGGCTGCTTTAACTCCCGATGGTGTTTTTCTATTTGGATCTAATCCCAAAGCAGAATACGTTCCTTTAAAATTCTCTGGGAACTTATAATCTATTGGGAATTTGCTGTGATTTGCAAATCGAGCATCAGCATGGTCTTTTCCAGATTGTTGCCTGTCTAGTAAATGCGAAGTTTTATACCACGTATTTCTTAAAGAAGGCACGTCTAGGACGTATTCGTTGTTAGAGGTTTTGATTTTCACCTCTTCCCTAATGGTAATTTCACCCAACTCGTAAAAAGTAGCTGAAACGTTATTCAGCGCATTGTGAACCTCAGCCGAATTCGTAGCATCCACTTGAATTAAAACTCCCGCTTTTTCAGAGAACAATAATTCGATATCGTTGGATGTATTTAACGCTGAAGCATCTACGGATAAACCAACTGCTGGTTGTGAGAAACACATTTCCAATAAAGCCGTTACCATTCCCCCAGCTGAGATATCGTGCCCAGCAAGAATTTTATCGTTGACAATTAAGTTTTGAACTGCATTGAAAACAGCAGAGAACTTTTTAGCATCTTTTATTCTCGGAGCCTTATCGCCCAATTGATTCAAAATTTGAGCGAAAGAAGAACCTCCCAATTTGAAATCGTCTTCTGAGAAATCGATATAGAACAATTTAGAACCTTCAACTGGCTGCAAGACTGGCTCTACTACTTTTTTGAGATGAGAAACCTCACCAACGGCAGAAATAATGACCGTTCCCGGTGCGTAAACCACACCGTCTGTGTATTTCTGAGTCATTGACAAAGAATCTTTACCTGTAGGAACATTCAACCCTAACTCACAAGCAAAGTCACTGATACCTTTTACCGCCTCATATAACCTGTAATTCTCTCCCTCGTTTTTAGCAGGCCACATCCAATTGGCGCTTAATGAAACGCCTTTAATACCTTGTTCAATTGGTGCCCAAATCAGGTTGGTAAGTGCCTCAGCTATTGAAGCTTGCGAACCAGCTACTGGGTCAATCAATGCACTTACCGGGGAATGTCCAACTGAAGTAGCAATACCTTTTTCGCCGCGATAATCCATTGCCATTACACCCACATTATTTAATGGGATTTGTAACGGACCAGCGCATTGTTGTTTTGCCACACGACCAGTAACGCAACGATCAACCTTGTTAGTCAACCAATCTTTACATGCCACCGCTTCTAATTGCAAAACAGCATTTAAATAGTCTTGAAATCGAGCTGGGTCATAATTCAACGAAGCATAATTCACATGTCCGGACTTATCTTCCAAAATGGTTTTTGGAGACGACCCAAACATGTGTGCCAAATCCCAATCCATAGGATTTTGGTTGGTTTTTTTATTTTCAAATACAAATCGGTTGTCGTTGGTAGTTTCACCTACCACATAAATTGGCGCTCGTTCCCGTTCAGCAATTTTAGTGAGTAAATCAATATCGTTTTCACGAATTACTAATCCCATTCGCTCTTGCGACTCGTTTCCGATTATTTCTTTATCCGATAAAGTTGGGTCACCAACAGGTAATTTATTTACGTCGATTTTTCCGCCAGTTTCTTCAACCAATTCAGACAGGCAGTTTAAGTGTCCACCTGCACCATGGTCATGAATAGAAACAATAGGGTTTTTATCCAGCTCTGCCATTGCTCGAACCGCATTATAAACACGCTTTTGCATTTCTGGGTTCGAACGTTGAATTGCATTTAATTCGATGCCGCTTGAGAATTCTCCAGTAGCCACGGAAGAAACTGCTCCACCACCCATTCCAATTCGGTAATTATCTCCACCCATCACCACGATTTTATCGCCTGGGTCTGGAGTATCTTTTAAAGCTTCGCCTTTTTTACCGTAACCAATACCGCCAGCTTGCATAATAACTTTATCGAAACCAAAACGCTTATCGCCTTCTTGATGCTCGAATGTCAAAACAGAACCATTAATTAGTGGCTGACCAAATTTGTTTCCAAAATCTGAAGCTCCGTTGGAAGCTTTAATTAAAATGTCCATTGGCGTTTGATACAACCATGGGCGCTCTTCCATTCCCTTTTCCCAAGCTCTATCATCGGCCAATCTAGAATAGGCAGTCATGTAGACAGCTGAACCAGCCAAGGGCATTGAACCTTTTCCACCAGCCATTCTGTCTCTAATTTCTCCTCCACTACCCGTAGCCGCACCGTTGAAAGGCTCTACTGTAGTCGGGAAATTGTGCGTTTCTGCTTTTAAAGAAATAACACTTTCAAAGTCTTTAGTCTCAAAAAACTCAGACTCGTCTTGCCGTTTTGGTGCAAACTGTTCTGCTTTTGGCCCCTCGATAAAGGCAACATTATCCTTATAAGCGGAAACCACTCGATTGGGGTTATCGGCGGTTGTTTTTTTAATCAGTTTGAATAACGAACTGGACATTTCCTCGCCGTCGATAATAAATTGTCCATTAAAAATCTTGTGTCGACAATGCTCAGAGTTTACTTGAGAAAAGCCAAATATTTCACTATCGGTTAGTTTTCTGCCTAATTGGTCCGCAACTCCATTGAGGTATTCTATTTCTTCATCACTCAAGGCAAGACCTTCTTGTTCGTTATAACTAGCAATATCATCAATAGGTAGAACCAATTCCGGTTCTTTTTCTATTGTAAAAAGGTCCTGACCGAGCTCGGTATACTTAACCTGAAGCATGGCATCATAAGAAGGGTTATCGGTTGTAAAAGAATAAAACTCTTCAATTCGGTCTACACCAGAGATACCCATGTTCTGAGTAATCTCAACAGCATTGGTACTCCAAGGAGTAATCATTTCTTTTCTTGGACCAACAAATACGCCCGTAAGCTTTTCTTTCAAAAGTGGTTTAGCTCCGCTAAAAAGCCACTCTAATTTCGGTAAATCGTTAGCGTTAATTTCAGCAGAAAATCCGACTGCGAATATTTTGTCTTGACCAGACGAAAAGAACTTAATCATGCTCAACCTTTTTGCGTTTTATTTTCTTCTACAAAATGTAGCGAAAATGAAAGTTTGCAAAGTTAGAAATGCGTGTTTGCTAGGGTATTTTATATAATCGATTCTTATTAACAGAAAACTAGTAGTTATGAAACTTACTAGTGGAAATTGCCAAATTTAGCCCCCTCATAATCAGCATCTGAGAATTCATAAGTATAAAGGATTTGATTTTCTCCGATTTCTTTCATAGTCCAGGAATCAACTCGAATAATACTATTTGGTAATTGCAAGTTGCACTCTTGTTTAATCTTAAACGAATCACTAAAAGTTATCTCGACTTCAGCATCAAATCCAAGCTCAATTAAAAATGGGCTGTTTCCTGTTGAGGCTATTTCTCACGTTTCTTCAAAAATAATAGTAGCCTGGGCGAACAACTTAATGAATCCATATCGTCAAAAATCCAATGTTGAATAATGACTGCCTTCTTAATCGTGCTATTTATTCGGTACATCTTGAGAATAGACTGGACTTTGCAAAAGAAATATAGAAGATCATTCCAAAACTGGCGCAGTTCTTTACGTTTAATAAATGTAAAACCTTGTATGAAAGATTTAACCTGTATTTAGAATTTAAATAGAATCTTTAGCATAAAGAAAATCTTCTTCAGAAATTGTGTATTGATAATAGTAGACTCCATTCACCACCTCTCCTCCTTGCCATGATGAATCAGCTATAATGTTGTTCCTTAGCTTTGTGCTTTTATTACAGAACTTTGTTTGAACCGTGTCGTTAAAAATTATTGAAATACATTCCCTATCGACGACACTGAATAAGGGACTATTAGAGGTTGCTCGATTACCTCCTGCGCGAAAAGTGTATGTGGATTGCCCAGGAATAGTTAGTGAGTCCATAAACTCCAGTTTCCAAGGTTTTATTACTACATCGAAGGCTAGCGTATTCTCAATAACATAATTACTGCGCAGTGTAGATTTCGCCTTATGTCTGCTGCAGAATTGAAAGACAAGAAAAAAGGAAAAAAGGAAATACTTCATGGTATTTTTTGCTTTATGTTTTTGAATATTAGAAGAAAATCATCAATCTGGCTCATCGAAACTCCACCTGGTTTATGAGATTTTATCTCGGATTCAAAATCAGTTAAATTTTTAGATTTCTTTACAACGTTCTGCTCAATACTAAACATGGAATAACCCTTGACTTCATCGTTCGGCCTAGTACCTGAAATAGTAACTTGCAAAATAGGGTTTAAATGGATAATCAAAATACTCGGTTATAGTATCAGTCCTTAATAAATCCAATTCTGTTTCATTAGCAGGCTTATATCTTAGGTAATAATGAGTTGCAGATATCGCTGGAAGTAAATCAAAATGCAAGTTTGGCTTTTTGTTTTGCAATGAAGCTAAGGCTTGTTGCATTGCCGAAACATTATATGGATTATTTAATTTATTACCCAATAATATTGGATTGGTTGGATTATCTTGACCAACAACTGTACTGATGCATAAAAATAAAAACAAATATGCAAGAAAGTGCTTGGTGCTTGGTGCTTGGTGCTTGGTGCTTGGTGCTTGGTGCTTGGTGCTTGGTATCATAGCTAATTAGTTTTTTAAATGTAGTGCATTTTGCATCACTACACCATCTTTGCTTCAAAATGGGTTTATTCGAAATATCATATCTTCTGCTCTGGTGGGTCCTGTTGCTTTGGTTGCTTACAAAAATTAGAATCGTCAAAGACCTTGGTTTTTCGGTGACTCAGTTGAGCGTTCTGTTCTCAATTAAAGTTTTTGTAGGCATGGGCTTCCTGCTTTTTTACGAGATTTACTACCAAGACCGATCGACTACAGATGCACTGCGCTTTTATGATGATTCAAATACTTTATTCACCACCTTTAAAAGCGACCCCAAAACTTTTTTCAATGTTTTATTTGGAATCAATATGCACTCCGAGGCTGCAATTGCCGCTGTTGAGCCACTCAATAATTGGTACAAAGAACACTTACATGGGGTGTTTAATGATAATATGACCATTATTCGCTTCAATGCATTGATTCGAATTTTCAGTTTTGACGTATATCACATACACACGCTGGCAATCAATTTTCTTGCATTTATTGGTTTATCGGCTGCAGTAAATGCCTTTAAAGCCTATGTTTCAAGCACCAGATTAACCTTTCTTGCCATTTTTCTATTTCCAGGTATTCTTTTTTGGAGTTCTGGTGTATTAAAAGAAGGGCTACTACTTTTTCCGATAGGTCTGTTGTTTTTTTATGGCCAGCGTCTTACAAGACAATTTAACTATGGAGCCTTACTTGGTTTTATTTTGTTTTTTCTTTTGGGTTTGCTTGTAAAAAGTTACGTTACTATTTGCTTATCGGTAGGTATGGGCTTACTCTTTGCTTTTCGATATTTCAAACAAAATACACGTATCGTTTTTCTAACATACCTTGGTGCCTTAATATTCTTTTCAGTTGGGTTAAACTATGTATTTGACCTTAGAATCCCGGATAGAATATACCAAAAACAGCATGATTTTCTTAATGAGGTAATGATAAACAAACCGGGTTCTGCATTCGAAGTATTCACACTAACCCCCGACTGGTGGAGCTTAATCTCGACAGCACCTGCTGCCCTTGTGAATGCTCTACTTAGACCATTTGTCTGGGAAGCCAACTCTGCTGTTGGTGCAGTTGCTGCTTTAGAAATTTTACTACTCCTAGCATTAACAGTCTCTGTCTATCTTTGGAGAAGAACTATTACAACAGTTCAGTTGCAGCAAATTGTCGCCTTAGTGTTTTCAGCTGTTCTACTTTTAGTGATAGTGGGCTGGGTTACCCCTGTTTTTGGGGCATTGGTTCGTTATAAAATTCCAGCGTTACTGTTTATACTGATTGCTTTAAATATTTGGGTAGACTCCAAAAAAATCCCCTTCATAAAAAAATGGCTTTGAAAATTAAATTACCTCTTGCGCTCCTTGGAGCAATACTGTTTATTTCTTGTATAAAACACAAAGAAGCCGACCTCATTGTGCACAATGGCACCATCTACACGTGTGATTTAGAATTTACCTCGCACCAAGCAATGGCAATAAAGGATGGGAAGGTTTTAGAGGTAGGGCCCGAACATCAAATTAGAAATAAGTACACCAGTGCAAAGTTTCTTGACTTAAAAAAGAAAACCGTAATTCCTTCATTTTTTGATAGTCATAGTTACCTGTTTTCAAAAACCCTAAAAGCACATACGGTAGCTTTTGATGCGCTTAATAAAATCGAAGCCTCAAATCACCCAAAGGAACAGATTGTCTACATCTATAATGTACCCGATACTGCATTGGCTAAACTGAACGTAAAAGATTTGCAATATGTAGCTCGAACAGTATCCGGAAACAAAGTGAAAATAGATGCAAAAAGCTACGCACTCTTATTTGATAGTGTTGGCAAAACAGAGCGGATTATTAGCAGTGCAGACTCCATTACTACAATCATTAATTTCTTGGAGCAGAAACAAAACAGTAGCTTTTCCACTGAATCGATGGCTTCAGTAATGTTTCAAAACGGCATTACAGGTTGCTCAAGTTTTGGAGTGAGCGCTCAATCTGCCGAAAAACTGCTGGAATTAAAAGACAGCAACTTTTATCATCACATAATATTGAAAGGGAGTAGTGAAAATTTCAGGTACTTAACCAAGGTGGGACGGCAAGACTCTGGGTTAACTCGGCTAAAAGGACTGAGCTATTTTATTGATGGAAGTTTTGGCGATCGAGATGCATTGCTAAAAACAGCATACTCAAATACCCTTCATCATGGAAAAACTTTCGCAGATTCTGCTGTACTTTATGAGCTACCTGATCTTTGTGCCTCACTAAACATTCAGCTCATATTTCACGCTTATGGTGATTCTGCTTTTTCGATAGCTGCAAATTCCATGGCAAAAGCGCTAGGCACGGTAAACGACAGGAGGTGGAGAATTGAGCACAACCAATTGGTTTCAGAAGATGATGCAATAATGCTGAAGAATTACAGCATCTTACCAAGTGTACAGCCCACACAATCCATTGCAGATAAAAACGCACATAAAGCTCGTCTTGGAGATAAAAGAAATTGTGCTACTTATGATTTTAAGGCCTTATTCGATCAAAATCAAATTTTAGGATCAGGTTCTTTATACCCAATTGGAGCACTCAATCCTATTGCCGCATTCGAGGCACTAATCGCTGAAGGAGCATGCGACCATCCAATCGATAGAAAGTCCGCATTAAAAGCACTAACTATTTGGCCCGCTATGTTGGCATTTTTTGAAGATAAAACTGGAAGTTTAGAGGCTGGAAAAAATGCAGATTTTGTAGTTCTAAACTTAGATCCCATGTTATCGGAACCAGAAGTTCTTAGGCAAGCTACTGTACTCCGCACCTACTTTAAGGGAACAGAAGTCTTTCAACTCAAGTAGTTTTCAATTGATCAAACCAATCTTTTGTTTATTTATATTTGACCAAAACAGACAAACATGTATGATCAAGTAAAACGCCTTTTTGATATACCTCGCCACCAACAGAAAGCTTATCCTCAAGAAGATGCATTCACTGCAAAAATTGATGGAGAATGGGTTCCGACCTCAATCGATAAAATGTTGGCGAATGCCATGCGCGTTAGTAGAGCGCTATTGAAGTTAGGAATTTCAAAAGGAGACAAAATAGGCTTAATATCCAATAACCGCCCCGAATGGGTTACTATGGATATAGGGATACTGCAAGTTGGTGCCGTAGATGTGCCTATTTACCCTACTATTTCTGCTGAAGATTACAAATACATCTTTAACGATGCAGAATTGAAATATTGCTTTGTGAGCGATATGGAACTTTTTGAAAAAGTAAATTCTATAAAAGACCAAGTTCCCTCTTTAAAAGGTATTTATTCGTTTGACCAACTGGAAGGAGTTGATCACTGGACAAAGTTTTTGGAGGAAGCAGAAGGTATAGAAAATAGTAAAGTGCAGTCCATAATGGATGCTATCGAGGAGGATGACCTTGCGACTCTAATTTACACCAGTGGAACTACTGGTATTCCCAAAGGAGTTATGCTTTCGCACAAAAACTTAGTAAGTAATTCTAAAGCGTGTATCGAGCGTTTGCCTGTTGACAGCAGTGCAAAGTCGCTTAGTTTTTTACCCGTTTGCCACGTTTATGAACGCATGCTGATTTATCTGTATATGATTACCGGTGTATCCGTTTATTTCGCGGAATCTATGGAAACCATTGGCGACAATTTACGTGAAGTAAAACCCGAAGTATTCACTGCTGTGCCTCGTTTATTAGAAAAGGTATACGATAAAATCGTTGCCAAGGGCTCTGAACTGACCGGGATCAAAAAAGCACTTTTCTTTTGGGCGTTATCCCTTGGTGAAAAGTACGAACCTTACGGAGCAAATGGTGGTTGGTATGAATTTCAATTGAAGATTGCAAGAAAAATTATTTTTAGTAAATGGCAAGAAGCCTTGGGCGGCAATGTACTTGCTGTTGCATCTGGGTCGGCCGCACTTTCACCCCGCTTAGCCCGAGTGTTCTTAGCTGCTGGTGTGCCTGTAATGGAAGGTTATGGCCTTACCGAGACATCACCCGTTGCTACTGTTAATGCAGAGCATAACAAAGGTTTGATGATTGGCACTGTTGGTCGTGTAATTGATGGTGTTGAAGTGAAAATTGCAGAAGACGGTGAAATAATGATAAAAGGGCCCAATGTAATGCAGGGCTATTACAAACAACCCGAAAAGACAAAAGAAGTCTTAGGAGACGACGGCTGGTTTGCTACAGGTGATATTGGAAAATTTGTAGGCGATCGATTTTTAAAAATTACCGATAGAAAAAAAGAGATTTTTAAAACCTCTGGAGGAAAATACATCGCGCCTCAAATAATGGAAAATAAGTTTAAAGAGTCTCGATTTATCGAACAAATCATGGTTATTGGAGAGAGTCAGAAGCATCCCGCAGCATTTGTTGTGCCCAATTACGAATTTATCGAGGATTGGTGCGAACGAAAAGGAATACCTTTTGAATCAAAGTCAGCAGCTAGCAAAAACGAAAAAGTGATTGCTAGAATTCGAGAAGAAATTGACCACTACAACGCTAGTTTTGGAAAATGGGAACAGATAAAGAAATTTGAACTCGTGGATTCTACTTGGTCTGTAGAGACAAAAGAACTGACGCCCACCCTGAAACTCAAGCGAAAGTTTATAATGGAAAAATACAAAGACCTTTTTCAAAAGATTTATGGATAAGTTAATTACTAAAAAAGCCCTTCTGGGCTTTTTGTTTTTAGGTCTAGTTGTTTCAATTAAAGGCCAAGTTAATCGACCGTATTTTCAACAAACGGTGGACTACAACATACAAGTTGAATTAGATGATTCCAATCACGTGTTAAATGGATTCGAAGAAATAGAATACATAAATAACAGCCACCATGGAATGGATACCATATGGTTTCACTTATGGCCAAATGCTTATAAAAATACGGCTACAGCCCTTGGAGTTCAATTGCTTGAAAACGGCGAAACAACATTTCAATTTCTAAAAGAGGAAGACAGAGGGTATATAGACTCTCTGGACTTTAAAGTTAACGGCGAAAAAATCACATGGGTTTATCACCCCAATCATATAGATGTCTGCGCTCTGGTACTTAACAATAAGCTAGCGCCCAATGAGCGACTTACCATTACCACACCATTTAAGGTGAAAATTCCTCAGGCTGGAATTAGCAGGCTGGGTCATGACGGCAACTCGTATCAAATCACTCAATGGTACCCAAAACCCGCTGTATACGACAAACAAGGTTGGCATCCAATGCCATACCTCAATCAGGGTGAATTTTATTCAGAATACGGAACCTTTAATGTGCGTATATCGGTTCCTAAAAATTATGTGATTGCAGCTACTGGTGAATTAAAAACTCAAAGTGAAATTAATTTCTTGAATGACTTAGCTGATCGTTCCATGACAAAAGACACCGAGTGGGAGTATGACTCTTCTGCCAATATGGATTATAAGACCTTGCATTATGTTCAAAACAATATACATGACTTCGCATGGTTTGGCCAAAAAGATTTTGTAGTCCGAAAAGACTCCGTAGAGTTACCTGAATCTAAAAGAAAAGTAACTACGTGGGCATTTTTTAGTCCCGAGAGCTATGAGGAATGGAAGTCTGTACCGAAATACATAAATCAAGCGGTGCATTTGTACTCAAAATATACGGGCGATTATCCATACGCTCAATGCAGCGCAGTGGAGGCAAGTCTTGAAGCTGGCGGTGGAATGGAATACCCCATGATTACCATTATCGACTTTGGAATGGAGGGAAAAATCCTAGAAAATGTTGTGGTGCACGAAGTAGGACACAATTGGTTTTATGGCATGTTGGGTTTCAACGAACGAAAAATGCCAAGCTTGGATGAGGGCATCAACTCCTTTTACGAAATGCGTTATTTTGAGGAATATTACGGAGATAGCAGTTTATCGTCACAAGTTGATTTCTTGCCTGAGAAAATCTCGAATTGGCTGAACCTGAAGGAGGTTACCGTTAGAGGAGAAAAGTACCTAACCTACTTATTTACTGCTCGAAACAATACGGATCAAAAAATCACCGAACACTCAGCGCATTACACAAAACTCAATTACGGAGCAATAGTATATGCGAAAATGGCCGTTAGTATGCAAATGTTGCGCTCTGCTTTGGGAGACCAAGTATTTGACCAATCGATGCGCCAATTTTACAATAAGTGGGAATTTAAACACCCCACGTTGTCGGATTTAAGGACTGAATTTGAACAGGTATCGGGTAAGGATTTAAGCTGGTTTTTTGATCATTACTTGAACACTACAGAAAAGATTAATATAAAAATGAACAGGGTAAAGTCTAATAATGAAACATTTTCCATTACTGTAAAAAACAAATCAAGCATCAACCTTCCGGTTGACGTATACAGTTTGAATGAGAATGGAACCATTCTCGACAGGCACCGAATAAAATCTTTGACAGGAAAAACAACCATTGAGCTCCCCAAAAATGTTGAAGCAAAGTATGTAAAAGTCGATGCAAAATTAGATCTAGTTGAACGAAACAGAAGAGATAATCTTTCGAAGGTAAAGGGCCTATTCAAAAAAACTGAACCCTTGCAACTAAAACTACTTACATCATTAGAAAATCCGTCAAAAACTCAATTGTTCTACCTTCCTTTAATCGGTTGGAATACCAGCGATCAGCTTATGCTTGGTTTGGGGTTACACAACAAGTCCATTTTAGAAAAGCCATTTGAGTTTTATGTTGGCCCTATGTATTCTATTAAAAGGAACAGCATCAACGGTATCTATGACGCGGGTTACCATTGGTATTTCGGAAAATTTATAAAGCGCCTTACTCTTAATGGAAATGTGCAAAGGTTTAGCTACGACAATGCGGTATATTCGAATTATAGCACACAATTTGAACGCTATTATCCGAAATTAATTTTTGATTTTAAAAATAAAAATGCTCGGTCACCATGGAGAAATAGTTTGAATATTGGCGCTACCTATATAACGGAGCAAACAAATCGTCAAAATTTACCGATACTGAATGAGGAGAATCTATACACACGCATTCATTGGACGACTAGAAGAAAAAGTACATTGAATAATTCTACAATTAAGATAAATTCCACCACACACGAAGATTTCCAATTATTTGAGCTGGATGGCAGACATAACATCAAATACTTTAAAGGCGAACAGACAATTTCACTCCGTTTGTACTCAGGAGTATTTACAACAAACAATACAACATCACCTCGATATAATCTCCGAATGGATGGGCAAACGGGCTGGTACGATTATACGTTGAGTTCGATATTTCCTGAACGTGGAACCAGTCACGACATGTGGCAGCAACAAATGAATGAAAATCAAGGCGGATTTAAAGCCCCAACAAATGTGGCGCAATCGAATAGCTGGCTCGTTGCATTTAATACGAAAATTGAACTTCCCCTAACCGTTCCTGGTGGCTTGTATGCTGATGTGGGCAGCAGCAGTTCCGAAAACTTTGTATACAATGCAGGGCTTCACCTATCTTTCATTCACGACATTTTTGAGGTGTTTTTTCCACTCGTATGGAGTGACTCTATTGAACAGGCATACCAAGCTAATAATGTAGGGTATAATGAGAAGATTCGATTTACTTTGCACTTGGAAAAACTAAACCCTTTTAAAGCATTGGATAGAATTGTAGAATGAGTGCTGTAAACAAGGTATATTTTGCATCGGATTTTCACCTAGGAGCTCCAAATAAAGCAAAAAGCTTAGAAAGAGAAAAGCGCATTATTCGCTGGCTCGAAATGGTGGAGCATGACGCTTCTGACATCTTTCTAGTAGGCGATGTATTTGATTTTTGGTTCGAATACAAACACACTATTCCCAAAGGGTTTGCACGATTACAAGGAAAGATTGCTGAACTGACGGATAAGGGCATTAAAGTGCACTACTTTATAGGCAATCACGATATGTGGGTATTCAATTACTTTGAAGAGGAATTGGGAGTAAAAATGTACCGAGATAATACGGAATTTGAATTCAACGGCAAGAAATTTTTGGTGGGTCATGGTGATGGATATGGTCCGGGAGACTATGGATATAAATTCATAAAAAAAGTTTTTGCAAATCCGATATGTCAGTGGTTATTCGGTTGGATCCACCCCAATATTGGTATTGGAATTGCTAACTTTTGGAGTGGCAGAAGTAGGTCAGCTAATGCTGGAAACGATGAAAAGTTTCTTGGTGCAGAAAAGGAATGGCTCGCCATTTTCTCAAAAGAAACGTTGCAAGAAAAACACTTCGATTATTTCATTTTTGGCCATCGGCATTTACCACTTGACCTTGAGGTCGGCGAAAGTAGTCGCTATATAAATCTTGGCGAATGGATTAAATACAACACCTTCGCTGTATTTGATGGGTCAAAATTGGAACTGAAAGAATTTACTAACTAGAGTTTTTTTACGAGGTCCAGTAGTCGATTTGAATATCCTATCTCATTATCGTACCAGCCCACTACCTTTACCATTTTATCAATTACCGAGGTTAGTTTAGCATCAAAAAGACAAGAGCTAGGGTTTCCTAAAATATCTACAGAAACAATAGGGTCTTCGGTGTAAGACAAAATGTTTTTTAACCGAGACTCCGATGCATTTTTAAATCGCTCATTTATCTGATCAACAGTTTTTGGTTCTTTCACTACGCAAGTAATATCGGTCATTGAACCGTTTGGAACAGGCACACGAATTCCGCATCCCCCGATTTTACCATCCAAATGTGGAAATATTCGCGTAATTGCTTTTGCGGCACCTGTGGTGGTTGGCACTATAGAATTAGGCGCCGAACGCGCTCTTCTTAAGTCCTTATGCGGCGCGTCATGCAAACGTTGATCTGACGTGTAAGAATGCACCGTTGTAATATACGCCGTTTCTATTGTACACGCTTCATCAATAATCTGAATCAATGGGGCTGCATTATTTGTCGTGCATGAAGCGTTGGATATTATTCGATCCGATTTATTAATAATACTGTCGTTGATACCCAAAACTACCGTCGGTATATCGGGGTCTTTCGGTGGTGAAGAAAGTACTATTTTTTTTGCTCCAGCCTTAAAATGTGCACTAACCGCCTGTTCCGTTCTGAACAAGCCTGTACTCTCTATTACAACATCTACCTTCAAATCACCCCATGGTAATTGCCCGGGATCTTTTTGAGAGTAGGTTAAAATAGAATCTCCATTTATCAACATACTATTTTCTGATGCGGAAACGGTACCATTAAAAACTCCATGCACAGAATCGTACTTAAACAAATGTGCCATAGTTTCTGTATTGGCAAGATCATTAATAGCAACTACCTCAACTTCTGAAAATTCTTGCGCACGTCGATAGTATTCGCGTAGGAAGTTTCTTCCTATTCTACCAAAACCATTTATAGCTATTCGCTGTTTAGACATGATTCAAATATAATTCGATTAAAGTAAAAGCATAAAAAAAGCCCTCTACTTCCAAAGTGGAGGGCTTTTTATTCTGTATAATTCAAATTACATCTTAATAAACTTCGCCGTTTTTTGCTCACTGCCATCTCTTAAATTGATGAAGTAAGTACCACTAGGCAAATCGTTTATTGGAATATTAATGCTGTTCTCTCCTTTAATTGCTGAAGGAGTAACCGTCTTCATAACATTTCCTGAAATAGAATATATCTGCATAAACACCTCTTCTGGGTTGGTTATGCTATATTCTACTTGAACATTGCTTGAGGCAGGGTTCGGGAACATCTTAATATCCGTTTTAAGCTCTTTGATTTCAGAGAAATTTGGTTCTACCGAAGTTACCACTGTACCTGACTTCCAAATACCTGCACCGTGCGTACCGAAATATATAATTTCTCTATTCGTTGCTTCACCGTGAGGCAGAGTTTGTTGATCAACATCTATTACCGGATATTTACCAAACGAACCGATTTCTTCAACATAAGTAGGACTTGCCGCCCAAATATCGTTTGTAGTCCAGACACCTTTATCTGTTCCTAGAATTACTCTTTCTGGATTTGTTACATCAAAAATTGCGTCATATACCGGAAAACCTGGCAAATTACCACCAGCTGCAGTAACCGTAGGATTTGCAGATGTTGCGTTTGTTACTAAATAAACGTGGTCTGCATTTAACCCATAGTTACCAGTCGTTACAATTAAAGTTTCTGGATCGTTAGGGTGAATGCTGATACCCGTAATAGTGCCTTGAAAACCTAGAATTTGAGTATTCGTTGCATCCTCAGCCTCAGCCGCTCTGTAAACGTCATTCAATCCGTCTATTCTTACGATACGGTTTCCAGAAGAAGCATATAATTTATCACCGTCAGGAGAAAACACCATTCTGTAAACTCTTCTTCCACCAGTAGGAACAAACATCCAATTAATCTCTTCTGCGGTGTTAATTGCATCTCTAGAAATAACAATTCCTGCTTGTCCACCAGAACAATTACCTTCCGCCATTGACTCATTGTCACTACACTCCGAACTTACTGCCATAGCAATGATACTTTGAACTGGATCTTGAACGTACTCTATATCTCCTGGCTCCAAGTTTGCAGTTAGCAAATGCTCTATAGGCAAGTTTTCGGTATTACTCTCAAGTTTCAATACTGAACCCGCGGGGTAATTGGCAGCGTAATAGGCATTGACCTTTGCATTCAACTGCGGAGGAGTGTCAAAAGTTACCGAAAACTCCATGGTACTTTCATCAAATGTCCCTGTTCCATTACCTATAAACCCACCTTTACCGTTGTACTTGAGTCTGTTATCTAAGGTTCCAATTTCCAAAGAGCCCATCACCACTTGGGCCGCATCTTGGGCCGGAGTGATGGTTCCAGAAAAGGTTTTACGTATTCCCGTTCCTAAGTCAATGGCTTCAGCTACCGTATCAGCAGAGAACTCAATAAACGTCTTACTTGTCAAATCATTTTTACTCTCCCATAGAGCCAGTTTTGTGTAGAAATTCCCTTCATCTCCACAATACTGTCCACATGATCCTCCTCCTTTTGCTTCTCTAATTAGACCGCGACCAACATTGTTATATTGTGCTGAGGTATATTTAACGTCAGCAATATTTGAAACCACGCAATCAAATCCGTCTCCGTTCAAGATGTTTTCATTAAACACACCCACACCAAAATCACTATCTCCAGGTCTTAGAGGTGTTACTATAATGCAGCCGTTATCTTGTGTACCACCGATTGCATAATCAAAATTGGCAATATCAATACTGTAGAACTGTGTGGTTAAGTACCCTTTATTTATATCAAAGAATTCGTAACCACCGTCAAGAGATTTAAATACACCACCATCGTTACCAAAATAGAGAATACTTGGGTTATCTTTTTGATACGCCATTATGTGATGATCTACATGCACAAAGAATGGATTGTGTCTTCCATTGGCTCTTCCGCCAACAGCTGCTTGTGTCCAGTTACCGTCAAACCTCCACAATTGAACTCCACCTACCCATAGATTTTCTCTAGTAGTATCTTCTGGCTTTGGAACCGCTTTGAACAGCAAATCGTACCATGCTTGACCACTACCAAACAAATCAAAATCAGGATTACTTCTTGGAATGTTAGGGTTAACAGGTTCAAAATTAACTCCACCGTCTGAAGATTCTAAAATATCTATCAGGACATCAGCTTGATCAGTTAATGCAGCATAGACTTTGTTTGGATTAATTGCAGAAGCACTCAACTTCATTCTTCGTGAACCATTAACCCAGCCGTTAGCTGTTTCAGATAAGACAAAACCACAAGTGTTATCCGCAGAAATATCGTCAAGATAATAAAAGGAACCGTTGTCTGTTCCAGCATATAATCGAGTCCCATCCGAACTAAATTCGATTGAATTCACATCTCCGGTAAATGCAACCGTACTGTTGGGAACACAAAGCAAATCATCAATCCAAGTTGCACCTCCATCAAACGAAACATATACACCTCTCAGTGAGGCAACTGCAATAATTTTTGGATTAATTGGGCTTACGTCAATTTCACTAATGTGCTGAAATTTATTATCTGTAGGAACAACTAAAGTGCTTGGCATTAAACTCCATGTTTCGCCTCTATCGGTAGATTTCATGATACCTAATCCTGGTTCTTTTGGCACTGAACCGCCATTTTCAGAAGATCCAGCCAATTCGAAAGGAGAAGCTCCAGTTGCCAAATACAAAACTCCATCTGACCCTTGTGCCATCCAGCTATTTGTCATGATCGTGTCTGAACTAAAACTCGTTGTCCAGGTGTTACCGCCGTTTATACTTTTGTATACACCACCAGTTACGCCAGCAGCATATAAAATATTAGGGTCATCAACATCAATAACTAAGGATCGTGTTCTACCTCCAATATTAGATGGGCCCATAGGTTCATATTCCAAACCAATACCGTCGTTTCTACTCGCTGATTGACGAGCAATTTGACTCATTACCTTATTGTAATCCTGTGGATCAATATTTCCATCTTCGAGAGATCCGCGAATTTTTTTCCAGTATTCCAGCGCTCCTTTAGCTGAATAATCATCACTAGTCTCCACTCTTTTCGAATATACAGAATCTTCTGCTTTTTCAATATCCGACTCTATCCCGCTGTAAACTAACGCAATGACACCAGTTAACAAGGCAATTGATAATGCTTTTACTTTCATATTTGTGTGTCTATTTCTTTTTTTCAAAATCGAGTGCAATTTAATTCATTTTTTCAGACGTTTTACCAACTAAATCTAAACGGCTAAATACGATAAATAATCGGCTCTTTTCTTTAACAATTTTCTAAAACAAATGTTTTTCCGCATGATAAGAAGAACGCACCAGCGGTCCACTTTCAACAAACCTAAACCCCATTTCCAAACCCAGTTCTTTATATTTATTAAAAACTTCTGGTTTTACAAACTCATGCACTGGCAAGTGTTTTTTTGTGGGTTGCAAGTACTGCCCTAAAGTGAGCACATCAACTTTCACAGACCTCAAATCTTCCATGGTTTCAATCACCTCTTCGTCTGTTTCGCCCAAACCAAGCATGACGCCACTTTTGGTACGCATACCACCTTTTTTCAGTCTGTACAATACTTCTAGACTCCTATCGTATTTGGCTTGAATTCTTACTTCTTTGGTTAATCTACGGACAGTTTCTAAATTGTGCGAAACAATTTCAGGAGCTACATCAATAATTTGTTGAAGGTTGTCCCAGTTTCCAGCAAAGTCAGGAATCAGTGTTTCCATTGTAGTTGTTGGGCTCAATTCACGCACTTTATTTACTGTTTGTGCCCAAATTTGCGAACCGCCATCTTTCAAGTCGTCTCTATCCACAGAGGTTATCACGCAATGTTTCACTTTCATAAGCTTAACCGACTTAGCTACTCGTAAGGGTTCAAAAGGGTCTGCCTCTAAAGGCTTTCCAGTGAGCACGTTACAGAAACCACACGAACGGGTGCAAATGTTACCGAGAATCATAAAGGTAGCTGTACCGGCACCCCAACATTCTCCCATATTTGGACAATTTCCACTCTCGCAAATGGTATGCAGTTTATGTTCAGAAACTATTTCCCGAACATTTTTATAGTTCTCACCAGTTGGCAGCTTGACTCGCAACCATTTTGGTTTTGATACTTTATCTCTCTTTTCTAATACTTCACTCATCTTATAAATAAGTTTTACTTCCGAATAAAAAACTTACGTAAACATTTAAAAAAACGTTGTACTGGGTATTGAATGCCATTATTGGTATTGGCTTAGTAAAGCCGTCTAACTGCGCACCAATTTCCAATGCTTTAATTTCATCATCTTGGGGTGAAAACTCAAAATTCAACGCAAATTTTGCTGTTGCACCTGGCACAAAGGTGCTACTACCTAATCCTGTCCTCCAAGGTTCTCGTTCCACAATCCGTTCATAAGGATGTGCATATGGGTTGTACCGCTCAGAGCTCTTCGTTGGGTTTTCGTTCAAATCACCAACCTCTACCTCAACATATATGGGCTTTAGCCATGCAGCGGCCAAACCTACATGATAAATACTGCTAATTTGCACCCCTCTAATTTCCAGTTTCTTAAAAATTACATTCTGCTTCCCAACGCCCGCTCTTATTTGATAAAAACTGTTGAGTTTTCCGTAAATAAGATTGGTTTCTGACCCACCACTGAAGCTCTTTTCTTCTTTTGGATGCTTTATGTTAGAAATATCAATGTTCCAAAAATTTTTATTCGTGGCTGTAACAAACTTTTCCCTTCTAAACTCTCCACCAATTCCGCTTGTATGGACTTTAAAACCAAGCGACCAGCTTTCTCGATAAATTGCACGACCACTTCCAGTACTGGCGCTATCCTGCGCCAACAGCGGAAATACATTAAAAAAGGCTACGAAACATAACCCAGCGTATAATTTTAGACGGTTGTTCATTAACTAGCAAATATACGGATATGAAATACTCCTCAGTAACCAAACGTTTGAGCAAAAAAAAAGGTTCTTAAAAGAACCTTTTTAATCACAATTAGTTTTCGTTCTGCCTACTGATCAAGTTCAGCGCAGACCCTGCTTTATACCATTTAATTTGTTGAGCATTATAGGTATGATTCGCTTTGATGACATCTTTTGAACCGTCTTCATGCACTACCTCTATGGTTAGTGGTTTACCTGGAGCAAAACCCTTCAAATCAATCAAATTGAATGTGTCGGACTCTTGAATTAAATCGTAATCCGACTCATTGTCAAAAGTTAACCCTAGCATTCCTTGTTTTTTAAGGTTGGTCTCATGAATTCTAGCAAATGACTTCACTAAAACTACTTTAACGCCTAAATGTCTTGGCTCCATTGCAGCGTGTTCTCTTGATGAACCTTCGCCGTAATTATGATCTCCAACAACAATTGTAGGAATACCTTTCGCCTTGTAAGCTCTCTGCACTGCAGGCACTTCACCATATGAACCATCAAGTTGACTCTTCACCTTGTTTGTTTCCATATTAAATGCATTGACCGCTCCAATTAAACAATTGTTTGAAATATTATCCAAATGCCCCCTATACCTTAACCAAGGTCCTGCCATTGAGATATGGTCTGTCGTACATTTTCCGTGGGCTTTTATTAAAAGCTTTAATCCGTTAAGGTTTTCTCCATCCCATGCTTCAAAAGGAGTTAACAACTGCAGTCGCTCGGAGCCATCTTTTACTACAACCTCAACTTCATGCCCATTTTCTGCTGGCTCCTGATACCCGTTATCTTCAACGGCAAAACCCTTACTTGGCAACTCATAACCCGAAGGTTCTGCCAAGGTCACTTGGTCACCAGCTTCATTTGTTAATGAATCGCTTACTGGATTAAAGTCCAGCTTTCCTGAAATTGCAATAGCAGCAACCATCTCAGGCGAAGTTACGAATGCGTGCGTATTTGGATTTCCGTCAGCTCTTTTTGCAAAGTTTCTGTTGAAGGAGTGCACAATCGAGTTTTTCTCCTCTTTTTCTGCTCCTGCCCTCGCCCACTGACCAATGCATGGACCACAAGCATTGGTAAAAATCCTTGCGTTTTCAAATTTCTTGAAAGAATCTATGAATCCATCTCGCTCTGCTGTAAACCGCACTTGCTCTGAACCGGGGTTAATTCCCAAAATTGCTATTGGTTTCACTCCTTTCGAAACCGCATCTTCGACAATAGATGCTGCTCTTGATAAATCCTCGTACGATGAGTTGGTACAAGAGCCTATTAAAGCCCACTCAATTTCCGTTGGCCAATCATTGGCTGCAGCCTTTTCCTTCATTTCTGAAACCGGCGTAGCCAAATCTGGTGAGAACGGACCATTCAAATGTGGAGTCAATTCATCTAGGTTAATTTCTATGACTTGATCAAAGTATTTTTCTGGGTTTTCATAAACCGCATCATCTCCAGTTAAGTGTTCCGCAACCTCATCAGCAAGCGCAACGACGTCTGCCCTATCGGTAGATGTCAGGTATCGACGCATGGAATCGTCATAACCAAATGTTGAAGTGGTTGCTCCAATTTCGGCGCCCATGTTACAAATAGTTCCTTTACCTGTTGCAGATAAATTTTTAGCTCCTTCACCAAAATATTCAACGATGCAGCCTGTACCACCTTTAACTGTTAAAATACCTGCCACCTTAAGAATGACATCTTTTGGCGAAGTCCAGCCATTCAGTTTACCTGTTAACTTCACACCAATTAGCTTTGGGAATTTCAGCTCCCAAGGCATACCTGCCATTACATCTACAGCATCAGCTCCACCAACACCAACGGCAACCATTCCTAATCCACCCGCATTCACAGTATGTGAGTCAGTTCCTATCATCATTCCACCGGGGAATGCATAATTTTCTAGTACAACTTGATGAATAATACCAGCACCTGGCTTCCAAAAACCAATACCGTATTTATTACAAACTGAACTTAAAAAGTTGAATACTTCGTTGTTCTTATTGATTCCTTCTTGTAAATCTTTATCCGCTCCGATTCTTGCTTGAATCAAATGGTCAGCATGAGCGGTCGAAGGCACTGCAACTTGGTCTTTTCCGGCTTGCATAAATTGCAACAATGCCATTTGGGCAGTTGCATCCTGCATGGCTACACGATCGGGTGCAAAATCAACATAGTCCACCCCTCGCTTAAACTCGTCTTGAGTTTTTCCGTCCCATAAGTGGGTGTAGAGAATTTTCTCTGAAAGGGTTAAGGGTTTATTTAATACTTTGCGAGCCGCTTCTATCCTTTCAGGGTACCGTTGATACACCTTTTTTATCATGTCCAAATCGAATGCCATACCTTTGATTTATTTTTAATAAATAATGCTTTAATCTAAAGCACGCGAAGTTAAAAAATTTAGCAGACCGATGTAACATTGTACCCATGAGAAAGCAAGTACTAAAAGAGAATTTCTTTGTGGCCATTAATGCTATACGCAGTCAAACGCTACGAACGGTTTTGACAGCACTTATCATTGCTATTGGAATTACTGCGCTAATCGGCATTCTTACAGCAATTGACGCGATTAAATCGTCTATTCAATCGGAGTTTACCAATATGGGCGCTAATACATTTGTTATTCGTCAATACCGGTCAAGGGCAAAAGTTAAAAATGAAGAAAACGAAAAAAAGCGCATCACCTTCCACGAAGCACAAAAATTCAAGCAAGAATTTAACACAGAGGCAGCTGTCTCTGTTTTTTTAAGAGCATCGTTTAATGCCACTGTGAAATATAAAAGTGAAAAATCCAACCCAAATGTTTCGGTAATGGGCGTGGATAATAATTACCTCCAAACTGCGGGGTATGCTATAGAAAAAGGTCGTGATTTTACGGACTCCGATTTTAATAATAACCGAAGAATTGCACTAATAGGAAGTGAGATTAATAATACACTTTTCAAAGCGGTGGACGCCATAGGAAATTTTATTAACGTAAACGGAGTAAGATATAAAGTGGCTGGTGTGCTTAAAGAAAAAGGAAGCAGTTCGGGCATGGGTGGCGATCGATTGGTAATGATTCCATTAGGTGTTGCGCGTCAATATTTTGGTAAACCCGACGAAACATACACCTTAAATGTAATGACCAGAAAAGCGGAACAACTTATTCCAACTATTGAAGAAGCTAAGGGTGAGTTTAGACAGGTCAGAAAAATTCCATTATCAAAACCTGATGATTTTGAAATAAGAAGAAGCGATAGCTTGGCTACAAAACTTATTGAAAACATTCGCATTGTAACTGTTGCTGCTGGTGTGATTGGAATCATCACATTATTAGGGGCTGCAATAGGGCTTATGAATATTATGTTGGTTTCTGTTACCGAACGTACACAAGAAATTGGTGTCAGAAAATCCTTGGGAGCCTCCCCCACTGTAATCAAGATTCAATTTTTAACTGAAGCGGTTATCATCTGCCAGATTGGAGGTATTGCCGGAATTATACTGGGAATATTAATTGGTAACATCACTTCAATACTAATAGATGGGGCATTCGTTATTCCTTGGGTTTGGATTCTAAGCGGGTTTTTATTGTGCTTGGTTGTTGGTGTTTTATCTGGTTATTATCCTTCAGTAAAAGCAGCAAAGCTGGACCCTATTGAAGCCCTTCGATATGAATGATTAACTCCAATCGAATCGGTAACCGATATAAAGTCGCGCTTGACCTCTTGTGAACCCAAACCTACCTTGACCTTCATTAAAACGAAACTGTTGGTAGTTATACTCTGCAGAGAATCCTCCAAAAAACTGAGGACTGTTGTAACCCAATCCAAAACGCATACCCAAAGTACCAATTATATGGTTGTTTCTGTACGCTAAAGCACCATCTCCATCTATAAGCCGAGTATTTGCAAGTGCCAAACCTGGGCTTAGTGTTAAGTTGGTAAAAACATGGTCATTTAATACCAAGGTATGTGAATAACCTATAAGTGGCGCTAAACTTCTAAAACGCGCATCTTCAAAAAACTGAGACCTGTTGGTTGGGTTGGAATAATTCTGTGGAGAAATAGCAGAATCCGCTATAATCGCATAAGTATTGATAGTAGTACCAAGAAAAAAAGAGCCTGCACTTTTCTTTTGCCACTCGGATTGGACATAAACCGATTGCAGCGAAAATTTTTCGTGGTTGAACACATAGTATCCACTGGCACCTATACTAAAAGTAGTAATATCAGAACGCTGTGGCATTTTATCACCTTGCTTCCAGTTTTGATCAAAGGCAGCTGGGTTTGAGAGGTAAAACCCATTGTAGAGTTGCAGACTAAGATCGGCACCTAGTTTTTTAGTAAATAAATGGCCCTGCAAATCTAAGCGACGTGTTCTGCCGTGGGTTCCTTCTGGTCCGTCTTTGCTAACACGGGCAAATGCCAGGCCTACTTTTAACCATTTATAAACTAAGCCTAGGCCTAAGTCAGAACCAACATTTGGCTCATAGTTGGATTCAAAATTATTTCTTACATCAGTAATGCTGAAACTGTTAGTCCGATTTAAGGTGAATAGCTTTAACGAGAGTTTATCGCTTAAATCGTCAATATAAGCAGTGTCCTGAATCAGGTATTTATGAAATAATGAATCAGGGTGCGCCCGTCGTGACCCCTCAGCAAAAGAGAAGACAGGAAGCATTAAAAGAAGCATAAAAGTTATTCGAATCACTGAAAAAGCTTTGCGCGAAAGTAAAATGAAATAAAAAGAGCCGGATATACCGGCTCTTTTTTAAACATAATATGTGATAAAGTTACTTCACTTCTTCGAAATCTACGTCGGTAACTTCGTCGTCTGACTTTGATTCTGAAGCATCTCCGCCTTGAGCATCTGGGCTAGGCTGCCCTTCACCTCCAGCTGCTTGCTGAGCTGCATACATCTCTTGAGAAGCTGCTTGGAATGCAGTGTTTAACTTCTCCATTGCCGCATCAATCCCGTCTATATTCTCTGACTTGTGAACTTCTTTCAATTCATTCAATGCCGTTTCGATAGGCTCTTTCTTTTCCGCAGGAATCTTATCTCCATATTCCTTTAACTGCTTTTCTGTTTGGAAAATCAAATTATCAGCTGCATTCAGCTTTTCTATCCTTTCTTTAGCCTTGTTATCCGCATCAGCATTCGCTTCTGCCTCTTTTTTCATTTTTTCAACTTCCTCATCAGACAGACCTGTAGAAGCTTCAATTCGAATTGATTGTTCTTTACCAGTAGCTTTATCTTTAGCCGATACATTTAAAATTCCATTTGCATCAATATCAAATGTAACTTCTATCTGAGGCACTCCTCTTGGAGCTGGTGGAATATCCGATAAATGAAATCTACCTATGGTTCTGTTATCTTTTGCCATTGGACGTTCTCCTTGAAGCACATGAATTTCAACTGAGGGCTGATTATCAGCGGCAGTAGAAAAGGTTTCAGATTTCTTAGTTGGGATAGTCGTATTAGACTCTATAAGTTTTGTACTTACACCACCCATTGTTTCAATTCCCAATGAAAGTGGTGTTACATCCAACAATAACACATCTTTTACTTCGCCAGTAAGCACCCCTCCTTGAATTGCAGCACCTAGGGCAACTACTTCATCTGGGTTTACGCCTTTACTTGGTTCTTTTCCAAAGAAAGCTTTTACCGCGTCTTGCACTGCTGGAATTCTCGTAGAACCTCCAACTAAAATAACTTCATCAATATCGGAAGAAGTCATGTCGGCATTATTTAATGCAGACTTACAAGGCTCAATAGTTCTTTTGATTAAATCGTCTGCCAGTTGCTCAAATTTAGACCTAGATAAAGATCTTACTAAGTGTTTTGGCACCCCATCAACCGGCATTATATATGGCAGGTTAATCTCTGTAGAAGTAGTTGAAGAAAGTTCAATTTTCGCCTTTTCTGCTGCTTCTTTTAGACGCTGAAGTGCCATTGGGTCTTGAGATAAGTCCAAGCCATTTTCATCCTTAAATTCCGCAATCAACCAATCTATAATCACATGATCGAAGTCATCACCACCTAAATGGGTATCTCCGTCAGTAGATTTTACCTCAAATACGCCATCACCCAATTCAAGAATGGAAACATCATGTGTACCACCACCGCAGTCAAAAACTACAATTTTTACATCTTCACCTTTCTTATCTAATCCATAAGCAAGAGAAGCAGCCGTTGGCTCATTAATAATTCTCTTTACAGTAAGTCCTGCTATTTCACCTGCTTCTTTTGTAGCTTGTCTTTGACTATCGCTAAAATAGGCGGGTACAGTAATTACTGCTTCGGTTACTTCCTGACCTATATAGTCTTCAGCAGTTTTCTTCATTTTCTGAAGCACCATCGCAGAAATTTCTTGAGGCGTAAAAAGCCTATCATCAATTTTTACTTTGGGTAACACTCCATCTTTCTCGATTTTGTATGACACCCTTTTCACCTCAGATGCAATCTCGTCAAAGGTATGCCCCATGAATCGTTTGATTGAGTTAACGGTTTTTGTAGGGTTTGTGATTGCTTGGCGCTTGGCAGGGTCTCCTACCTTTCGCTCACCACCTTCTATAAATGCTACAATTGAAGGCGTTGTTCTTTTTCCTTCGCTATTAGGGATTACAACAGGTTCGTTACCTTCCATTACGGCAACGCACGAGTTGGTAGTTCCTAAGTCAATTCCAATAATTTTTCCCATGATTTTATTCTATTATTCTGTTGTTATTTCGATTTTCCCTCTATAGGTCAATGCTTGTGCCAAGAGATTATCTACCTCTATATTCTGACAAAGATTCCAGTAAAAACAAATAAAACGATAGAATTGTGACAGGCTGTCAGTTAAGGACAACTGATAGAGCCGAGGTTATGAGAGGGGTCAGCGCAAAAACCTTTACCACCTGTAGAACCAAGTAAAAGCCCGGTTACCAATTCCTGCTCTGTAGCCTTGTTCAATAGCACTTCGATGGGTTGTCCGCCATGTACTTTAAGTTGTTCGTTCATGGTAACCATTTGTCTGCCTGCCATTACACCAAAACCGTTATCCACATTTGTATATTCTGGGCGGTCTTGTGCAATTCCATCTGAAGCGTTTTTTACTTGTCGATAATAAAACAAGTCTTCAGTTACAGCAATCATTCTAAACTCAACCGCACCAGACTTTCTGTAAAGTAAATCCTTTTCTTCGGAAACATCTGTCAATTGAGAGCCAATACGCTCAAAAAACCGCTCCCCAGAAAACTTAAACGTTACCGTTTTTGGTTCCTCAGAATTTGCAATAATTTGTTCTCCCAAATCAAATACCATCTGCTTTTCTCTGGCGCCAGTTGCAAATGCCTCTGTATAATTAAAAATCATTTGCAGGCCTGCAACTTTAGTACCCACTGGGTAGTCCAATTCAAAGGTCAGTTCGTTTACAGTTGCTCCGTTTATAAAACTTACATTCCCTCTCCAAAATCTGGAAAATTTGTTACTTGACCTAAGAAAAAATGCTGAGTTACCGGTTTGCTCTTTTATTATTTCAAACTTTCCACCTATTTCTTTTCCGTCTACTGTGCCTTCCAACCTAAACTCTGCTTCTGGATTTAGATAAAAATTATCTTGAGGGTTTTTGCTGGCTCTGAGCTCATACAATTTCTGCTCTGGACCAAAAAACGTTCCCGATTGCTTATTATTAATTGTGGTTTCAATTAAATCCCAAGACCTTCCATCTTGACCAAACATAACTTCCACCAACTTTAAGCTGACATCATTAAAATAACTCGAATCTTCAACCTGAGCATATACCATTGGGTCGGCCTCTCCAGCAAAAGTTTTAGAAATTCTGAATGTTTGAATAGAATCGTAAGGATTGATGACTGCATAGACAATTGCCTGCGCATCATATTCAGCGTTTACATCCAATTCATTCTTACAACTGGTCAAAAAACTAGCAAATAAAACCAGCGCAAAAACTGATTTGGAAAAGTAATAGTGTATTAATGAAATCATCTGTACCTTAAAGAGTAAATTATATTTGCCTTTTATTAAACGGGGCCAAAAGTAGTAATTTGACGTCTTCAATTTAGAAGCTAAACATATTAGGTACAATAAGTAAGTTAAACGGTTAAAATATGAGTACACAAATTAACAAGAAAGTGAGTTCTAGAGTAAAAAAAGTAACTACACATGTGTTGTCGGAGATGAAACAAAAAGGCGAAAAAATAGCCATGCTAACTGCTTATGACTTCTCTATGGCTCGGCTAATAGACCAAGCCGGCATTGATGTAATTTTAGTTGGCGACTCAGCGTCAAACGTAATGGCTGGGCACGAAACAACGCTGCCTATTACACTGGACCAAATGATCTATCACGCAGCTTCTGTTATCCGTGGAATAGAAAGTGCTTTGGTAGTAGTTGACCTTCCGTTTGGAGCTTATCAAGGAAATAGTAAAGAAGCGTTAAACTCTTCAATTCGTATAATGAAAGAGTCGGGTGCACACGCCGTAAAAATGGAAGGAGGTATAGAAATTATTGAATCAGTTGACAGAATAGTATCTGCCGGCATACCGGTTATGGGGCACTTAGGCCTAATGCCTCAAAGCATATACAAATACGGAACTTATGTGGTTAGAGCAAAGGAAACTGAGGAAGCTGACAAACTCATCAGTGATGCGATAGCACTGGAAAAATCCGGTTGTTTTGCTATCGTTTTAGAGAAAATACCAGCCAATTTGGCAACAAAAGTTGCTAAAAAAGTGACCATCCCCGTGATTGGAATAGGAGCTGGCGGTGGTGTTGATGGACAAGTCCTTGTATTGCACGATATGCTGGGAATAACGCAGGAGTTTTCACCCAGATTTTTAAGACGCTATGCCAACCTAGCAGATGAAATAAAATCAGGTGTTTCTGGGTACATAGAAGATGTAAAGAGACACGATTTTCCTAATGAAAATGAACAGTATTAATGTTGGATATTATTTTTGAGGATAATCATCTAATAGTCGTAAATAAAAAAGCAACCGAACTTGTACAGGGAGATAATACTGGTGACACTCCCTTGTTAGAACGCGTTAGGCTTTACATAAAGGAAAAATATAACAAACCGGGAAACGTCTATCTGGGCTTACCCCATAGACTGGATCGGCCTACTAGTGGAATAGTTGTATTTGCAAAAACTAGCAAAGCCCTTGGACGCATGAATGCACTGTTTAGAGATAGAAAGGTGCAAAAAAAGTATTGGGCGGTGGTTCGCAACAAACCAAAAGAACCACAAGGCACACTGGTCAATTACTTAAAAAAGTCTGGTGAAAAGAATAAATCATTTATAGAACGAAATGATAAAAATGGGGCGAAGTATGCCGACTTGAATTACAGCACAATAGCTCAGTCGGATAAATATTTTCTTTTGGAAGTAGAGCCCAAAACAGGGCGGCACCATCAAATAAGACTTCAACTATCTGGATATGGCTGTCCAATAAAAGGAGACCTAAAATACGGTTTCGACAGAAGCAACAGGGACGGTTCAATCCATTTGCATGCGCGTCAGATTAACTTTATTCACCCCGTTTTGAAGGTGCCCGTGGAGTTTGTTGCAGAAACGCCAGACGAGCAACTTTGGAATGTTTTTAAAAAACTACTCTAGGTTAGAACTCACCAAAAGGCTATTGGCATATTCGGAGACTTTTCCCGATTCGTTTGTCACTTTAGCCACCCAGTAAAAAATATCACCGTTTTCCGCCTTTCGGGAACTGTCTAGTTCTCCATTCCAAGTTTTATTGGGGTCTGTACTTGTAAATACTGTATTTCCTTTTTGGTCAACTATTCTTAACTTAAATGAAATGCCATTCTTCTTTAAACCTAAAGGCATCCATGTTTCTTTAGTAGGATTAAAAATAGTGGTAGCCATGAGGTTATATCCGCGTAAAATGCGAATGGATTTTACGGAAGAATCTTTACATCCAGCACTGGAGCGAACAATCATTTTTACACGGTACATCCCTTTACTCGCGAAGGTGTATTGAAAATCTTCATCATTAGAAACCAATTCGTTATCAATAAACCAAGAATAATTCGATTCTACCGAAGCATTCAACGCTTTAAAGTTTACGTATGGATTATGCACGTCATAGTTTTTGTTATATCCAATTCTTGCGGGTGGCGCTTGCACGGTTATTTCGTGTGTTCGCACTACCTCATTATTTCTAAGAATACTAATCTTTGATGTTCCAGCTGCCGATAGGGCATAATTTTTCAAATCTGTTGCATCCAATTGCTTACCATTTAAGCGAAGTTCCAATGAATTTTTAGCGTTTGGTTTCACTACAAAACTCAATTTATCACCCAAACAATACGTCGATTTTTCTAAAACAAAATCCGGAGCTTGAACTCTTGGTTTTTGATTTACCGGGTTGCGTAAAGCAGCAGATTTAGAACCTACTTCGATTTCTTCATTCGAAACAATAGCATCATTTTGAGCCAGTTTATCGTCTTCCGAATTACTTGAAGTACCAGCAGAATTATCTACAGTAGAAACAGCTTCAACTTCTGAAGGGGCAATTGACTGTTCTTCGGTTAGTTCAGCTGGTATTTTAGAATCAACTACGCGCTCATCTGTTGCAGCAGTGTTTGCCTCTGACCGCTGAATCGCTGCACTATCTGCATCAACTTGTGCAGCATCCTGTATTGAAGTGGTAAAGTGAATAGCGCCTAATAACAGGCAGGCCACAGCTCCAAACGCTACGCCCCATTTGTATTTCTTTTTTGATGCCGCAAATTGTGCATTATTTCTTTGAACCCGAGATTCTATTGCATTCCAATCCCCTTTTCCGAATTCTTTTTCAAATCCATCAAATAAATCCTTTATGTCGTCTTTAGCTTGCATGTTTTGCTTTCAATATCGCTTGTATCTCTTTCTTTAATTTCTTCTTTGCTTTGAAAAGATTTGACTTTGAAGTACCCTCACTAACATTGAGGTATTCTGCTATTTCCGCATGAGTATAACCCTCAATCACGTGCATGTTAAACACTGCTCGGTACACTGGTGTCAACTCTTGAATTGCCTTCAATAAGTTGTCTCGCCCGATAGAGGCCAATAGTTTATTTTCTTCCTCTTCTTCTGCATCGGAACCACCAAGCAAGTAATCTTCATTACTCCCTTCATTAATACTCAAAAACTGCATTTTCTTTTTTCGAATATTATCCAAACACATGTTTACGAAGACACGTTTCAACCAACCTTCAAACGAACCCTTATCGTCAAATCCGTCAATTTTTTCAAAGACCTTTACAAAACCCTCCTGAACAATATCTTCTGCATCCTCTTTGCAATCACAATAGCGAAAGCACGTTGCCATCATTAAGCCATAAAAGTGATTGTAAAGTGCTTGCTGACATTTTTCGTCACGCTTCTTACAACCGCTGATGATCTGTGAAGTTTGCACATTTTTTAATCGTTCCATTTGGAATTGCTATTGTTAAGACGCAATTATTTATTTTGGGTTGCCTTGCATTCAAATTTAGCCGAAAACACTGGTATATTGTAAAATTTTAATAGAATTTGTATTTACCCCTTCCCTGATAAAGTTGTTACTTTATCTACCTTTGCCCACCTAAATTTTAAACACAAAGAAATGAAAGTTACAGTAGTTGGAGCGGGAGCAGTAGGTGCTAGTTGTGCAGAGTATATTGCAATTAAAGACTTTGCATCAGAAGTTGTATTAATAGATATTAAAGAAGGGTTTGCTGAAGGCAAGGCCATGGATTTAATGCAAACGGCGTCACTTAACAGTTTTGACACTAAAATTACTGGAACTACAAATGACTATTCAAAAACAGCAGGTAGTGATGTAGCTGTAATTACTTCTGGAATCCCAAGAAAACCAGGAATGACTCGTGAAGAATTGATATCAACAAACGCGGGTATCGTAAAAAGTGTAGCGGAGCAGCTCATTCAGCATTCTCCAAACGTTATCATTATTGTAGTTTCCAATCCAATGGATACTATGACTTACTTGGCGCATCAAACTACAGGTTTATCTAAAAATAGAATTATTGGAATGGGCGGTGCACTAGACTCTGCACGTTTTAAATATAGACTTGCTGAGGCTTTAGAATGCCCAGCCTCTGATGTAGATGGAATGGTAATTGGCGGTCATAGCGATACGGGCATGATCCCATTGACAAGATTAGCAACTAGAAATAGTGTACCGGTAAGTGAGTTCTTAGCTGAAGACAAAATGTCCTACGTTAAAGAAGAAACGAAAGTTGGCGGCGCAACGCTGACCAAATTACTTGGAACTTCTGCTTGGTACGCTCCTGGTGCGGCGGTTTCAGCTATGGTGCAAGCAATTGCATGCGACAGTAAGAAAATGTTCCCATGCTCATGTTTACTAGAAGGTGAGTTTGGCCTCAATGATATTTGCATCGGGGTACCTGCAATTATTGGTAAGAATGGTGTTGAAAAAATCGTTGAAATAGATTTGAACGAAGCTGAACTTCAAAACTTGAAAGATTCTGCAGCTGCAGTTAGTAAAACGAATGGCTTGATATAGAGCAACAAATAAAATCATTAGAAAACCCTCATTGCTTGCAGTGGGGGTTTTTTATTTTCCATCGTAACTTTTTACAGTTATAAGTGCACGAATGCACCATCAATGTTTTCATGCCTAAGATTACCCTTATTTAATTGACAAAAAAAGACCTGAAAATCAAAACCTTAAACCAATTGACTGTTCATTACAACTATATAGTTTGAAGTTCTATATTTGCACGCTTTAATTTTAACTAAATAGCGGCAAAAAAATGCAAAACAAAACGGCTATATGGCTCTTCACGATATTATTGACAGCAGCCTGTATTTATCAGCTTTCATTCACTTGGGTAACCAATAACGTTGAGAATGAAGCAAAAGATTATGCCAGTGAGCAACTGGATTCGTTGTTGGTTGTAAATCCTGATATGAGCAGCTATGCTCAAGATTCGGCTCTTAGTACCATAGAAAGTAATTATTTACTTGGAGTTGGCTCCGAAGAAGCGTATCCTTTATTGGGCTACACGTACAGTCAATGTAAGCAAAGAGAACTAAACAAAGGTTTGGACCTCCAAGGTGGAATGAATGTTACGCTAGAGGTTTCTGTAGTTGACTTAATAAAAGCTATGGCTGGCGAGAGCAACGAAGAAGTATTTGTAAAATCAATCAATGATGCTATAGAGCTCCAAAAAAACAGTCAAGAAGACTTTACTACTCTATTTGGGCAAGCTATAGATGCAAATGACCCCGATTTTAAATTGATCTCCATTTTTCATAATAGAGAAAACAAAGAGTTATTTCCAAGGGAATCTAGTAACGAAGAAGTTCTAGAAATTATTAGAAAAGAAGCTGAAGACGCAGTAAAAAGAACGGAGCAAGTACTTCGAAAAAGAATTGATGGGCTTGGAGTTGTTCAGCCAAAAATTCAAAGATTAGCTACTTCTGATCGAATAATTGTAGAATTACCTGGAGTAAAGGACAAAAAACGTGTGCGTAAAATCCTTCAAGGAACTGCAAAGCTCGAATTCTGGGAAACCTATGACAACAGAGAGATATTTACAGGTTTTGAAAACGCCAATGAGTACCTTAGAGCAATAAAAAAAGCGGACACTCCAAAAACTGACAGTACAGTAGTTGATGATTTATTGTCTGATGGTCTAGAAACAGAAAACGCTTCGGACTCAACGGTAACAGACACTGCAAGCTCTGCAGATGATTTACTTGCCGAATTGGAAGGTGAAAGTTCGGATACATCTTCAGAAGCGGGAGAACAGTCTTTTGATGAGTTTGCTTCAGAAAACCCACTATATGCTTTAATTCAGCCTATAATTTATCAAGATCCAGAAACACAACAATACTTTCCAGGAGAGGGTCCTGTAGTAGGCTATGTTAGTTTAAAAGATAAAGCCGAGGTAGATGCATTACTGGAAGACAGAAATATCAGGAAGTACTTCCCACCTAACGTAAAGTTCATGTGGGCCGCAAAACCAATTACTGGAGATAATGGCCAGCCTACAGATGTTTATGCATTGCATGCAATTAAAGTAATCCAGCGAGACGGAAATGCTAGACTTGAGGGCGATGCAATTACTAATGCTTTTGTTACTGCCGATCCACTTGGTCAGCCTGAAATTTCCATGTCTATGAATTCTACCGGTGCTAAAATCTGGAGAGAAATGACAAAGGAAGCCTCTCAGGGTCAAGTAAACGGTGTACCAACAAAAAAGAGCATAGCTGTCGTATTGGATGATTTGGTTTATTCGGCACCTTCAGTTGGCGGCGAGATTCCTGGTGGTCAATCAAGTATATCAGGAAGGTTCTCCCCAGAGGAGGCGCAAGATCTTGCCAACGTATTGAAGGCTGGTAAACTTCCAGCTCCTGCTAACATTATTGAAGAGGCAATTGTCGGCCCTTCTTTAGGTCAGGAAGCGATTCAATCTGGTATGATGTCCTTCTTGGTGGCGTTTATTTTGGTATTACTTTATATGGCATTTTTCTACGCTCGTGCTGGTCTTGTTGCCGACATAGCATTGATTGCCAACGTATTCTTTGTATTTGGAGTTTTAACGAGTATTGGCGCTACACTTACATTGCCTGGTATTGCTGGTATCGTACTTACCATAGGTATGTCGGTTGATGCAAATGTTCTACTTTACGAAAGAATACGTGAAGAGTTGAAATCTGGTAAAGGACTTAAACTTGCTATTAGCGAAGCGTTTAGTGTTCGAGGTGCTATTCCATCAATTATGGATGCTAACATAACCACGGGTTTAACTGGACTCATTCTTTTAGTTTTTGGAACAGGACCAATTAAGGGTTTTGCCACCACTCTAATTATAGGTATTGCTACTTCTTTGTTTTCAGCAATTTTTATCACACGTCTTTTATTTGAGTGGCAATTAAGGAAAAAAGAAACGCTTTCATTTGCTACACGTTGGACTGACGATGCCTTTAAGAAGGTGAACATTAAGTTCATCATGAGAAGAAAATCATATTACGTTTTATCTTCAATTATTGTAATTGCAGGAATCGCTTCCCTTACCATAAGAGGCTTAGATTCAGGTGTAGACTTTACTGGTGGGCGAAGCTACCTCGTGAGATTTGACAATCCGGTACAGGTTGAAAACGTTGGAAGCGAATTAGCTAAAGTATTTGTAACAGCTGACGGACTAGAACAACGGCCCGAGGTTAAAACATACGGAACTTCGAATCAGGTAAAAATCACTACTAAATATTTAATTGAAGAAACGGGTAGCGAGATTGAAGATCAAGTTGAAGCTACCTTAAAAACTGGATTAAATGCTATTGGTGACAACTTTCAGATAATGAGCTCACAGTTAGTTGAGCCAACAATTGCAGATGATATTAAGCAATCTGCAGTTTGGTCTGTACTTTTCTCCTTAATCGTCATTTTCCTATACATATTGTTTAGATTTAGAAAGTGGCAGTATGGTTTAGGAGCATTGCTTGCCATGTTCCATGATGTGATGGTTGTTTTAGGAATATTCTCCATTTTTTATGGTATAGCTCCATGGTCAATGGAAATAGATCAGGCTTTTATTGCAGCTATTCTTACAGTGGTGGGTTACTCCATAAATGATACCGTGGTTGTATTTGACAGAATAAGAGAGTATTTAGGTCTACACAAAAAAATGCCGTACAAAACCGTTGTAAATAACGCTTTGAATAGCACGTTAAGTAGAACTATTAACACCTCTTTAAGTACAATCCTAGTGCTTCTTATGATATTCATTTTCGGCGGAGAAGTTATTCGTGGTTTTGTATTCGCATTAATGGTAGGTGTTATTGTAGGAACTTATAGTTCTCTTTGTATTGCCTCTCCTACGGTTGTGGACCTTTCAAATGAGGAAGACAGAACAAAATAATCTAAAGTTAGATAAATGTAAAAGGGGCTTAACGCCCCTTTTTTGATGATATTAGTAAAATGATTCTATTGTTTTTTAGTCTTGGAGGCGGAGAGATATTTATAATTCTCTTGGTTATTTTACTCCTTTTTGGCTCTAAGCGAATTCCAGAAATTGCGCGAGGGTTAGGAAAAGGAATACGCCAGTTTAAGGACGCCACGAATGATATTCAGCAGGACTTAAACGACAGCATAAAGGACGTAAAAGAAGACATTGATAAAACAAAGAAAGAGTTGGATAAATAACTTAAACTCACTTGATAATTAGTTGTGTGAAAACCGAAATGCGCATAATCCAATTCCTACTCTCTAAAGGTAGCATTTGTGCACTTACTTTAATCCTATTTATCCAACCGTTTAATTCAATTTCACAAACCCTTTCGACTCCAGAAGACAGTGTTTCTGAAGAACCAGAGGTTATTAAAGCGCGCATTTTTTACCATTTCAATGCAGCGCAAATTGATCCCGATACATTCATAGCGCAGTCAATAGACACCAATCTGACTAATTTCTTCAATTACAATTACACCCTCTATAATTTTGATAATAACTTAGGTAATTTCGGTTCAGCTCACCAAAGGCTTCTTGCTCGTGACTCTATTAGAACCGGATTAAACTATTCTTTCGATAACTACGATGTATATCGGTTCGGAATCAACACAATCAAGTTCAGAGAGTTAACTCAACCCTACGCAAGTATCACCTACCTGAATGGGGCTCAGAATGAAGAAATGATAAATGCTGAATTCTCTCAAAACATAAGAGAAAATTGGAACATGGGATTTCAGTATCGGAAAATTAGTAGTGAAGGTTTTTACGTTCGGCAACGCAATGCAATTAATAACTTTCAATTCGACCAGCATTTCAAATCAAAAAACCATAAATATCAATTGATACTTTATGGTGCTTATAATGACAACCAGAATGAGTCCGGGGGTGGAATTCTGTTTGACTCTCTTTTTACGGACGCTCCTGAAAAAATCTCTAGAAAAGGGTTTCAAGTCCAGTTTGAAAACGCAATAAATAGAAGTCGTCAGCAGGAGTATTTTGTTCGACAGCGCTTCAATTTTGGTCCAACAAAAAAAATATACTATAGAGATCAAAAAGACTCCGTTTATATCGACTCAATTATTCTTGAGCAAACTATACCAATGTATACGTTACAACACACTTTTTTGTACCAGCATCAAGAGCATATTTTTGAGGATAAAAACCTAGAGCCTACAAATTACCCATTTGCCAATTTTTTAGCGGGAACTAAAACATTTGATGTAACTCTATTGAATAGCTTTGATAATGAGGTCGCCCTAATAGCGCAACCTTGGGCTCAAAAGGACAGCAGTTGGATAAGTAAAATAAAAATAAAAGCTGGACTAGGATTTCAATACGGCTCTTATGCCCAATACACATTTGACAATTTAGTAACGGATAGATTTCAGAATAATACATATCTAAACGGTCAGGTCTACAATAGTGCTAGTAGTAAATATCATTTTAAGGCCAGTAGCAATTTGGTTCTAAATGGATATAATGAAGGGGATTTAAATCTCCAATTAAAAAATGTCTTACGTATAAATGATCGTTGGAAACTTGCTATGGAAGCAAAATCTAGCTTGCAGAGACCAGCTCAAATTTTTGATGAGTTTAATGGTACAGGCTGGAATTGGAATACGAACTTCAATAAAGTTGGGATAGTTCAAGGAGATATCAACGTGTCTTCGGATAGTAATTATTTTAATGTGGGTGTATTTTATCAGGCATTGTCTAATTACGCATATTTTGGGTCTGATGGGCTTCCTAGACAATATGACGGCACTATAGCCTCAACAAGACCCTATGTAGAGAAACTTTTCAACTTCGGAGTATTTCACCTAAACGTGCAAGGCGGCTATCAGTTTATTAGCCAGGCTGGGATAATCAACCTTCCGGAGCTGTACACTTATAACTCCGCGTACATTGAGTCAAGATTATTTAAATCTGAAATGCTTTTACGCCTCGGTGCAAACCTATTCTTCACTTCGGAATACACTGCAGACGATTATAACCCAGCCACCAGACAATTTTTCATTCAAACCCAACAAACGGTAGGAGGCTACCCGTGGCTTGAGCCATTTTTAATGGTTAATGTAGAACAGTTTTACTTTTTTGTAAGGATGGCAAACATTAACGAGGGCTTGCCAAACTACAATTACTTAGCGCGCCCTGGATACCCAATGCAAGACAGAGCATTAAAATTTTCTGTTCGATGGGATTTATTCAATTAACCTCTTTCGTAACGCGCTGAACTTCTTCCATTGTTTGTGCAAAAAGTCCAACCCTATCATTTCTTTCCTTCCAAATGGTGCTATGAATCGCAACTCCTGAAAAACCGGTTCTTTTAGCTAATTCAACGCGATCTTGAGTCACTCCGCCCAAAGCAATTACATGATGTTTTGTCTTATACAATAAACTGCGCAGCTGTTTCTCTGAATATGCCGCACTAAACTCCTGCATTTCATGCCTATCAAAAACCGGGCTTAAAAAAACATAGTCGTAAGTGCTGGTATCGTTTATTAGACTTTGAATCGAATGAAAAGATTTTGAAAGTGTTAGGTTGCGTCTAAAATATCGTGCAAACGTAAATCTAAATCGACCCCAATACGTATTGTACTTTTTATGAGAAGATATATGAATCCCCTTCAAACGAAATTTGGATGCTAGGCTATAATGGGTGTGTAAAACTATTCGATCTCTATATTCCTCAGGAATCATGGACAAATATTCCACCATTTGCTTACGCGTAAATTTTTTCTTTTTTACATGAAAAACGTCTAGCCCTAATTTCATGAAGTCAATAATATAACCGATCTCCGACTTGGTTTTATTTGGACTTGAGACGACAATTAACTTCATAACCTTTCTTTAATGGCTTTAATCTTTTCTATAAAATCTGGACTTTTTTCAAGCATTGTACCAACAACTACCATATTCGCACCAGCAGAAAATGCAGTTTCAATGGATGCTACGGTCCGCAAACCTCCTCCAACAATTATAGGAAGATTAATTTCACTTCGTACTGCGCTAATCATGGATTTATCAATGGGTTTATCCGCACCACTACCTCCATCCAAGTATATCATTTCCATACCCAACATTTCTCCAGCTAAAGCGGTAGCAGCAGCAATTTGAGGTTTATTAAAAGGCAATGGTTTTGTTCCACTAATATATGATGCTGTTGTTTCAGATCCACAATCAACTAAAATATAACCAGTGGAAATTGGCTGGATGTTAGCCTTTTTAATATACGGTGCCGCTATAACTTGCTGGCCAATTAAAAACTCTGGATTTCTCCCAGAAATTAGAGAAAGAAAGAGAATACCATCTGCATTCGAAGCAACTTGTATGGCAGAGCCAGGGAAAATTATAACTGGAATATCTGTATGTTGTTTTATAGAATCTACGACATCTTCTATTGAGCCGCCGGCCAGTAAACTACCACCAAGAAGAATAACGTCCACCTGCGCTTCAGATAGTCCAACTAAGAATGTTCTTAAATCAATTTCAGCAACATAATCGGGATCGATTAGTACAGCAATCTTTCTTGAAGTATTTGATAAATTAATTAACACCAGTGCAATAATAACTTTTCTCTACAAGGTATTTACTAGAACATAGTCATAATAGGTGCGGTAGGCTAGCAATTCTTTTAAAATAGTCCCATCTTCAAAACAAATGGTAACCGCTATTTTTTTATTCACAAGATCTAAATCGGTTATGTGAATCTGTTCTGAAAAAATCAAATGTTCTTTGTCGGAATGTTTTTTAAAGCACGCCTCTTTTGCGGACCAAAGCAGAGTGCAAAAGAATAGTGGGTCTTTTTCTGATTTTAGTAAATCAAACTCACTAACGTGCAAAAACTTCTTTCTAATGGTATGTGCTTTCTTTGAAATCTGCTCTACATCGACACCTATTGACTCATTCGATAATGCTACAACCACTACTCCTTTTGAATGGGATATTGAAATAAAACGTTTCTGATTAGCTAAATAGGGCTTGCCTTGATTATCGTACAGCAACTGCTGAACGTTACAATACCTTCTGAGAACATACTGAACACAAGCCTTTTCCTTGAGCCGAGTTATGCTTTTTATGTTTTCGTCTACTTCAGTTTCAAAAAAACTTAATTCTTCAGTAATATTCCAAACCAAAATCGCATTTGATTGGTCTTCATATTGTTTAATTAATGGCATATAACAAATAAAGGCCTATGTATAAAAACGATATGCATACCTTTGCAAAAATTTTCTAGAAACAAAATTATATGAGTAATACAGAAACACAATCTAGACCTTCATACAAGGTAAAAGATATCTCCTTAGCTGAGTGGGGAAGAAAAGAAATTAATTTGGCAGAAGCAGAAATGCCGGGTTTAATGTCTTTAAGAGAAGAGTATGGTGAAGCTAAACCTTTAAAAGGTGCTAGAATCGCGGGTTGCTTACACATGACCATTCAAACAGCTGTTTTAATTGAAACTTTAGTGGATTTAGGTGCTGATGTGACTTGGTCTTCTTGTAACATTTTCTCAACCCAAGACCACGCAGCAGCTGCGATAGCAGCAGCAGGAATACCTGTTTATGCCTGGAAAGGAATGACCGATGAAGAATTTGATTGGTGCATTGAGCAGACTTTATTTGCTTTCAAAGATGGGCAACCATTAAATATGATTCTTGATGATGGAGGTGATTTAACCAATATGGTGTTTGATCGATTTCCTGAATTAACAAAGGAAATAAAAGGCCTTAGCGAGGAAACTACAACAGGCGTTCACAGGTTGTACGAAAGAATGAAAAACGGAACTTTAGTTATGCCTGCAATCAACGTTAACGATTCGGTAACAAAATCTAAGTTCGATAACAAATACGGCTGTAAAGAATCATTGGTGGATGCAATAAGAAGAGCTACAGACACCATGATGGCAGGAAAGGTTGCTGTGGTATGTGGATACGGAGATGTTGGTAAAGGATCAGCAGCTTCTTTGAGAGGAGCAGGAGCACGTGTGATAGTAACTGAAGTGGATCCAATTTGTGCACTTCAAGCAGCAATGGACGGGTTTGCTGTCAAAACATTAGAAAATGCACTACACGAAGTTGATATCGTTGTGACCACTACTGGAAATAAAGACATTGTTCAAGGGCACCACTTTGAAGCAATGAAAGACAAAACCATTGTTTGTAATATCGGGCACTTTGATAATGAAATTGATATGGCTTGGTTGATCAAAAACCACGGATCAACAAAAATTGAAATCAAACCGCAAGTAGATCTATACAATGTAAATGGTAACGATATCATCTTGCTGGCAGAAGGCAGGTTAGTAAACTTGGGCTGCGCCACTGGTCACCCATCTTTTGTAATGAGTAACTCATTTACGAATCAAACTTTAGCGCAAATCGAGCTTTGGAAAAATAGCGACAAATACGAAAACAAGGTGTATATGCTACCCAAGCACTTAGATGAGAAAGTTGCTAAATTGCATTTAGAGAAAATTGGAGTTGAGTTAACAGAGTTGCGAAAAGACCAAGCAGATTATATTGGAGTAAATGTAGAAGGACCTTATAAACCGGAACACTACAGATACTAAAATAGAGTACGATAAAAAAGACAAAAAAAGCCCCTTAATTAAGGGGCCTTTTTTTTAATTATAAATAAGCAGAGTTCCTTGTGATTCCCTTGTTTGATATTGCAGTAATGGTATAGCAGAATTGCCCGTTGCAACCGTGCCATCCGACAAATAGTAAAGTATACTATCACAAGCTTCAAAAGCATATATACCTGTGCTATCAACATATACCTTTGAGCAAGCTTGGGTACTTTTATGAGGGGAATGTCGTTCGTATGCGCGATATGCATTTACATCTCGATACACTATTATTCCTTTAGAGCCTCCTTCTACATAAATATATCCTCCAATAGCTGACAAGTTAAAATTGGAGGGTTGATCCAAGTTTAGATAAATATTGACCCCAACTTGGGGAATATTCTCGTATTGATTTGTACTATTATTGTTCTTCTTGCAACTAGAAGTTAAAAACAAAGCAGTAACTATTAAAACACATCTTATCATAAGGCATAAAATTACAGCAGTTTTCCTAAGCTTAAGTTTGCTTCTTACTTGTGGATTTAATTCTATAGCTCAAGAAAAAGTAGAAAGTAGCCGTAAAATTAAAAAAAGGGCTAAAAAACTCCGTAAAAAAAAGAAAGAAGACAGAGCTGCCGAGCGAAATATTTCTGAAGATTTACGAAAACAACACATCACTAACCAAAATAGGGATGTGCGTAAGCGCATGAAAAAAAACAAAAAGCGAGCAAAACGTTATAATGACGGTAAAAAATCTTTTTTTTTAAGGCGTTGGTTTCATAAAATAAAAGTAAAACTACAAACTATATTCTAGCCGTAAAATATTGCAAGAAAACGACTTACAGAAGTTACTGAAAACACATTCAAAAAGAATAATACACTTGTATGAAAAACCTTTTAAAAACAAGGTCTTACGGCACATACAATCTTATGTTGTCCGAAAGCAAATATTTATATCTTTACCGCCTTAATTTCGCTTCATTTTTGATTTAATAACATTAATCAAGTATATATGTTAAAAAGATATTTTGCCCAATTAATTCTGGCTTTAGGGCTTTTCTCAGCTGGTTATGCACAAACCGGGACAGGAGGAATAAAAGGAAAAGTATTAGACTCCGAAACGGGAGGACCTCTTCCATTTGTGAATGTTGTTGTAGAGCAAAGTGGTAGAATTGTTACAGGTGGCTCTACAGATTTTGATGGTAAATTTTTTATTAAACCTCTTCCAGCCGGAACCTACGACTTGAAGGTGAAGTTCGTTGGCTACGCTCCATTACAAAAGAGCGGTGTAGTTGTAAACGCAGATAAGATTACGTTCACAGACATGAAAATGAAATCTAGTGCTGTGGAAATGGAAACATATGAGGTGGTTGACTATAAAGTTCCCTTGATTTCTAAAGATAATACCAGTAGTGGAAGTACAATAGGTAGTGAAGACATGGATAAAATGGCTACTCGGTCTGTTTCAGGCATAGCCCAACAAGTAGGTGGTGTTGTTGCGGCAGACGACGGGTCTGGTTCTTTGAACTTTAGAGGTGCAAGAAGCGATGCTAACTACTATTTTATTGATGGTATTAAAGTTAGAGCAGCAGCAAACAGCCTTCCCCAATCAGCAATTGAGCAAGTTTCGGTAACGACAGGTGGAATACCCGCACAGTATGGTGATGTTACTGGAGGTGTGGTTAGTATTACAACTAAAGGAGCTGCAAGTACCTATGGTGGTTCTGTAGAGTACGTGACATCAGGGTTTAGAAACAGCAACAACAACAAAACTTACGGTTTAGATCCTTATGCATACAACTTATTGGAGTTTAGTGCCTATGGTCCAATTTTATGGAAAAAAGATAGCGCAAAAAAGAAAACGTCTCCTATTTTAGGCTTCTTCTTGTCTGGTAACTTCAACTATGTCGCAGACCCAAGACCTAGTCATTTGGGATATTGGAAAATAAAGGACGATGTAAGAGATGAATTGATTGACAATCCATTAAGATACAATCCAAGTGGTGACGGAACTGCTCATAATGGTGAGTTTTTGAGATTGAATGACATGGAGAATGTTCGTACCAAAAGAAATACTCAACAGTACGGAAGTAGTATTCAAGGAAAGATTGACATTAATACCAGTAAAAACACAAACCTTACCATTGGGGGTAACTTTACTTACAACAATAACCTAGGTACGTCCAACGCTAGTTTTTACAGTGATGGAAATGGAAGTGGAAACTTATATCCTTCTGCTTTGATGGCATGGGGAAGCCACCCTAGAAGAATCGACTACAATTCCCGTGCTTTTGTGCGATTTACTCAACGATTCGACGATGCACAAGGAGAGGACAATTCCTCGTTAATAAAAAATGCGTTTTACACGGTACAATTTGATTACAGTAATACCACAAGAAGAATTTTTAATGACGAACACAGAGATAACCTATGGAAGTATGGTTACGTGGGTAAATTCGAAACTTTTGAGTCTAAAACGTATAATCTTGAACAAGACTCCGCTTTTAACAGACAAGCATGGGTGCATCAAACATGGGAGGATACATTAATTGGGTTTACTCCAAGTGGTGACAATGAAGGACTTGCAAACTATACTGCTCAATATTTCGAATTATTTGGTTGGGAAGGTTATGACTCTGAAGGAAACCCAGTTTTCGACAAGGATTTGGCTTCAGACCCTGATGATCCTACTCGAACTAATAAATTCTTATCGGACATTACTACAATGAGAACCAACGGAGCTTTGTTTAATGGAGACTCACCAAGGAATATAATAGGAATATGGGATAGCCCAGCGGATCAATTTAATTTAAATCAACGTACCTTACAAAACCAATACAGACTTTCAGCGAGTGGCTCAGCGGACATTGGTGATCACAACATTTTAATTGGTTTTGAATATGAACAACGTGTTGACCGTCAGTACTCGGCCAACCCGATGGCATCCGCCGGCGGAACTAATGGGTTATGGGCACTAGGGCGCTTATATACCAACTCGCATTTATCTCAACGAGATGTTCTTAATCCAATCATTGAATACATCCCTGGATTACCAGGAGATATCGGTTTTACCTACCCAAGATTAAACTCAGCACCAGGAGAGTTCACAGCTGCTGATGCTCAATCGTTTTTCGACTATAACTTACGAACAAATAACCCAGATTTGGCTCCAGGTGGTGCCGACGGTATTGACCGAATAGATTTAGATGCGGTTGACCCAGAAAACTTAAGTATAGATTATTTCAGTGCAGATGAGTTATTGAATAACGGAAACTCGGTGGTAAGTTATTTTGGTTTTGATCCTTATGGAAATAAACTAGCTGGGAACCCTACAATTGACGATTTCTTTCAGGCTGAAGATGAGTTTGGAAATAAAACTAGACCAATCGGAGCATTTCGACCGATTTACATTGCTGGTTATATCCAAGATAAATTTGCTTTTGACGATTTGGTTTTCAATATAGGTTTGCGTGTAGATAGATATGATGCGAATCAAAAAGTTCTAAGCGATCCTTTTGTGTTTTTTCCTACTGTAAAGGCAGGAGAAACAGCAGCCATAGAATTAGCTGACGGTGCGCACCCAGAAAACATTGGTGAGGATTATGTTGTTTACGTTGATGATATCAATCAACCAACAACTATTCAAGGATATCGCGATGGAAATACATGGTATAATAAAGAAGGTGTAGAAATTGCGAATCCAGATGTTTTAACAACATCATCTGGTATTGCTCCTTTATTGGTTGATAAAGAGCGTACAAGATCTGAACAAATCAACTCTGATGCTTTTGAAGATTATCAACCACAGACGAACTTTATGCCTCGAATTGCATTCTCATTTCCAATATCTGACGAAGCCCTATTTTTTGCTCACTACGATATTTTAACTAAGCGACCTACAACTGGTGAAAGATTGAGACCAACTGACTATTTGTTTTTGGAGTCTACCAATAGAAATAGCGTAAGAAACAATCCAAATTTGCAAGCTGAAAAAACAATTGACTACGAGGCTGGCTTTCAACAAAAACTATCCAATACGAGTTCCATTAAAATCTCAACATTCTACAGAGAGTTTAGAGACCAAGTTCAAATTGTTCGTGTAAAACAAGCTTACCCCGCCGAGTATTCAACCTATGGAAACGTTGACTTTGGTACCGTTAAAGGTTTAACATTTGCTTATGACCTAAGAAGAACTGGAAACGTTTCCTTAAGAGGTTCATACTCGATTCAGTTTGCTGAAGGTACTGGATCAGATGCAACGACTGCCAGTGCTCTTATAAACGCGGGCTTCGATAACTTAAAAGTAACTTCTCCTTTGAATTATGATCAACGCCATACCATTCAAGCGGTTTTAGATTACCGATATGCTTCGGGTAAAGATTACAATGGGCCTGTTATTGCTGGAAAACAAGTTTTGGCTAATACTGGTGCTAACTTAACTGTACTTACTAATTCTGGACGTCCGTTTAATGGTCAGTCTGAATCTACCGGTAATGCATTTACTACCAATGTAGGTAACGCTTTCTTAGACGGTACTATTAATGGTAACAACTTACCTTGGAGCTTTAAAATTGATGCACGAATAGATAAAGACTTCACATTAAAAGTTGGAAAAGACAAGGAAAAAGCGTTGGATATGACCGTATACTTACAAGTTCTCAATTTACTTAATAACAGAAATATTCTTAACGTATATCGATTTACCTCAGATCCTCTTGATGATGGTTACTTAGCTGATGCAAGATGGACAGGTGATATTCAAGCTCAGAATGACACACAGTCTTTCCAAGAGCTTTACAGAATTAAAAATGCGAGAGCAGCAAACTTCAACTTACCAAGAAGAATTAGACTAGGTTTAAGACTAGCATTTTAATAACATTTCTATTTTTTAGATCAGAAAAGAATGAAGAGATTAAACATACTTACGGCGTTACTATTTGTTGGATTATTATCCTATGCCCATGTTGGGGATAAGGGAGGCAGTCGAGGAGGCAAAAAGCCAAGCGGAAGTTTAGCAGCAAACTGTTCACCGGCTACAACGAGTACAGAGTTGGACATCAACAACACCCGAGCCTTGATCCAGACTGGAGGAGACATGTGGTGGGATTTCACGCGCTCTCAGTACGAGATTCCAAAAAACAGTGGTCACACGGCTTTATTTGCCGGGTCATTGTGGTTGGGCGGAAGAGACATTTCGGGACAATTGAAAGTAGCCGCTCAGATGTTTAGAGCCAGTGGACAAGATTTTTGGACAGGCCCATTAAGTTTGATTGATGCAGAGATAGACCCAGCAACATGTGTAGAGTATGATGAACACTTTCAAACCACTCGCTCAGAAGTATCTGAATTTGTAGGTTGGTATGAAGCTGGAATTAACGATGCAGCCAACGGAACAAACACTCAGGCAGAGCAGTATCCAGGCTATTCAATACCAGCCAATATATTAAACTACCCAGCCAAGGGAAGAGCATTTCCTCCCTACAATGAAGCCGATAACTTGGCGCCATTCGTAGACAGA
>CBFIBQ010000023.1:0-51233 GCA_965660875.1 Salibacteraceae bacterium | reverse complement strand
TGTCTCCAATATTAATGCTGTCTATTTCGGTGTACAAAACCGAACTTCTTCCTGCAACTATGTATCCGCCATCGTTTAAAGGAAAAATGGAGTTTGCTACTTGGTGGCCAGTAGTATTAAAGGTGTATTTATTGAGTAGCACACCGATAGAATCAATCTCATAAATCACTGCTCTTTTATTTCCTTCTGCGTCTTCTTCCCAGCCGCAGGCTGCAACGCCAAAGGTGGTGTTTGTTAGTCCAAGAATACTTTCGTCATAATCGACTCCATATCCTTGTTCAAATACTTGGCCTCTTTCGGGCTGTATGCCGCCCAATACTTCGGGTTCGGGTTGTTGATTTTGTGCCACTACGCTCAAACTAAATACTGTACTTATTAGCGCAAGTTGGGTTGTTCGTTGGAGTATGGAGTATGGAGTATGGAAATTTCATAACGATATGATTTTAAAGGCTTAAAGGTAGTTAATTATCCTGAGGCTTTAGGTTTTTAACTGGGATTTTTCAACTTAAAATTGAAACTAACAACAATCCTGAGTACTTTCACCTTCTATTGATGAAAAAGGCATTGCACCACCGCACCCTTCAAAAATACCGTAATGCGTATCCCAAGTTCCATAGAAACTGAAGTGTGATTTGAATCGAGTATCGTACACCATGCGGTAACTGTTTCCACATACCGTCATTACTTTTCCTTTTGGGAAATAGTGATGGTCGTCCAACTCAAAACCATTTTCTTGTCCTGAGATACCTCCATTGTACATCAAAGCTTGGCCATAATCTTCACAGTCCGATTCTAATTCGGCAATCTTGAATAGTCGGTATGTCACCGAGTAGAATTTTAAGTCGCCTACTTTTTCTTCCAATTCTTTATTTTCAATGGTTATGGGTTTGTTTTCGACAGCTCTTGGGTCAGTAAAACCAGCATTTTTAGCGAAATTCAAAAAGTCGTTCCAGTACAAAGCGCCACTCAAACACTCTCCCCAAAGCACTTGATCGTTTTGCAAGTGCTGCGGAACTCTCCTATCGCTATACACATCAGAAAAGTACATTTCACCTCCTGGTTTCAGTAATTTGTGGGCATCGCTCAATACTTTCTGTTTGTCTTTGGCCAAATTCACCACACAATTGGAAATAATTAAATCAAAGCTGCCTTCCTCAAGACCCAATGCATCTAATGCTTCTATGTTACCTTTAATGAACTCCACATTCGGTTTAGAATAGCCAAATTTTTCGGTGTGGTAATCCACAAATTTATTGGCAACATTCAATTGCTCGTCAGTCATATCTACACCAACCACATAACCGTTTGGTCCTACCAATTTACTGGCAATGTAACAATCGCGACCACTACCTGACCCCAAATCCAAAATGCGTAACCCTTCTACTTTAAATGGAATCGTTAAACCACAACCGTAATACTTGGCTTGCACTTCATCGTGAACCAGTTTTAACGCATCCAAAATGTACTTTGGAGGAGCTGTTAAAGTACAGCAAGCGTTCGTCTTTAAGTCTTCAGAGGATTCAAGTTCTTTTCCATAATAATCTTGAACTTCTTGGTGTAGTGTTTCCATAGAACTATTTTAGAGGGTGCAAATGAACGATAATCAAAATAGATATTTGGTTTATTGGTTGACAAAAGCTTCTGTAACCCTTATAGTTCTTTGCATTCTCTAGGCGTCATTCCCGCGAAGGCGGTAATCTATAAAAGCAATGAGATTCCGCACAGAAGATTCGTAATAAATTTCTGTTAGAAATTATACTCATCTAATCTTACGGAATGACGTTTCATAGCAACACAGGCTTACCCCCTTACAGTTAGCTTACTTCAACAACCCCTCAATCTCATCAACCATATTTTTAGAGCCAGCATAGTAAGCACAGCGTTGGTGCAGCTCTTTGGGTTCAATTTCCATGGTTCTGGTAAAACCGTCAGATGCTTTTCCTCCTGCTTGCTCAGCAATAAAAGCGAGTGGATTACATTCATACAACAATCTCAATTTTCCGTTTGGAGCTTTTGTAGTTGATGGGTACAAATACACGCCACCTTTAATTAGATTTCGGTGAAAATCTGCCACCAATGAACCAATATAACGGGCTGTCATTTGATTCTTTTTACAATTATCCAAATACGTTTGAATGCCTTCTGGAGAAAGGTGATAATTCCCCTCGTTCATGGAATAAATCTTTCCGTCATCAGAAGTTTTCATATCTGGGTGAGACAAACAAAATTCACCAATTGAAGGGTCCAATGTAAAGCCATTTACTCCGCTGCCTGTTGTGTACACCAACATAGAAGAAGAACCATACAATACATAACCAGCGGCTACTTGCTCAGTGCCTGCTTGAAGAAAATCTTCCATAGTTGCCTTTGTTCCAGCAGCTGTTTTTCTTCTGTAAATTGAAAAAATAGTACCGATAGAAACATTTACATCAATGTTTGATGAGCCATCCAAGGGGTCCATGGCTATCACGTATTTTCCTTTAATCGATTTTTCGTTTTCGAAAGCGATAAAATCGTCGTTTTCTTCTGACGCTATGCCACAAACCTCACCGCCATTTTTGAGTGCTTTTATAAACACCTCATCAGCCAAAACATCCAGTTTCTGCTGTTCTTCTCCTTGAATATTCTCAGAGCCAACAGCACCCGCCAAATCAACAAGCCCAGCCATGTTTACTTCTCGGTTTACAATCTTAGAAGCAAACCCTATATCTCTTAGCAACCTAGAAAGGTCGCCCGTGGCAAATGGAAATTCGTCTTGTCTGTCAATTATAAATTCGTCGAGGGTAGTAACTCCAATCATAGCTTTTGTTTCGGGGTGCAAATATAGAAGGGTTGAAATTCTTATGGCATTTGATTTCTTAGTTTGTGTTGATCATCTAGACTCGGCAGCTTTAGGCCACAACCTTAAACTGAACGGTCCCGTTCCTGATAAAATCCAAGTTTGCTGCAATTTACTTTCTTAATTTTCGCAACGACTGTAAACACACTTGCAATATTCGCAAATCGGGGTAACTTTAAAAACTTAATATTTGAATTACTAAATCTTGATACATGTCGCACAATCAAAAAATAGTTCAAAAGGTCGTTAAGGGAATCGAGGATCAATATACTCCTGAAGAGTTCGTGAAACAGTTGGCGCCTCTTTCTGCCGAGCAAATTGAACAATTGGATACCTCTCCATTCCCTGCTGGTTACACAAAAACCGACCAAGAAAACCGATTGGCCTATTTAAAAGAAAAGGGCATTTCTACAAATGTAATTTCAAATCCACAAGCGCTTTCAAACCCGGAAGAATTAAAAGGAAACATTGAAAACTTTATTGGTATGGCGCAAATTCCTATTGGACTCGCCGGACCAATTCTTATCAATGGAACCAATGCCAAAGGAGAGTATTTTGTTCCTATGGCCACTTCGGAAGGCGCTTTAGTGGCCTCATACAATCGCGGGATGAAGGCCTGTAGATTAAGTGGAGGAATTTCAACCATCAGCACCGCACAAAGCGTTCAGCGAAGCCCCTATTTCAAGTTTAATTCGCTAGCAGAAAATGGAATTTTTGTAAAATGGGTACACGAAAATATTGAAGCGTTTAAGCGCGTTGTCAACGAATCGAGCAATTACGCTCAACTCTCTGAAATGCATACACACGTTGAAGGAAATAGCGTAATTCTTACCTTCAGTTATTTCACCGGGGATGCTTCTGGACAAAACATGGTGACCATTTGTACCGATAACGTTTGCCAGTTTATTCTCGAAAACTTTCCAATTACTCCTACTGAATGGTACATAGAAAGTAACTACTCGGGCGACAAAAAAGCAACAGCACTATCTTTTAGCAGCGCAAGAGGTAAAAAAGTAATTGCAGAAGTAACCCTGCACAAAAAAGTTGTGGAAAAGAGCTTGAAATCAACCCCTGAAGCTATTGCAGAATACTGGCAATCGAGCACTTTGGCTGTCGTGCAAAGCGGAGCAATTGGCGCTCAAGGTCACGTTGCAAATGGTTTGGCCGCGCTGTTTATTGCTTGTGGCCAAGATGCGGCTTGTGTTTCTGAGTCTTCTGTTGGAATTACCCGAATGCAAGTAAATGACGATGGAGATCTGTACGTATCTCTGACTCTTCCTTCGCTTATCGTGGGAACGGTTGGTGGCGGAACGGGACTCCCCTCTCAGAACGAATGCTTAAGAATGATGGACTGTGCCGGCGTTGGAAACGCCACCAAGTTTGCAGAAATATGCTGCGCGGTTGCATTGACTGGGGAAATTTCAATTGCAGCGGCCATGTCTGCAGGTCATTTTACCAAAGCACATAAAATTTTTGGAAGAAAGAATGCAAGAAAATAACCTCCCTTTCTTCAAGCGGTTTTACATCTATCAAAAAGAGCGCTTTCCGTTTTTAGCGCATGGGTTAATGATCACCGCTTTTACTTTTTCGGCAGTTTCGTATTCTAGAATTTGTAGAGGAGTAGAAGGTTTTATCAGTACCCAAGATTTTTTAATTGGTGTTTTTGCAACCGTAACTTTATTCTTTTTAGTACGCGTTTTTGATGAGTTTAAAGACAAAGAAGACGATGCTTTGTATCGCAAATACTTACCCGTTCCCAGGGGTTTAATCTCACTCAAAGAGTTAAAAATAACCGGTTGGATTGTTGCGTTAGTTCAAATAGCGGTTATCGCATTTTTTCAATTTGAAATGCTCTTTTTATATGGAGTCGTATTAGCGTATTTACTCTTAATGTCGGTAGAGTTTTTTGTTCCTGAATGGCTAAAAAAGCGCCAAATTTTGTACATAACCTCCCACATGTTTATCATTCCATTAATTGATATTTATTCAAGTGGATTAGACTGGCTGCTGGAAGGAAGCGAAGCTCATTTGGGGCTGTTGTGGTTCTTTTCGGTGTCGTACATGAATGGATTGGTACTTGAGTTTGGGCGTAAAATCAGAACCAAAGAAAACGAAGAAGAAGGTGTGGTTTCCTACACGGGAATGTATGGCACTAAAGGCGGCGTAGTAATTTGGGTTGCTTTGCTTTTTGTCACTTTGTTATTAGCAATTGGCGCAGCAAATTATGCTGGATATGGAGGGCTTTCAATTCTTGTTTTTAGTTGCTTATTTGCTGTTTTTTCATTGCCTGGTTTTATTTGGGTATTTGCTCAAAATAGAACTGAAAAAATGAGCAAGTTTATCGAGTATTCTTCTGCTGCATGGACGGCGCTTATGTACCTTGGGTTAGGTGGTATACCCATGTTAAAAGCACTACTAAATTGAGTAAAATAATTGCACATAAAGCATCTCACCCGTTTCCTGTAAACGAAGTTGGAGGAAAAGCAAAAAACTTATTTGCCTTGGAAAAACTGGGATGCAATATTCCGAATTGGTGTGTGATTCCAGCAATTTCTGACCACAATCAACTTGAGTCTATTCTTCTAGAAATAGCCGAATATTTTGGATCAAATTTCAACAACAAGAACTATTCAGTTCGCTCATCTGGATTAGACGAAGACGGCACTAAATTTTCTTTTGCCGGACAATTCGAAACGTTTCTGAATGTTCCCGCATCAGAAATTGAGGAAAAAATTCAAGCCGTTTGGGCATCTGCCAGTTCTGATCGAGTAATAAAATACCGAAAGGAAAACGGATTGAGTCCTAACCAAGGAATAGGTGTGATCGTTCAAGAAATGATAGATGGATCAGTTTCCGGGGTTGGGTTTGGAATCGACCCTGTTTCTGGAGCCACTGATACCGTAATTATTTCTTCTGTTTATGGTTTGGGTGAAGGGCTTGTTTCTGGAGCATTGGATGCAGATACTTTTCGTATAAAAAAACAAGACATACAATCTGAAATTGCAAGCAAAACGCAACGTTTTGAAAGTAATTCAGACGGTTCGGGAATCACTAAAAATCCTATTCCAAAGGAATTGCAAAACGAACCCTCTTTGAATAACAAGCATTTACTCGAATTGAGCGCTTTGCTGCAAAAACTTGAACAGCATTTCAATGCACCACAAGACATAGAATTTGCTGTTTTTCAGGATTCCATTTACCTACTACAAACTCGACCCATTACAACCAGCCACAAAAAAGGAGAATACATACTTTGGGACAATAGCAATATCATTGAATCTTACCCCGGAATTACTACTCCACTCACCTACTCCTTCATCATTAAAATGTACGAGCATGTGTATCGACAATTTACTGAGTTATTAGGGGTAAGTAAAGCTGAATTGGACCTACATTCTGAAGTGTTTGAAAACACATTGGGCCTAGTTCGAGGTCGCGTTTATTACAACCTTTTGGCTTGGTACAAAATGTTGGCAATGGTTCCTGGGTATACTCTAAACGCCGAGTTTATGGAGAATATGATGGGCGTTAAAGAGCGGTTCGAACTAAAAGAAAACTATAAAATGAATAAGGGCAAAGCATGGTTGCGCATTGTTTTTATGGTTTTTAAAATGGTTTACTTGCAATTAAATCTGCGTTCGGAAAGAAAACAATTCATGAAACACCTAAACGGTGTAATGGCCGAATACGAACAGTACGATTTTGCCAAAATGAAAGTTCCTGAAATCGTTGCGAAATATAAGTCGTTCGAAACACGTCTTTTATTGGCATGGAAAGCTCCACTAATCAACGATTTTTTTGCCATGATTTGGTTTGGCATGTTGCAAAAACAAACTCAAAAAATCTGTCCAGAAGAACCCAATATTCACAACGATTTATTGTGCGGAAGTCAAGACATTATTTCGGTTGAGCCTATCCATAAAAGCATTGAACTCGCTTCGCTTATTTCAGCTAATTCAGAGAGTAAGCTGCTATTCGAAAATCAAACCCCTAAGGAAATTTGGGAGGTACTTGAGGAGGGCCGATACCCAGAAATAAAACAAAAAATTGATGCCTACATTTTCAAATTTGGCGAACGATGTGTTGGCGAACTAAAACTGGAAACCATATCCTACCGACAAAACCCACTGTTGTTTTTAAAGGTTTTGAAATCGTATGTACAGCAGGGCATTACAGCCAACAAAACGACCTCAACCATTGATGTAGATTTAAGACAACAGGCCGAAAAAACCATAGCAACCAAACTTAATTCTGGACTTAAAAAATGGTGGTTTGGAGTGGTGCTCAAAAAAGCCCGCGATTTAGTTAGCAACCGAGAAAATTTACGCTACGAACGTACACGAGGTTTTGGCATGGTGCGTAAAATGATGTCGGCAATTGGCGTTCAATTGCAAGAAGCGAGTAAAATTGCCAATGCTAGAGATGTGTTTTACTTGGAAATAAACGAAGTAAAAGCATTAGAAACTGCGTCTTTTCCAACGGAATTAAAAACCAAAATTGAATCTCGAAAAGCAGAATTTGAGGATTACAAAAATCAACCCATACCGCAAGAACGCTTCTTTACTTACGGTTACAATTTTTCAGACGAGTACATTTATTCTACCGAAAAAATGGAGCCAATTAAAGGTGATTTGCAAGGGATTGGATGCTGCCCGGGAAGGGTAAAAGGCAAGGTTCGTCTGATTATGGACCCCAACGAATTGGATTCACTAAACGGCGATATTTTAGTTACTTCTAGCACTGATCCCGGTTGGGTTACTTTGTTTCCAACTGCCTCTGCCATTATCGTTGAGCGCGGTTCTTTATTGAGTCATTCTGCCATTGTTTCAAGAGAAATGGGCATACCTTGCATTGTGAGTGTGTCTGGATTATTGAGAACCTTAAAAACAGGCGACGAAATAGAAATGGACGGTGCAACGGGAAAAATTAAAATCGTAAACAATGGGTAAGCAACTAGAAAAAGCCAATCACGACTTTATTCGATACGCAAACTGCTGGGAGGATGCCGATATTTTGCTCGAAGGCTTATCTGTTCAGCCAGGAGAACGCGTTTTTTCAATCGGTTCGGCTGGCGATAACAGTTTCTCTTTGCTATTGAACAATCCCGAACTGGTGTTGGCGGTAGATATAAATGAAGTTCAACTCCACCTCATTGAGCTAAAAAAAGCCGCATTCAAAACTCTGAATTATAAAGAGTTTCTTGAATTTTTAGGATTTGAAGCTTGCAACGATCGAATCCAATTGTTTGTTAGAATTAAAAACGAATTACCTAACGAACCGGCGGATTACTGGACCGAAAATCGTTCTCAAATTGAATCCGGAATTATCTATGAAGGTAAATTCGAGAAGTACTTCGAACTGTTTCGTAATAAAGTTTTGCCTTTGGTTCAATCACAAGAAAATGTGGCTGATTTATTTTTATTAAAATCTAAAGACGAACAACAAAAATTCTTTGACAAACGTTGGAATAATTGGCGCTGGAGGCTCTTGTTTAAGGTGTTTTTTAGCAAGTTCATAATGGGGCGGTTTGGCAGAGACCCTGCCTTTTTGAAAGAGGTAAAGATACCTGTTTCTACCTTTATTCTAGGAACGGCTAAGAGGCATTTAAGCTCAGTACAATGTCAAAAAAACTACTTCCTCAATTTTATAATGAAGGGTCATTTTGAGAATGAGCTACCTCACTATGCACGGCCTGAGAATTTTGAAACCATAAAAGCAAACGTTGAAAATCTAAAAACTTTTAAAGGGTTTGCTGAAGAGGCTTTTAAAGTACACGGCAGTTTTAACAAATTCAATTTGTCAAACATTTTTGAATACATGAACCCTACCGTTTTTTCTTCGGTGGCTGCCGATATTGTGGAACATGCAACCCCAAAAGCCCGAATTGCATACTGGAACCTTATGGTGGAGCGCAAAATAGCTCAAGTAAATGAACAAGTATCTCATGATACTGAAACTTCCAAACGGCTGACGAAAATTGATAATGGGTTCTTTTATTCTTGTATTAACATAGACATCAAAAAGTGAATCAAAACCTACTGAATACCATTATTCTAGCGCTTGTATTTCTGGTACTTTTTGCAACTTCAGAATGGCTGTATCACAAGAAAAAAGTACATGCTGAACTTACCCGCAAATACGTGCATTTATCTACAGGGTTGCTTACAATGCTATTTCCCCCATTGCTTAAAAATCACTGGCTAGTATTGCTATTGTGCTCTAGTTTTTTAGTGATTTTAATTGCAAGCCAAATATTCAATTTACTGCCGTCAATAAATGGTGTAAAGCGAAAAACACGGGGTAGTTTTTTATTTCCAGTTGTGGTATATGTCTGTTATATCACCTACCAATATTATGGGCAACATTCGTTTTATTATTTGCCAATTTTAGTGCTGGCTTTTGCCGACCCCGCAGCTGCTTTGGCAGGAAAAAAATACCGCTGGAAACCCTACGTAATTTTAGGTCACACCAAAACCGTAGCGGGTTCACTGGCTTTTATTGCCGTAGCATTTTTAATATCATTTATTCTATTAATTCTTCAACAAAAAACGGGAATCTCTATTGCAGTAGTAACCGCCGTTGCGGTTGCTATGGTGTCCGTTTTTGCCGAGGCTTTTTCGCACAACGGTTGGGACAATTTTACCATACCCATGAGTGCATTGTTGGTTCTAATTTCACTTAAAGAATTTTATTTAGCATGAGCCAATTTGATTTAATAAAAACAAATTTCGGTGCTCCAGATTACGGTCTTTTTGCAGAGCTTCCTAAAGTATTATATCCAGAAAATAGCAGCCGGTTTTTAATGGGACACGACCCAGTTGAGCCATTTTTGGAGGGCTTATACGTTCTTCTTAAAAATGGTAACCCATGTGGCAGGTTCGCATTTTACGAAAATCCAAAGTTGAATTACAAGGGAACTCCTGCTGCCTGTATTGGTAGTTATGAATGTGCGAATGATTCCACTATAAGTTCAGCATTATTAGATTACGCAAAAAACATTACAACACAAAAAGGCTACAAGTATCTAATTGGACCTATGGAAGGCTCAACTTGGAACAACCACCGATTTAGTTCCAATAATGACCACCCAAACTTTTTCATGGAACCCTACCACCATAAGTATTACAACAAGCACTTTGAAGATGCAGGCTTTTCAGTTATTTCAGACTATTTCTCGAACCTAGACCAAGAGCTGAATGTAGATATTGATCAACTCAATAAATTTGAAAAAATTTACCTAGAAAAAGGAGCTAGTTTTAGGAACCTAAATACCAACGACCTAGAAAGTGAATTTCAAAAATTAGCAGAATTCAGCTTAGAAGCTTTTTCGGAAAATTTTCTTTTTACCCCCGTTTCAGTTTCTGATTTCGTAACCAAATACAAAGCAATTGCCGCATACATAGACCCAAAACTGGTATGGATTGTAGAAAATAAATCGGGCGAGATAGAAGCATTTATTTTTTCTGTACCCGACCATTTTGAAGCTACCAAACCACCCAGCACATTGATTATAAAATCTATGGCCAGAAAAAAGGAGTCGAGTTTTAGAGGTATTGGCAGTTATTTAGCGGGTAAAACCATTCAGTTGGCCAAAGACCTTGGTTACACAAAAGTGGTTCATGCTTTTATGATAAAAGACAACGCCTCCAGAGCTATTTCGGATAAGTACGCTACCGATGGTGGATTCTATAAAAATTATGCACTCTACGGAATAGCACTATGAATATCGTAAACCTATTTCTTGAGGCCTCAAAAACCTACCCCGATCAAAAAGCCATTATAGAGAAAGACAAGGAAATTTCATTTTCTGAGCTCAGTCAAGAAGTTGAAGAAGCCGCCTTATACTTTAAATCTAAAGGAATAGAAAAAGGTGACCGGGTGCTGGTGTTTATACCCATGAGTATTGATTTATACCGTACCGTTTTGGCGCTGTTTTACATTGGTGCAACAGCCGTTTTTTTGGACGAATGGGTAAATAAAAAACGCTTAGATATTTGTTGTGAAATCGCTCAATGCAAGGGATTTATTGCCGGAACAAAAGTTCGATTTCTGTCCATTCTTTCTAAAGAGTTACGTAAAATTCCAGTTAAACTTAACCCCAAAAAGCGCATAAATGGAAGGCTCGAACCGCTTGATTTAATTGGAGATACACCCGCATTAATCACTTTCACAACAGGCAGTACGGGCACACCCAAGGCAGCATTGCGTTCGCACCAATTTTTGAATGAACAATTCAAAGCCTTGCTGCACGAAATTCAGCCAAAACCAAGTGATATTGACATGCCCATTTTACCCATTGTATTATTCGTTAATCTTGGCGTGGGCTGTACCTCAGTAATTGCCGATTACAAACAAACCAAACCCAATAACCTCAAGCCACAAAAAATCATTCATCAGCTATTAAAAAACAGCGTTTCAAGAATTACTGCCTCTCCATTTTTCATTAAAAAACTGGCGGAACATTGCATCGAAAAAGGCATTGAATTACCCAAATTAGAAAAGCTGTTTACGGGTGGTGCTCCTGTTTTTCCAACTGAAGCTAATTTGTACCAAACGGCTTTTCCAAAAACCCATTCTGTAATTGCCTACGGTTCAACAGAAGCCGAACCCATTAGTTCAATTTCGGCAAAAGAACTGAGTAAAACCAGTGTGTTAGAAAACGGCTTACCGGTTGGTAAACTCTATCCAAATGCTGAAGTAAACATCATTAAAATTACAGATGAAGTTATTGCCCTATCAGAGCATGAATCGATGGAAAGCCATTTTCTTCAAGAAGGAAAAATTGGAGAAATAATAGTTTCAGGGCATCACGTATTGGCCAGCTATTTCAACAATGAGGAGGCTTTTAAACGCAATAAAATCATAGAAAAAAACACCGTTTGGCATCGCACAGGTGACTCAGGTTTCATAAAAAATGGGGCGCTTTTTTTAACCGGAAGATGTGCTCAGTTAATTACCAAAAAAGGCAAACTAATTAGCCCATTTATTATCGAAAATCAGTTGCAACAATTAGATGGTGTTTCTATGGGAACGGCACTCGAAATAAATAGCAAAACCCTTCTAATTCTTGAATCTACCTTAAATAAAAACGAACTTGTGCCTCTACTATCATCTTTTGAATTTGACGAGGTACAAGTCGTTGAAAAAATACCACGAGACCCAAGACATAATTCGAAGATTGATTACGGGAAGTTGAAACTATATTTGACGGCATGACTTCAAACAACATATCCCTGCGAAAAGGAACTCCCTCAGACATTCCAGAATTATTAAACCTAATCAAAGAACTGGCTGCCTACGAACGTGAACCAGATGCCGTAGTAGTGACGGAAGAAATATTAATGGAAGACGGGTTTGGAGATACTGCCATTTTCGATTTTTTGGTTGCCGAAAAAGACGGAAAAGTCGTAGGAATTGCCCTGTACTACACTAAATATTCTACTTGGAAAGGGCGTTGCTTGTATCTTGAAGATATCATCGTAAAAGAAAGTGAACGCATGCAAGGAATTGGAGGAATGTTACTGAAAGAGCTCATTACAATTTCGGAAACGACCGGAGTAAAAAGACTCGAATGGCAGGTGCTCGATTGGAATGAGCCTGCAATCAATTTCTACAAAAAACATCAAGCAATTATTGACAGTGAATGGTTGAATTGCAAAATAGAGTTTGACTAAACATTTCTTGTGTCATTTAAAAAGAATAGGATTAAATCGAAGAAAACTTTTAATGAGACCGAGAAGTTGAGCGCTTTGCTCGAAAATCACTCGGCCGAGTTTTAGTTTCAAAGAGAGCATTGTATTCTTTTTAGAAGACTTGATTTTTACTTCCTTTTGTATCAAGACAAAAGGATAGCCCTGCGGCTCAAGCAAAAATAAAGTACCTTATTCAAGCACCTTTTATCTTTTACTTTTGTCCTCCTTAAATTAACATACCATGAAAGGAATTATTCTCGCTGGAGGTTCTGGCACAAGGCTTCACCCACTAACGCTAGCAATAAGTAAGCAGCTGATGCCCATCTACGATAAGCCGATGATTTATTATCCGCTTTCATTATTGATGTTGGCAGGAATTAAAGAAATTCTAATTATATCCACTCCGCACGATTTACCGCTTTTTGAAAAACTTTTGGGTGATGGAAAAAACTTAGGATGCAACTTTGAATACGCCGTTCAGGAAGTTCCAAACGGGCTGGCTCAAGCCTTTGTTTTAGGAGAAGAGTTTATCGGTGACGATTCTGTTTCTCTCATTTTAGGAGACAATATCTTTTATGGAACCGGTTTACCGCAAAAACTAAGAGCGTGTAATAACCCTGATGGGGGCGTTATTTTCGCATACCGGGTATCTGACCCTGAGCGCTATGGGGTAGTTGACTTTAACGAAAACCAAATCGCATTGTCCATTGAAGAAAAACCAGAAAACCCTAAATCCAATTACGCTGTTCCCGGACTTTATTTCTACGATAATTCCGTTGTGGAAATTGCAAAAAATCTAAAGCCATCTGCCAGAGGAGAATACGAAATTACTGACGTAAACAAAGCCTACTTAGAACAGGGAAAGCTTCAAGTAAGCATTTTGAACCGAGGAACAGCTTGGTTGGACACAGGCACGATTGATTCCCTAAATCAAGCTAGTCAATACGTAGAAGTGATAGAAAAACGACAAGGCACAAAAATTTCCTGTATCGAAGAGATTGCTTGGCACATGGGATATATTGACGATAATCAACTTAAACAAATTGCTAAGCCGTTGGTCAAAAGTGGATACGGAGAATACCTATTAACACTACTAAAGCACTAATGACTAAAGATTATTCTGCTCAGCACTCCATAGAAGAGCTTAGAGCTTATTTCGAAAAAAAGATTGAACTAACTGAGTTTAAAAAAGACCCTACAAACCTTTATGAGCCCATCCAATACATCATGGAATTGGGGGGTAAACGCGTTCGACCAGTTTGCGCGTTAGCGGCTGCAGAACTGTTTGGATCTGAACCCGAACAAGCCATCAATCAGGCTATAGCTGTAGAGGTGTTTCACAATTTCACCTTAGTTCATGACGATATTATGGACGAAGCGCCACTGAGAAGAGGGCACACCACCGTTCACAAAAAATGGAACGAAAACACAGGCATCCTTTCTGGTGATGCTATGATGATATTGGCTTATCAATACTTAAGTAAAAATACCACCAAAGAATTTCAACGCTTATTTACTAACTTTAATAGAACAGCGATTCAAGTATGCGAAGGACAGCAGCTAGACATGGATTTTGAGCAAAAATCGACCGTTAGTCTAGATGATTATATTGGTATGATTGAGCTTAAAACCGCTGTTTTGTTAGGAGAAAGCTTAAGAATGGGAGCTACGATGGCTGGGGCTAGTGAAGCTGATGCTAACCTAATCTATGAGTTTGGTAAAAACTTTGGCATTGCTTTTCAATTACAAGACGATATTCTTGATTTATACGGAGATCCTGAGAAGTTTGGAAAGCAAGTTGGTGGCGATGTAATTGCCTGTAAAAAAACGTATTTGTTTGCAAAAGCATATGCAGTTTCTACTCCTGCCCAGCAGAATGAACTAGTAGCATTGTACAATAATTCTGAAATAGAAAACGAGCAAAAAATTGAGCAAGTAAAAACAGTTTTTGACCAAATGGATATTCGAAATCGAGCGAAAGCAGACATGAATACATTCTATGTAAATGCTGGGATTGCCTTAAATAGTATCTCAGTTGACGATGCACGTAAAAAAATTCTGAAGGACTTTGCGGAGAGCTTAATGGTTAGGGAATTGTAGCGCAGATTTATACTCCCACAGATTTCTCGGATTTCGCAGATTAATCATACCTCCCCGAAGTCGTCATTCTGGAAGCGTTATCGAATCTGAAAAGCATCGCTTGAAGTATGAGATAGCTGTTCAGAATCTATCATTTAGTAAAACGCTACGTTCCGCTGCGGAGGTGCTTAGACACACCCAACCTCCAAGCGGATTACACAAATTGCTCAGAATTAACAACTCTGCGTGATTCCGGAAGAATAGGTGCGGGAATTGACAAAGGAAATTATCGAGAAAATTCAATTTGGAATCTAGATTTAGTGAGTAAAAGGCTCCTTACAACAAATCCTCCAGCGCCGCACTCAACTTTCCAAAACGAAAATGAAACCCTGATTTTTCCAATTTCTTCGATGAAACATGAGCCCCGTTCAGCAACATTTCGTCCGCTTTTTGTTTACCTAGGATTAATCTCAAAACAAAGCTCGGTACACTTGGCGCCCAAAAAGGCACGCTCATTTTTTTCGCCAACGTTCTTGAAAATTCTGCATTAGTGAGCATTTCTGGCGCAACCGCATTATAGTATCCAGGTTTTAAATCACCTTCAGCTGCCTTAACAAAAGCATCAGTTAAATCGTCAATGTGAATCCAAGGCATCGGTTGCTTTCCAGAACCCATAGGTGAACCAATTCCAAATTTAAACGGCATTTTAAGCGGTTGTAATGCTCCTCCTTTATCGCTCAAAACCACTCCAATTCTAAAAACTGTTCTTGCTACACCCTCGTTTTCAAAACCCTTTGAAGCCTCTTCCCACAAATCGGAAACAGTACTTAAGAATCCTTGGCCTCTTTTGTCCTCTTCGGTAAATACCTTCTCAGAATTCTCAAATCCATAGTAAGCTGTTCCTGAGGCTGAAATGACCTGCTCGGGCCACTGACCCAGTTCTTTAAATTTCTTGCATATCAATCCAATGGAATCTACTCTGCTGCTGATGATTTCCTTTTTATACGATTCTGTCCAAGCATTATCAGCGACACCAGCGCCCGCTAAATGTATTACGGAGTCTACTCCTTTCAATGCGTTTTTATCTAATTTTCCTGCTTTTACATCCCAGTGAATGTAATCGCTTTGATTGCTTGAAGGTTTCGAACTGCGAGTTAAAACCTTTACCGAGTGTCCTTTTCCGATAAGCTTATCCGTTAAGTTTTTTCCAATTAATCCAGTTCCACCAGTAAGGAGTATAGTAGCCATAGTTTTATAACTTCGTTTGTTTACAAAACAAACTGTGTTTGCAAAAGTTGAAAGCTACAAAATCTAATAGTATAGACCTCAATGGTTACAAGAACCGTCGAGATATTATAGATAAAGTTGTGTCTCAAATCAACAAAGACCTCAACCTAGATATATACATGAATGCTGATGGGGACTCGACAGAGCTTTACGAAAGTTTGCTGCAAGAGGTAAGTAATGAACTGAGAAAAATGCTTACAAAAAGTGGCGGCCAAATAGAGCAAGCCCTCTACAAAATTGATGTTTCTGAAAAAGCCGTTTCACGGGCTTTATCTGATTTTAAAGAAGAAGAACCTGTTGTGATTTTTGCCCGTTTGATTCTTGAGCGAGAATTACAAAAAGTTGTCTTTCGATTGGTATACAGTAAAAGTATTAACCAATGAGGTTACTTCTTGTATCTGCACTTATTTGTTTCAGTTTTGTTGGACTGGCGCAACAGTTTTTTAGTACCAACTACAGCACAGAATCTGGATTGCCGAGTAATCAAATCTACGACGTCAAACAAGATAAATCCGGCTACATTTGGATTGCTACCGACGCTGGGGTTTCCAAGTTTGACGGATATACCATACAATCGTTCACCCAAAAGGACGGCTTATCGGATAATGCGATTGTATCCTTGGGGGTTTCTGCTGACAGCAGTGTTTGGTTACTCGGATTTAACAAAAGCTTTACCGTATACCGGGACTCTTTTTTTCATTTTCAACACAACAAGGTTCTAGATAATTTACTGCAGAAGCGTTTAATTACTTCATTTTTTCCCGCATCAATGGATAGCTTATTTATTGGTTTAAATACCAGCTGCAATGATGAACTCTCTGGGTTAAAACTAATACGCGGAAAGGTAAGTTCTATTAAAGGTTCGACTGGAAACTGGGTAGATCCAAAAATGAGCATTTTTAACGTCACCAATTGTCCCAAAATCGACGGTCCGTTGCCCAATCAAATACGAGGAATTAGTAGTGATGGATTAAATACCATCATATCTGGAAATAAAGAACTGATTATTAAAACCAACAGCAATACGTATACGAGCGTTGACCTTCTGAGTAGAACCACCAGTGCTTTGCTGGTTGACAGTAAAGAAAATATTTGGGTTGGAACCTATCAAGGTTTACTTTGCTTTCCGAAGGGAAAAACCGATCGAAAACCAATTGTGGTAGAGTCCAAGCTGGCCATTTCCTGCATTACTGAAGATAAAAATGGCAGTATTTGGTTTGGTACATTTTCGAGTGGTTTGTTTCAAATTCCAAACTCTGGGATTCAATACTACTCCAACATTTCTTCAGACGGTAACAATGATTTTAGAGGCTTATTGGCATTCAATAAACGTCTATTTTCTTTCAACCGAAACAACACCTTTGTGGAACTAAAAACACAAAATGACGCGTTTGTTCCCATCAACGAAACCAAAATAAACGACAACATAAGTGCGCTGTATCAAAGTACAGACGGAATAGTTAAGGTTTTAACAGAAAACCAATTTGATGTTGATCCAAAAATTGCTCCTTTTAAAGGAATTGCAATAGAAAGGAGTATGGAACCCAAAACTTATTGGGTAGGTGGACTTTACTATTTCATTAAGGTTGTAGAGGGTTCAGAGGTCTTCAATTCGGTCCAAATAAATTTTCAGGAACGGGTTAACTGCCTACTTGAGGTGGGTAAAGATCAGCTGTGGTTAGGCACTGTAAATGGATTGTATGAATATAAGAACGAAACAATCCTTCATATAGACGAAACCGAAGGTCAGAATATTACGTGTCTCGAAAAGTTAAACGATACCTTATTTTTTGGCACACAGGGCAATGGTCTTGGTGTTTTGAGGCCCAATTCTATCTCTTGGTTGGACAAAGAATATGGTTTGGCAAGTGATTTTATAAATGATCTGTTTATCCAAGAAAACACCCTTTGGATTGCCACTAAATCTGGATTGAACAGTTGGGAACGCAACAAAATAACCACCTACAATCGTTTTAGAGGCTTGTATTTTGAAGACATTAATGCGCTTTTTGCCGATAAGAATAAACTCGTACTTGCTACTTCTAATGGTCTGGTAAGCATAGACTCCACTAACTTCCACGATACTACTGAAGCAATAACCACCAGTATTTTACTCAATGGCTCTTCGATAAATTCTAAGGCGGATATCAGCTTTGATTATGATCAGCAAGAAATAAATATTGAGCTCATTGCATTTGATTTTTTCCAAAAAGAGAAACTGCTCTTCCGCTACAAACTCAATACAGATAGTTCATGGAACGTCACCCAACAGCGCCTAATCCGATATGAAAGCCTGCCTCCCGGTTCCTATTCTTTTAAAGTACAAGCTCAAAACGCGTCGGGAAGTTTCGGTCCTATCAGTTCGTTTAATATGCGCATTCAACCGCCATTTTATCAAACCACTGCATTCTATTTGATTGCTGCATTGCTCATTGGAATACTATTTTTTGTACTCCTAAAGTGGCAGGTAAACAAATCAAAAAAACGCATGCAAATAGAAAATGAACTTTCTGCTTTAAAAATTAAAGCCTTAAGTGCTCAAATGAATCCGCACTTTATCTTCAACAGCCTTAATTCCATTCAAAACTTTTTGATCGATAGTGACCTGAGAAAATCCAATAAATACCTTACCAAGTTTGCCAAATTAATGCGCTTGGTTCTAAATAATTCAGATAAAACATTTGTTCCGATTAAAGATGTTTTAAACAGCTTGGACTTATACCTCGAATTGGAAAAACTGCGTTTTAACGACCGGTTTAGTTACACCTTAACCATCGATCCAAAAATTGAACAAGAAACTACCCACATTCCCTCTATGCTCATTCAGCCATTTGTAGAAAATGCCATATTGCACGGTATATTGCCAAGAGAAGGAAAAGGGAATATTTCCTTGAGCTTACACTATGTTTCTGAAAATGCGCTACTGTGTATTATAGAAGATGATGGAGTGGGGCGTGAATTTCATGCCGGAAAACTGGGCAAAAAGCACAAATCGCAAGGTCTTCGGATTACCCAAGAGCGATTGATGGTATTCAAACAGCTCTTCAAAAGTGAGTTCCAGTTCTCGTTTCACGATTTGAAAGATGAATTTGACAAACCCAAAGGAACTCGAGTTGAATTAAGCCTACCCAGTCGCTAACTGCAGTATATAATAACTTCTCTTTATTCTCTACATTTGAGAGAAGTATTAAAAACAACACTATGAGTAGCTCGCAAATATCTTGTGTATTGGTTGATGACGAAGAAAACGCAACCAAAGTTTTATCAAAGTTCCTTGCATCTTATTGCCCTGACGTTGATGTTGTTGAAGTGGCACATAGCATGGATAAAGGAATAGCAGCTATCGAGAAACACAACCCTCAACTCGTATTTCTGGATATTGAAATGCCCATGGGAACTGGATTTGATTTGCTAGAAAAATTAGGTGACCGTAAGTTTCACGTTGTATTTGTAACTGCCTATGACCATTACGCCATTCAAGCAATAAAAAACCAAGCAATTGACTATATTTTAAAGCCCGTAGATATAGATGACTTGGTTGCAGCCGTTGAGAAAGTTAAGAAAAAGATAAAGGAGCCTGCCTCGGTAAAAGATCTCTTAAAGCGCGTAAAAGTAGAAGAGAACGCTAAGTTGGCTGTTCCAACACTTTATGGCCATAAATTTATCGACCCAAAACACATAATACATATAAAAGCAGAAGGCTCTTATTCCATTATTTATACCGACAATGATGGACAAATTATGATTTCAAAAAACTTGAAAAGCATAGAAAACGCCCTAAAACAAGATAACTTCTTGCGGGTTCACAGGTCCCATGTGGTCAATATTGACAAGGTTATTGAGTTTCATAAAAACGATGGCGGCTATTTGGTTATGGAAACTGACGAGCGTGTAGAGATTGGCTCATCCAACCGGGCCAATATTATGGAGGTTTTAAACAGCAGACTCAACTTTATCTAACTCGTTCGCAATAAGCCTTCCGAAACTAACTTCTTTTTGCTCTAAAAAAATCTTGTAGCAACTGTGCAGATGCTTCGGCCTTAACGCCAGCTATCACCTTTGTTTTAGGATGCAAGAGCTCTTCAGATATTAAACTAAATCCTTTTTTGGTGTCTGAAGCACCATATACCACCTTACTAATTTGAGACCAACTCAATGCACCGGCACACATTACACAAGGCTCCAGCGTAACGTAAAGGGTGCAGCCTGTTAAATACTTGCCACCCAAATAATCCGCAGCAGCGGTAATGGCCTGCATTTCTGCATGAGCAGTTACATCATTCAAGCGTTGTGTGAAATTATGCGCCCTTGCTATTACTCTTCCTTGAGCTACAATAACGGCACCTACTGGAACCTCGGCTAAATCTCTGGCTTTTTCCGCTTCGATTAATGCCAAATCCATAAAGCGTTCGTGTTGTTTATTTATATCTTCCATTATTCCCTCAAATATACGCTTGACACCCATAAATCAAGGAAGAAAAGCTAATTTCGCAATCTGAAAAATTTCATTCATCATGTATAGATCACACACTTGCGGACAGCTCAGAATTGAAGATAAAAATAGTACAGTAAAACTTGCAGGTTGGGTCCAAAAATCTAGAGATTTAGGCGGCATGACTTTTATTGACTTGCGGGATCGCTATGGCGTTACTCAATTAGCCTTTAATATGGAGGTAAATGAGCAGCTGTGCACAGAAGCTCGAAAACTCGTTCGTGAATTTGTGATTCAAGTCGAAGGAACTGTTGTGGAGCGCGAGAGCAAAAACAAAAAAATGCCAACGGGTGAGATTGAGATTAACGTAACCGATCTAAAAATTCTGAACGCCTCTGCAACGCCGCCTTTCACTATAGAAAATGAAACCGACGGTGGAGAAGATATTCGCATGAAATATCGCTATTTGGACTTAAGAAGAACCCCCCTTCAAGATAAAATTAGATTGCGCCACCAGGTGGGTATCCAAACGCGTAGCTACCTAAACGATATAGGCTTTTACGAAATTGAAACTCCTTATCTGATCAAATCTACTCCAGAAGGGGCTCGAGATTTTGTAGTTCCGTCTCGAATGAATGAAAATGAGTTTTATGCGCTGCCACAATCGCCACAAACCTTTAAGCAATTGCTAATGATTAGTGGTTTCGATAAGTATTTTCAAATCGTAAAGTGCTTTAGAGATGAAGATTTAAGAGCCGACCGTCAGCCGGAATTCACTCAAATTGATTGCGAAATGAGCTTTGTTGAGCGAGACGATGTATTGGACACGTTCGAAGGTTTGACAAAACACCTTTTCTCAAAAATCAGAAACGTTGAACTCCCAGATTTTCCTAGAATGGATTACGACGACGCCATGGAGAATTATGGTATTGATAAACCAGACGTGCGTTTCGAAATGAAAATTCATAATCTAAATTCCGTCGCTCAGAATAAAGGGTTTAATGTTTTTGATAGCGCAGAGTTTGTTGGTGGAATATGTGCTGAAGGTTGCGCTTCGTATTCTAGAAAACAATTGGATGCGCTTACCGAATGGGTAAAACGGCCCCAAATTGGAGCAAAAGGATTGGTTTATGTAAAATATAATGCAGACGGAACATTCAAATCTTCGGTAGATAAATTCTTTGACCAAACGGCATTGCAATCGTGGGCAAACGAGTTTAATGCAAAGCCCGGAGATTTGCTTTTGGTATTAAGCGGAACAAAAGAAGCTACTTTAAAACAATTGGGAGAGCTCAGGTTAGAAATGGGTAACCGGTTAAATTTAAGAGATCCTAACGTGTTTAAACCACTTTGGGTTGTGAATTTCCCATTGGTTGAAAAAGACGATGAAACTGGTCACTGGCATGCCATGCATCACCCGTTTACTTCACCAAACCCAGAGGACGAGCATTTAATGGAATCTGACCCTGGAGCTGTGCGGGCCAACGCCTATGATATGGTCATTAACGGCGTTGAAGTAGGCGGTGGATCGATAAGAATTCATGATAAAGCGTTACAACAAAAAATGTTTGACCTGCTAGGATTTACTCCGAAAGAAGCCGAAGCTCAATTCGGTTTTTTAATGAATGCATTCGAGTATGGAGCGCCACCGCATGGTGGTGTTGCATTTGGTTTCGACCGCTTATGCGCTTTAATGGGGGGTACCGATTCGATTAGAGATTATATTGCATTTCCAAAAAACAACTCCGGAAGAGACGTAATGATTGATGCTCCTTCTATGCTAGACTCCAATCAATTGAAAGAATTGAAAATAAAAACAGTCAGATAGTGACCAAGGTGCAGGTATACATAAATCGTTTTAATTTAGTATCGTGCGATTTATAACTGCCCTATTATTTCTGTTTTCAAGCTGGTGCTGCGCTCAAAATGTAGATAGCCTTAAACTGGCATTGAGTTCGGGTGTTGATGATACCGTAGAGGTAAATATCTATTATCAACTGTTTAAAGCCTACGAGTATTCCAACCCAAAAAAGGCAATAGCTTATTCAAAAAAGCTATTAAAGCACCCAATGAACCAAGAACCGTATTACCAAGCCAGGAATTACATTGACTTAGGAAAAGTGTTTAAGAATGTAGGTCAGTTTGATTCCGCTGTTGCGTATATGTTGCAAGGCATTGAAATCGCAGAAAAGCACGATGATTTAAAGAATCAATCGATGGGCTATAACAGCCTTGGAGTAATCTACAAAAAGAACTCCGACTTGGAAAAGGCTATTCGATATTACCGGGCATCAAATAAGGCATGCACCCAACTTAATTTCACAAAAGGAATGGCCATGACCTTAAATAACATTGGCACCATACACGATGCACTGGAGAATGCGGACAGTGCCCTGTTCTATTATAAAAAAGCAATGAATATTGCTGAAAAAAACAAATTGATTGGCGCTCAAGCGGTATCCTACAACAACATAGGAGAAATACTTGCCAAAGAAGGTAAAGAAAGCGAGGCCCTATCCTACTTTTATAAAACGCTGGTTTGTGACAGTATAACCAACAACTTGATGGGCATGTCATATACACTGTTCAATATTGTTACTTGTCAAAAGATTTTGGGCGAAATTGATGCAGCATTTAAAACAATTGAAAGGGCCGAAAAAAATGCTCAAAAAATTAACAGCAAACAAATTGATTTACTTTACCAAAGAAGCCTGGCGGACTTATTAGAGTCAAAAGGAAATTATAAAGCTGCATTAAAGGCACAAAAAAAGTTTAAAGCTCTCAGTGACTCCGTTTATAACAACCAAAAAAGTGAACAGATTGCCGAAATGGAGGCGAAGTATGAGTCGGAGAAAAAAGAATTGGAAATACAAAACCTTTCGCAAGAAAATGAAATAAAGGAACTGGATATACAGCGAAAAAACGGCATCATTTTGGCTGCACTTGCCTTAGTATTTTTAGGCGCTCTTTTATCTTACTTCTTTGTATCTCAGCTGCGAGCAAAGCAAAAACAAAAAATGACCGAGGCCGTTTTATTAGAAAGGGATAAAGGTATAGCCGCCTTATTTGCTGGAATAGAAGAGGAGCGCAAAAGAATTGCTCAAGGCCTCCACGATGGGGTTGGCCAGCAACTCAGTAGTCTTAAACTTTCTATGGAGCATTTAAAGTCTAAGGCAATTAATGAGGATAAAGACCATATAATATCGTTCGAATTATTGGTAAAAAAAATAGACGACGCCTGCAAAGAAGTTCGAGAAATTTCGCACCAAATGCTGCCCAAAACTTTGATTGAAAAAGGTGTCTTGAGTGCCATTGAGGATATGATGGAGCATACATTAAATGGCACGGGTATAAATTACAGCTTAGAGCATTATCAATTGCGCGAACGACTTCCTGAAAACATTGAATTAACTTTATTCCGAATTTGTCAGGAGCTGATAAACAACACAATAAAACACGCAAAGGCGAGTGAGATTGTTGTTCAGCTTATCCGTAGTAAAAACAATGTGGTGCTTATTGTAGAAGATAATGGCCAAGGTTTTGATCAAAAAAAATCCTCAGATGGCATAGGCTTATTAAATTTGACAAGCAGGTTAAATACCATAAAAGGAGAGGTTAGTTACGAAAGTAGCCCCGGTAGTGGTACTTCTGCAACCATTAGAATTCCGCTAATATGAGTAAAATAAAAATTCTGCTAGCTGATGACCATCAAATTGTTTTGGATGGACTAAACGCTATACTCTCGAGTGTATCAGATTTTGATATACTGGGTGAAGTACAAAACGGAAAAGAGGTTGTAGACTATATTGCTACAAAGCAGAAACCCGATATTGTATTGATGGATATAGATATGCCGGTTATGAATGGCATTCAAGCCTCAAAAGAAATCAAAAAAAACTTCGAGGGTGTTCGTATTTTGACCTTATCGATGCACAACGAAAAGGGCATGATTCAAACACTTATGGATGCTGGATCTGACGGTTATATTCTTAAAAACTCCAGTAAAAAAGAATTGGAGAAAGGAATACGAACAGTACACAGTGGATTGCCGTTTTTTTCAACAGAAGTTACCATGAGCTTGCTTAACGATAGCGTAGAAATCAAAAAAACAAAGGAGCTACCTAAGGAAATTGAGCATCTTACTGAGCGCGAAATAGAAATATTAAAACTTATTGCAGAAGGCTATTCCAATAAAGAAATTGGAGACCGTCTTTTTATATCTCACCGCACGGTTGACACCCACCGAACCAATCTCATGAAAAAAATGAACGTGCACAACGTTGCTGGCCTTATTCGAATCGCATTGAAAAGTGGATTGGTGGAATAAAAAAAGGCCTTTCGGCCTTTTCAATTCAATTATACAGTAAGTATATCTTTTTCTTTTTCTTCAAGCAGGTCATCCACTTTCTTGGAATACGAATCGGTCATTTTTTGCACTTCGTCTTCCGAATCTTTAGCGGTATCTTCAGGTAACCCGTCATTCTTTAAACGTTTAATTTCATCGTTCGCATCTTTTCTTCCGTTACGGATAGAAACTTTTGCGTGCTCACCTTCCGCTTTGGTCTGTTTTACCAAATCAATTCTACGCTCCTCTGTCAACGCAGGTAAATTAATTATGATAAACTCGCCATTGTTGTGTGGTGTAAGGCCCATGTTTGAATTGATAATGGCTCGCTCTATAGGCTCTAACATTGGTTTCTCCCAAGGCTGCACAGAAATTGTTCGAGCATCGGGTGTGTTAACATTCGATACTTGATTTAACGGTGTCATGTTACCGTAATAGTCCACCAAAATGCCGTCTAACATTTTCGGCGTCGCTTTACCCGCGCGAATTTTACTCAATTCTTTTACCAAGTGAGCAATGGCATCTTCCATAGATTCCTTTGCCACATCAAATACCATTTCTAATTCTTCTTCCATGACGATTACAATATTATCCTTCTACTATAGTTCCAATTTCTTCACCTACAACAACCTTTCGCAAATTACCGGGTTGATTCATATCAAACACAATTATCGGCAATTTGTTTTCGTGGCATAAGGTAAATGCGGTCATATCCATAACATTCAATTCCTTATCCATCACTTCTTTAAAAGAAATATTATCAAATTTTTCGGCAGTTGCATCCTTCTCTGGGTCGGCCGTATACACGCCATCTACTCTTGTACCTTTTAAAATTACTTCGGCATTAATTTCTACTGCTCGCAATGCTGCAGCTGTGTCCGTTGTAAAATAAGGGTTACCGGTTCCAGCACCAAATATTACCACACGCCCTTTTTCCAAATGACGTACTGCTCTTCGCTTTATAAATGGTTCGGCAATTTGCTCCATCTTTATTGCAGAGAGCAAGCGGGTTTTTACTCCAGCACCTTCCAAGGCACTTTGTAAAGCCATTGAATTGATAACGGTGGCCAACATACCCATGTAATCTCCTTGCACCCTATCTATGGCGCTATTATCCTCTTGTACTCCTCTAAAAATGTTTCCGCCACCGATTACTATGGCCACTTCAACACCTGCTTCTTGAATTTCTTTAATGTCTTGCGCGTACTTGTACAACCTACTGTGATCAATACCAAAATCCTTAGCACCCATAAGTGCTTCGCCGCTAAGTTTCAATAAAATTCTTTTGTACTTCATTTGCTGTATTTGATTGCGAAAATTAGGACAAAAAAAAAGAGAATTTTAAAAATTCTCTTTTCTTATTTTTTGTTTTATGAAAGGGTTATCAACTTAAACCCTTTTACCTCAAGGTCACTGTCGACCTCTTTAAGGTATTGTTTAACTGACTTCTTAGAAGTCTTAATGAACTCTTGATTCATTAAGGTTCTTTCTTTTAAGAATTTACCCAATTTACCTTGAGCAATTTTTCCAGCCATTTCAGCTGGCTTACCCTCAGCAATTGCTTGCTCGGTTCCTATTTCAATTTCTTTTTGCTTAACCTCTTCAGAAACTTCAGTTTCGTCAAGTGCGATAGGACTCATTGCCGCTACTTGCATAGCAATGTCTCTTCCAACTTCCGCGTTGTCTTTAGATAAAGCTACAATAGCAGCCGTTCTGTTTCCTGGGTGGTTATAAGCAACCACTTTTTCAGCAGAAAGGATACCGTAATCAGAAACCTCAAGCTTCTCACCAATTTTACCCATTTGCTCTTGAATAACGTCGGCTACTTTTCTTCCGTCCCAATCTGCATTGTTCAAGTCATCCTTAGAAGCAGGCGATTTTGACAAAGCCAAATCAGCCAAACCTTCTACGAAATCAATAAACTGCTGGTTTTTAGCAACAAAATCCGTCTCACAGTTCAACACAAGATTTACACCTGTTTTTCCGTCTTCAGTAGTTTTAGCGATTACATAGCCTTCAGAAGCCTCATTATCGCCACGCTTTGCAGCAATTTTTTGACCTTTCTTTCTAAGTAATTCAATTGCTTTTTCGAAATCTCCGTCAGTTTCAACCAACGCCTTCTTGCAGTCCATCAAACCTAAACCGGTTTGTTTCCTTAATTTATTTACATCTGCTGCTGTAATAGCCATCTTAAATAATCGTTATAAGTGTTGTTATGCTTTTGTTTCTGCTTTCTCTACTTTCTCTGCTTTCTCTGCTTTAGGCTTCGCCTCAGCTTTTTTCTCTTCTCTAGTAGCTTTTCTTTCAGACAAACCTTCACCAATTGCTCCCGTTACTATTTCCATGATTTTAGCAATAGATTTTGCTGCATCATCATTTGCAGGAATAGGGAAATCAATCAACTTAGGATCTGAATTCGTATCTACGATAGCAAAAGTTGGAATGTTCAAACGCTTTGCTTCTTTTACTGCAATGTGCTCTTTTTTCACATCAACAATAAACAATGCTGCTGGTAGACGGTTAAGCTCAGCGATAGAACCTAAGTTTTTCTCTAATTTGTCTTTTTGACGCTTAAGTAATAAACGCTCTTTTTTGTTTACACCTGTTGCTTCTGGATCGTTCAAAACCTTCTCGATTTGAGTCATCTTGCGAATCGCCTTACGAATCGTAACGAAGTTGGTTAACATACCACCTGTCCAACGCTCGGTAACGAAAGGCATATCTACAGAACCTGCTGCCTCAGAAATAGCTTCACGAGCTTGTTTCTTTGTTGCAACAAACATTACTTTTTTACCAGATGATGCAATTTGCTTTAAGGCATTACATGCTTCATCAAGTTTAGCAACTGTTTTGTGTAAATCGATAACGTGGATACCGTTACGCTCCATAAAAATATAAGGAGCCATGTTTGGATTCCACTTTCTTTTAAGGTGACCAAAGTGCACACCTGCCTCCAAGAGGTCTTGGTAATTAGTTCTCGCCATTTTGACAATTATTTAATCTCCTAGAATCTGCTAGGCCAGGTTATCGCTCACATTCCGTCGACTCTACTAACAAAGAGCATCCGCCGAAGGCGGATTGGATACTGAGCTAAAAAATTTTTAACGCTTGCTGAACTGGAATTTCTTACGTGCTTTCTTCTGACCAGGCTTCTTACGTTCAACCATTCTTGGGTCACGTGTCATAAGACCTTGAGCCTTTAGAGCAGACTTGTGTTCTTCGTTCACCTCAACTAAGGCTCTTGAAATACCCAAAGCAATAGCTTCTGCTTGTCCAGAAACTCCACCACCATGTGCATTAACTTTTACGTCGTATTTACCCATGTTTTCAGTAATAGCAAATGGTCTATTCACCACTTGTACTAACAAATCCGAAGATAAATAATCCTTAACATCACGTTTGTTGACAGTGATATTACCTTTACCTTCAGTCAAGTATACTCTTGCTACTGAAGTTTTTCTCCTGCCTAATGTGTTTATAACGGCCATAAAAATTACTTAATGCTGTTGATATCAAAATTCGCAGGTTTTTGAGCCGAATGATCGTGCTCTGAACCAGCATATACTTTCAAATTTCTAAAAAGATCGCTTCCCAATTTGTTCTTTGGTAACATACCTTTAATGGACTTTTCTAACACTCGGTGTGGATGCTTTTCAAGCATTACCTTCACTGAAGTACTTCGCTGACCACCAGGATAACCCGTATGTCTTAAGTACTCTTTTGTGTCCATTTTATTTCCACTCAACACAATTTTTTCTGCATTGATAACGATAACGTTATCTCCACAGTCTACATGCGGTGAGTAAGATGGCTTGTGTTTTCCTCTTAAAAGTTGTGCAACTCTAGAAGAAAATCTTCCTAATGTCTGTCCTTCAGCGTCAACAATCAACCAATTTTTATCGGCTGTTTCTTTGTTAACGTGTGTTGTCTTATAGCTTACTGTATCCAATTTGCTTCAGTTTAGCGTAATCAATATAATAATACACCCCCAAAAACGGGGGTGCAAATTTAGAATTTATTTTTAATTCATACCAAACTTTCTTCAGGTTAAAATTAACCTTTTGTATTTGGCGCGGAAACGGGTCATTTTTACAGCCTTCGTTTCACTATTTCAATCACTTACACTCCTTGGCTAGTATAGCCGTTATGTTGATATCAACAGTTGGCCATAGTTTAGAAATGCCGTCTTCTCCTTTGTGTAAGTCATCGCAAACTTTATTCAATGCAGCAATTGCCGAATTTCCATCCCAATTTCCAACATCAATGGTTCCACTTAAGTTCACCTTTGAGCCTTCGATAGTATAGGCTACCTCTTGTTGATAGGTGGAATCGTTCATGGTAAGGTCGACCATCGCAGTACCTGAACTCCCGTCGCCTTTCATGCCGACTACTTTTCCTTTTATGTTGTCTGTGTTCGATAAAGTACCAAAAAAGTGCTCCATAATTTTCATGTCTCTATCTGGATTTTTTGTATTCACCGATTGAATTGGAATGTCGAATGTTAACCCTCCAAGAATTTTCTCTGGCGCATCTACAGCCCCCACGGTATTAACCACAACAGAATCGAACTGACCGCCAACACCAGCTTTTTCGGTGAACTTATAAGCCGTCCAAGCCGCAGTTACCCCAGATTCATCGTAGGAATAAGTGCATACTTCTTCTGCAAGTTTGACTTCTTTTGTTTCTTTTACTTTTTTTGTTTCTCCTTCCGTTCCGCAAGATATCATTGCAATTGCAGGAAGCAGGAGTAGACTATTTTTTAATTTCATATCCTTTTATTTTTGTTGAACAAATGTAAGAGAGTCAGCAAAATGCGTTAAAGTGTCCTAAGTATTTTTAGCAGGCCTTGATTCATATTCAAAATCACAGCACCTTTGACCCTCACTTCAAAAACAATAATGCGTCTATATCGTTCAATTAGTTTGTTTGTCTGCTTGCTTATAACTCAGTGCTTATTGGCTCAGGAAAAACCTATTCTGACCGTCGAATTTAACAACTTAGCAAACAACGACGGAAACATCATGCTTTTGATAAAAGACAGCAATGAAAAAGAAGTAGCCTCACGCGTCCTGCTCATATCAAAGGGTAAAGCGCTTGTTCAAATCCCCTTGCAGAGTGGTGCTTATGGAATATCTGCGTACCATGATGAAAACGCAAATGAGGAATTGGACATGAATTTCTTAGGAGCACCAACGGAACCGTACGGGTTTTCTAACGATGCACGGGGTATTTTCGGAAAGCCCGAATTTGAAGAAACTCTGATAAATGTAAACGCATCAAAAACAGTCACCTTTGAACTGAAATGAAATTAATATCCATACAAAACGCGCTTGAAAAAGTAATTGAATCCGTACCAAATGGAAAGCCCGTTTCCGTTAACAGTGCTTCTGCTGTGGGTTTACATCTCAGCCAAGATGTGATTGCTCCAATCGATTTGCCCGGATTCAATAATTCAGCGATGGACGGATATGTTTTTCGCTTTGAAGATTACGATAGGGACACAAGGAAGTTTACGCAGCAATTAGAGGTAAAGGCTGGTGACCCAATACCTGAAGCTCTAAGTGCTGGAAGTTGCTATCGAATATTTACGGGCGCACCGGTTCCTGAAAACGGAACTTTGGTTGTGATGCAAGAACATATTAAAAGCTCGGGGAATACGATTGAAATTGATGAAGAGGGAAGCCGCTTGATGCAAAATATTCGTTTGGAAGGTGAGCAAATAAAAAAAGGGCAAGTAGCTTTAAAAAAGGGCAGCAAATTAACGCCAGCGGCTCTTGGTTATTTAGCTTCATTGGGCTTTGAAAAACTACCGGTATACAAGTCACCTAAAGTAGCCGTATTGACCACTGGTGATGAACTCGTTAAACCGGGCAATAAATTGGCATCGGGACAAATTTTTGAATCCAACTCGGCTGCGCTATTAGGTGGTTTCAGTCAAGAAGGTATTTCTGAAGTAACTGTACGTACCTTACCCGACAATTTTGAAACCACCAAAAACACGATTGAAGCGCAACTGAAAACAAACGATTTTTTGGTTTTAACTGGAGGTATTTCAGTAGGTGAGTATGACTTTGTGGGTAAAGCTCTAAAAGAACTTGGGGTTGAGACGGTCTTTTATAAAGTGAATCAAAAACCGGGCAAGCCCTTCTATTTTGGAAAAACATCCACTTGTTCCGTTTTTGCATTACCTGGAAATCCCGCAGCTGTAATGACCTGTTTTTATTATTATTTACGACCTGCTATTAGAAAATTCAAAGGAGCAAGCACACCCAAAAACGACTGTTTAACCCTTCCTTTAAAAGCAGATTTCAAAATCAAAGGCTCAAGAGATTTAATTTTAAAGTCGGTGATTTCGGGTGGCTCTGTTGAAGTATTGGACGGTCAAAGTAGTAACATGATGCACACCTTTGCTTTGGCAAACAGTTTAACCCTTATCGAGGCGCAACATGGGCACATACAAGCTGGCGAAAGGGTGCGTGTTTACCCCATTTAGCTCTCCCATTGCTCTTGTTAAAAAAACCTTAGTGTCAAATACAATCGATGCAACTAGTTTTACACCTTTGAGACGGCTTTAAACAGCCCTTTAAAAAGATAATTTGTCTGGAAGCATAAAAAAACTAGCAAGTCAAACGGCGCTCTACGGTCTCAGTAGTATACTCCCGCGCTTTCTTAATTATGCTCTGGTTCCGCTGCATACAGCACTTTATTCCACCAACCAATACGGAATAATTACGGAAATGTATGCCTATGTAGCCTTTTTGGTTATTCTGCTCACTTATGGAATGGAAACCGCCTATTTCCGATTTTCAAACAAAGAAGGTGCTGATGAAAACCTCGTGTTTGGAACCATTCTGAAGTCCATTAGCACCACGAGTATTGCTTTTATTGTCACCGCAATTTTCTTCCAACAAGAAATAGCGAATTGGCTGAAATATCCCAATCATTCAGAATATGTGGTTTGGTTTGCCATCATCATTGGCTTGGATGCTATTTCTGCCATTCCCTTGGCCCGGTTGCGACACGAGAACAAACCACTAAAATTTGCGGTCATTAACATCAGCTCCGTTTTTGTCAATATTGGATTAAACCTATTTTTCCTTGGGTATTGCATGAGCAGCTATAAATCAGGAAATACCAATGTTGTAATCGATACCTTATACAATCCAGAAATTGGTGTGGGCTATGTTTTTATTGCAAACCTTGCAGCCAGTATATGGAAGATATTGGTCTCTACCCCCTTCTATCTTCGGTCAAAACTTGGTTTCGACATTTCCTTGTTGCGGCAACTTTTAACCTATGGGTCGCCGCTTTTACTTGCAGGCTTAGCCGGAATTGTAAACGAAACCTTAGACCGGGTTTTACTCAAGCACCTCCTCTACGATTCGCTAGGCGAAATAAAAGCTATGAGTCAATTGGGAATTTATGGCGCGTGTTACAAACTCTCCATTATCATCACTTTATTTATACAGGCCTTTCGTTATGCGGCAGAACCCTTCTTTTTCTCGCAAGCAAAAAACAAAGACGCACCGGAAGTTTACGCTAGTGTTATGAATTATTTTGTTGCCGTTTGCAGCCTCATTTTTCTTGGTGTTACGCTGTACATCGATATCATAAAGTACTTTATACCCAACCCAGACTATTGGGTGGGTCTACAAGTAGTTCCTATTCTGCTGCTTGCCAATATCTGTTTGGGCATTTATTTTAATCAGTCCATATGGTATAAAATGACGGACAATACCAAATACGGGGCGTACATTGCGATTGGTGGAGCCATTATAACCATAACCTTAAATCTAATTCTAATTCCAAAGCTGGGGTATATGGGGTCTGCTTGGACTACGCTTATTGTGTATGGTTTAATGGTGATTTCATCTTATGCTTTAGGGCAAAAACATTTTCCCATACCCTATAATCTAAAGCGGATAGGAAGTTATTTGGGATCTGCACTTGGGCTGTATTTCTTAGGCACAACTATTCAAGAAAGTATGGGATGGACCTATTTGGTTGCAACAGGCTGTGTGCTTACTTTCACGGCCATCGTTTATTGGGTAGAAATCAGAAACACAACGATTCATCAGAAATATGACAATTGAAATAATTAATAACAGCAAACATGCCTTACCAGAATACGCAACGGAACATTCTGCTGGTATGGATTTAAGAGCAAACATCAACGAAAGCATTACATTGGGCCCTTTAGAACGTGCAATTGTACCTACTGGGCTGCACATTGCATTACCATCTGGATATGAAGCCCAAGTGCGTCCGCGCAGCGGATTGGCAGCAAAACACGGCATAACTGTTCTAAATGCTCCTGGAACTATTGATGCCGATTATCGAGGAGATATTGGTGTAATTTTATGCAACTGTTCTAACGAGCCATTTGAAATAAAAGATGGCGAACGCATTGCTCAGTTGGTTATTGCTCAACACGAAACAGTAGGTTGGAAGCCGGTAACATCCTTAACTGAAACAGAAAGGGGTTCTGGTGGGTTTGGACATACTGGAAAAAAATAACACTATGAATAGAGTACTTCTTATTAGTTTGTTGACTGCCCTATTGGGGGGCTTTTCTTCGTGCAACAAATGCAGAAATTTAGATTGTAAAAACGAAGCAAGCTGCGAAAGACGAGAAGGTATATGCAATTGTACCTATTTGTACGAGGGTGAGCTCTGTGCAGAAGAAGTTCGGGTGAATCATGTAGGCGAATATGCAGGAACCATAACATTTCCGAACCCTACCAACCCATTCCTTAATGAAACAGCACCGATAACTATCCGGGTTATCGTAGAGGGAAGTGATGCCAGTTTGCTTGGAGTGCGCTTTAATTTTTTAGGTTCAGATTACGCTTTTACAGGTAAACTCACCGAACCCAACGTGTTTGTTGCTGTTGCGAAAAAACTGTCCGTAGATGGGTTTGGAGATATAACGGTGTTGGAAACCAGCTCAGGAACATTCAGTGGAAACCAGTTGAACGCCTCAATTAATGTGCGCCTGGAAGATATTCCTCAGTTCCCGGTAAACATGACCTTTATTGGATCGAAGTAAAACGGAGATGGTTTCAAAATTGGAGATTCTATCGGCACACCAACGCATACAGCCGTTTGTGCACAAAACACCAATACTTTCCAGCAAAAAGCTAAATGATTTGGCTCAATGCGAGCTGTTTTTTAAATGCGAGAATTTCCAGAAAATAGGCGCGTTTAAAGCTCGAGGGGCGCTCAATTTTGCGTTACAACTCCAGGACTCAGAATTAAAAAATGGACTTTGTACGCACAGTAGCGGAAACCATGCGCAAGCTGTTGCTTTAGCAGCCCAGCAGTTTGGAACTAAAGCCTATATCGTAATGCCACAGACTGCACCAAAAGTCAAAGTGGCAGCAACCAAAGGGTACGGTGCGGTTATTACTTTTTGCGAACCTACTCTGGAAGCTCGTGAAAACACCTTGGCAAAAATCCAACAAGAAACCGATGCTGTTTTTGTACCACCATATAACCACGAATGGATAATTGAAGGGCAGGCTACATCGGCTAAAGAACTATTTGAAGAAAACGAATCATTAGACTTTTTAATCACACCAGTTGGCGGTGGTGGTTTATTGGCCGGAAGCGCATTAGCTGCAAAATACTTCAGTCCAAAAACTAAAGTAATTGCGGTAGAACCCAAGGGCGCTGATGATGCTTACCAATCATTTAAGTCTGGAAAATTAGTTCCATCCAAAAACCCAAACACAATCGCCGATGGGTTACTTACTTCTTTAGGGCCTATAAACTTTAAAATTATCAAAAAGCATGTCTCCGAAATTGGATTAGTTAATGATCAAGAAATTATTGATGCCATGCGTTTGATTTACCAGTATTTAAAAATTGTGGTAGAACCAAGTTGTGCCACCGTATTGGCTTTAGTACTTAAAAAACCTGACAAGTTCAAACACAAAAAAGTAGGCTTAATTCTCAGTGGAGGAAATGTAGATTTGGGTGGGTTGCCTTTTTAACGCATCTTTAACTGTCTGAAATTAAAGTAACATGGCCCTTTTTTACTTCTACTTCATCATTTCCAGTTAAATATTGTGCTTCCCAGAAATAAACACCTGATGAACAGCTACGATTTTTGAATGAACCATCCCATAGTTTATCAATGTCCTTGCTTTCGAATACTTTTAAACCCCAGCGGTTATAAACGGAAATTAAGAATTGTTCAACGGAACATTTTTCGAGCGGTGCAAAAGCATCATTGATACCATCACCGTTAGGAGTAAAAACATTTGGAAACTCCATTTCGCACAAACAACTCTCAATATTAATAGTGTCTGAAACTTGCCCACATCTTCCTGTTGCGGTGAGAACGTACCTTCCGGGCTCATTGACTATTCTATCTGGTGCCGAAATACCATCATTCCACAAATAATTGAATTTAGCATCCGCTGTAATTGGTTCTATATAAATTTCAGGTTCACAAAGAAGAGTATCACTTATAAGCTTCAACTGTACCTCAGACAGACTATCGATTCGAATTGTATCAAAACCAAAACAGCCATCCTTGATTTCAACTTCACCAAAAAATTCACCGAATGAGGTTGCGAATAAAGCTCGCTCAGATTTATAGCTGTTCCATACCGAAATAGAATCTGCACCATCTGAAACTAAAAGTAAGGAGTCGCCCGGACATAAAGCGGTATCGGGCCCCAGAAAGGTTTGTGGAACTTCAATTATTTCAATTTGATGGCTAACAGTATCTTGAATAACCACACCGCCATACGTTCGAAAATATACTGCTGAAACCTCATAACTACCGCTTTGACTAAATTTGTGAGAGTCCACTAAATTTTGTGAGATGTTATCTTCACTAGAGGGGTCTCCAAAATTAAAAACAGCAGAATCAGCTTTTTCCATCGGGTCGTAAAGCCAAATTTGGGTTGGCTCGCCTTCGCAAAACTGAGCAGATTTGATAATTGGGTCTGGGCATGAAAAGTCTCCAACAAAATTCGGAAGGCCCAACTCCATAGCCAAACTAACTTTAGCAGAAAATACAGGCCCGTTTGGGTCTACATTACATGCTGTTCCAGGCAAATTTGGGTACTGAATAACACCCAATAATTTAAAGTCTAGCCTAGGGTCACCGTATAAAAAGTATATTTTCCCATCTGGCCCACGTTGCATCCCACGATAATTATCAATAAGTGGGTCTTTGAGAGAAACTCTTGAGTTTACAAATGCCGCAGAAGTATTCACCATTGTTGAATACTGTAATATTTCTGCAAGCGGGTTTGCTCCTGTTCTGGCTACGTATAGCAAGGCACCATCTTCAGAAAATTCTATTCCATACAAGTTTCTTCTTGGAACATTTATCGTGTAAATATCAGAACGTGGATTGCTTAACCTTCCAGTTGTAGCGTCAAAGTCAAACAAAACAACGCTTCCTGAGTTTTGAAATGCAGTTGCTATTTTATCTCCACAAGGACTAGCTTTAAATGAAGTGGAATAATCGTAGCTTTTTGGAGCAGGCCCAACATTTGAAACAACGGGAACGGGATTTACACCAGCTGGAGTAACCGCATACGAAAGATAGTTATTCGACAACACATTATTCTTGAGCGGCTGATGCACAATTACCCAATAACCTGTTCTTCCTTTCATCTTTATAGCTGTAATCCGTTCTGCAATAGTATCGGCCAAAATGGTGTTCTTAGTTGACTGAACCACATCCCCCAGCCCACCTCGTAGAGACATATCTACTTCTGTATAGGCAAAACCATTAAACCGCCTAAAGTCCATGTAATCATTGTGAAAAACATAGTACTTGTCTGGATTTCCAGGGTTTGGAACCACTATGCATTGGTTGGTGGAACTATGTCCTAAGAGTCCTTTACCATTTGGCATGGTATCGTGTTTGGCATCCCAAACAAACCTCCCATCTGTGTAGAAAAGTAATTCTCCGTTATCATCAGATACAGTTGAATTAGCCTCAAACGCATCCATATCCCCATTATCCATGGCCTCTGGCAAACCGTTGGAAATATTATTGAAGTTTAAACCGGCAAACCTGCCAAAGTACCACCAGTTAGCCTGCTTTTGTGCTACAACTTCGGCACTCAATGCAAAGAGTGCGATAAGTAACAATAGCCTAAGACCATTTGTGTTTAATAAACTCAAAATCAGCTATTTATTTCTTAATAAATTGTAAGTTTTTAATTCTTTGCTCGTCCTGTAGTTGAAGAAAATATACTCCTGAAGTAAGTTCATGAACGTCTAGTGAAATAGTATTAGCTCGTTCAACAGTAGTTTGTAAAACTGTTTTTCCTAAACTGTTTAATACACTTACCTTAGTTTGCTCCTGAAGGTCACTAAACCTTATTTGCAAGTGAGATTCAGCAGGGTTGGGGAAAGCAGAAAACCACTCGTCGTTTTCATAGTAATGAGTGACATCTGTAGTTTCTTTGGTTTTTTTTATCAACCAAATATCACGTTGTATTAATCCATTTGACCCCGTGGTCACATTATTAGCATTCCGCCAGGTTAAAGAGCTATCTCCATAAGTATCTTCATAATTTCCAAACTCAGAAGAACTACTATTCAGCTTTGCTAACACACAGTATTCTTTTGCTATATCCGGATTCGCAAAGGAATAATTCCCGCTTACATCTGCCATACTAGATTGAACTGAAGTAATTCCAGTACTCGCTATTTCAAACAGTTCGACTGTAATATCATTGCTACCTATAGTAAATGGTACATGAACCTTCCCAGCAACAGTATTAGGAAGCGGTCCGTTTGCACAAAAATCAAAATCGACATTTGTAAAACTACGTTTCGTATTACTATAGCTTAAGGTCTTTTCCAGTGTATCTCCCTGGCAATCTACTAAGTGCACCTTTATGGTTCCTGAAGGCCTTTTTTGAGGGAAAACAAATTGATAGGATGAAACAGATTTATTAAATCCTGTTCTAAAATCTTTTGAATATCCACCAAGCGAATCACAATAGATAAACTCCCAATTCAAACTTTGGCAATTCGTCACATCACCCTTTACACTGATATTGTTAATGTTTGGATTTGTGTTGCAGTACTTTAAATCGACCCGAACATAATTAGGACTCGAACGAATGTAATTCACCACCTTGGAAATTGTATCGTGGTTACAATCTATCAGAAATAGTTTTAGTTTCCCGCTTGGGCTAGTTGTTACAAAACTGATGTTATACTGATTACTGGCGCGGGTTACTACATCTGATAAGTGACCTGTCCCTCCATAAGTTGTGTCCATTAGCACCGTAATAGGACTCGAAAGAGGTAGATTCGTGACGTACCCAGAAACACTTACCGTATATGGGGCAGTTGGGCCACAATAATTAATATCTACATTTTTATGTATAAGACTTGTGCTAGTTGTTGTTACCACGGAACTTGCAGTGTCTCCGTAGCAATCGTAGAAAAACATGCGCACCGATTTCGTTGGATTTGTTGTTCTGAAGGTAAACTTATAATTTGGTGAACCATTTGAAACTTGGACTTGCATTGCACTGAACCTAAACCCTCCATTTGTATCACAAAACAGATTTATACTTCCAGCTGAAGTTGGTATATTGGTGATCGTTCCTTCAATGCTAATCGTGTAGGTTTGACCTTGAAATACTCTACAGTATTGAAGGTCTATATTTGAAAAAGTTCCTGAAGTCGTTGTATATTTAATAGTCTTGGATTTTAAGGTTGCATTGCAATCCGTTATGTAAACAATGATTTCCTTATTGGGGTTTACGCTAGGAGGAGTATATACAAACGTATAGTTTCCTTGAGCATCCGTACGAGTTGTGTCGGTCTTCAAATTCACTGGGTCGGTAGCTGTTACAAGTATGTTAACAGCTGGATTATTACCATCGTTTACATGTCCAGTTATGGTTATTGCAGCTTCAGATATTCCCGCACTTAGGAGGAAAATTGTTAGAATAATCAGTTTAAGTCTTTTCATGATCTTGTTTTTAAATATGGAAAAGCAGCGTACACTTCCCGCCTTAATAATATGAGTTCGTTCTAACTATATAGTTTGGATAATGAAAACTAGACCAGAATAGAATCACAAGCCAACTAATTGGAAGTAATATCCTTAATAACAGAAAGTTAATCTAATAATTGCGATTCACGTAATAAACATGAATCGTCACTTTTGGTTTAGGAAAGGCCGTCAGCGGTTTACGAGAAAGTTAGGCTAGTATGCCCGAGCATCATTCCCTTCGAAGTAGTATTGATAAGATTTATTGACCACTCTGTTACCTCCTGGTGTAGGATAATCTCCAGAGAAATACCAATCACCGGAGTGGTTAGGGCAGGCAATGTGCAAACCTTCTAATGACTGAAAAATAATTTCAACTTCGGCTTTGCAGCCTTCTGGAGTAACCAGTTCAGCCACCTTAGCCGAAATTTCCTCCATTTTAAAAGCCGAGTAGATTTCTTTTACCACGTTTATCTGCTGACTCATTGGCAACTTCAACTGTTCCTTCGCCTTTTTGTAAACCTTCTTCAAAATCTTTTCATTTCCTCGTTCTTTGTGCAACTCAACTGCAGCTCTAAAAGCAATAAAATCACCCATTCGAGCCATATCAATACCATAACAATCTGGATATCGAATCTGAGGTGCTGAAGAAACAATTACAATTTTCTTTGGCTCTAAACGATCCAGCATACGAATGATACTCTTCTTGAGTGTAGTTCCACGCACAATGGAATCGTCAATCATAACCAACGAGTCTTTTTTAGGAACTATAGACCCGTAGGTAATATCGTAAACATGTGCTACTAAATCATCACGACCGTCATCTTGGGTGATAAACGTTCTAAGCTTTGCATCCTTAATGGCGACTTTTTCTGTTCGTATTTGCTGATTGAGAATCTTTTCTATCTCCTTTTGAGTAATGGTATTGCCCAACTTAACCAACTTCTTTGCTTTTTGCTCATTGAGCAGGGTATTCATTCCTTCTACCAGCCCAAGAAAGGAGGTCTCAGCTGTGTTTGGAATAAATGAAAAAACAGCATTCTTATGGTCGTTTCCTATGGCTTTCATTACCTGTGGCACTAGCGACCGCCCAAGATTTTTTCGCTCTTTATAAATGTCTAAATCGCTACCTCTTGAGAAGTAAATGCGTTCGAATGTACAAGACGTTTTCGCAATACTTTTTATGATATTTTCTTCAGAAATGCTTCCGTCTTTTTTTAGAATTAGCGCATTTCCTGGTCCTAATTCTTTTACCGTTTCAGCTTTTACATTCAATGCCGTTTGAATTGCAGGTCGCTCAGAAGCAACGACAGCAATTTCGTCGTCTTGGTAATAAAATGCAGGGCGAATTCCGTTAGGGTCTCTAAAAACAAATGCATCTCCATGGCCAACCATACCCGCCATTGCATAACCTCCGTCGAAATCTTCGGCTGCATGTTTTAAAATCTGAACTAAATCCAGCTGTTCAGTAATCTTCTCAGTAATTTCTTGATTGGTGTAGCCTAACGCCTTGTATTTGGCAAACAACTCTTCATTCTCTACATCCAAAAAGTGACCAATTTTTTCGAGTACCGTAACGGTATCGGCTTTTTCTTTAGGGTGCTGACCGAGTTTAACCAACAAATCAAATTGCTCATCAACGTTGGTCATATTAAAGTTTCCTGCAACAACTAAATTCCGAGTCATCCAGTTGTTTTGGCGCAAGAATGGGTGACAAGATTCGATGGAGTTTTTGCCATAAGTGCCGTAGCGCAAATGCCCAAGAAACACTTCACCGCTAAATGGTGCGTGTTCTTTTAACCAATAAGGATCTTTTGCTTTTTCGTGGTTGTCTCCAATGCGTTCTTCAAAGCGCTTATAGATATGTTCGAATACATCTTGAATAGGTTTATTTGAAATGGAACGTTGACGAGAAATGTATCTTTTTCCGGGTGCAACGTCCAATTTTATATTGGCTACTCCCACTCCATCTTGTCCTCTATTGTGTTGTTTTTCCATCAACAGGTAGAGTTTGTTTAGGCCGTAATGCGCCGTTCCGTATTTCTTTTGGTAGTAGTCTAGTGGTTTGAGTAATCGAATGAGGGCGATACCGCATTCGTGTTTGATAAAATCACTCATATATTTTGTGTGGCAATGTCCATAAAATTGTTGCCGTGCAAAGTTAGAATTTATTCAACGATAACTAGATTAGGTTGAGTTCAATATGTATTCAAAATGACTTATTTAAACTGATACAACCACTGCGCTAGATTCATGTTGGTTTGGTTTATTGTTGGTCAATTTTTTTATCTTTTAATTGACTAATTTGTGCAACTAACTGCAGCTTGGTAGATGTAACCAATAGTACATCATAATTACCCCGCGATTTATTCACCTATTTTAAGCAACCTTAATCAACTACCACCAGCTTCTTTTTTGACAAAACTCCTTCACTGTCGACTAAAACTACGGAATAAACTCCTGCTGTAAAACCATTAATAGCTACTTGCGCTGTCGAACCTTCAGTTTGTCTGTTAGAAAAAACACGTTGTCCTTGCAAATTCGTGATTTGAATGTTGCTTATGGATTTTTCGGACGAAATGGAAATTGAAACTGTACTCGCTAGTCTACTTATAGGATTTGGATAAATAGCTGCATTTGATTGATTAAGCACTTTGTGCTCAGCTACTGTTGTAAAGGTATCGGCAAGCCAAGAACAGTCCGTTGCCATCATTTCTTCGTAGGTATTAGCTCCAGAACCATTTCCACCTATCCGTGTAGAATTAAAAAGATCCTTCTCTCGTTGGGGGCTCATTTGGTAACGGTTATCCCAACCGTAACGCATAGCACATAAATCGCTCAGGTTGGGGTTACCGGTAACTCTTCCAACAATAGTATCTGCTTTCTTAAACCCTCTTATACTATCCAACAAAAGATTATCTTTTACATCTATAATTTGATAAGAAGCGGAGTTTATTTCTAAATAACGCATGCTACTATCTGTTGTAATACTTGTGTTACTAGCCGCTCCATTAGGATCATTAATAATTAGGCGTTTTATGTTGTTGTTGTAGAATTTAACTTTATTAAAAGTAGCTCGTTCCTTATATGCTACATCTTTAAAGTTGAGTTCAAATTGCACCATAACCTGGTTTGTAATCCATAATTCGCCGTTGTGTTTCAAAAAATCAGAAAGTGGAAACGATATTAACGAAGGGCAATTATTAATACCAACAATACTGTAATCAACATTTTTTAACCCCGAGAACGTTTTAAGATTGGGCATGTTTACAAAGTGGATTTGACCTTGGTGGAAGGATTTAAACCAAGGCATGTCCTCAATTTCAAAATAAAATAACTTGATAAACATCCATCCATCCTCATCGAAACCCGACAAATCGGTAATGCGCTCCGATTCGGGCAATAAATCATCGTAATAAAAATGATAATGGTAATTTATCGAGGTATCCATTACTTGCACAAAAGAATCTACTTGGTGTTGGGTTTCAAATATTATTTGAGTTTTCGCATTAAAAAACAACAAACTAAAAATCACTACAATTAAATATTTTTTCATAAGCTTTTATTATCATTATTAGTACCCAGATAATGGACAATTAAATGGTATAGCCTCTTGAAAATAGATCTCAAAACCCTCGCCACATTCTTCCGGCATGCAGAATACTTTATTCAAATTTAAAGTAATGTTATTGTAATTGTAGGTATTGTATGGTATCGTTGTACAAAAGGTATTACCCAAGAATTGAACGGCTTGCATTTGCCCAGCAGCATCTTGATAATTGAATTGCCAAATAACATCGCATGCAGCAGGCACATCAGTTGTACACGTTTTTGCACAAACCACCAAACTCCAAGTAGAAGGATCACTAGGGTCGGGTCTCAAGCAGTTTAATGAGTCTTCCACAGGGTTGGCACATAACAACTCAGTACCGGGTTCTGCACAGCATTTAACGGTTACAGTTTCTTCACAGTTGGAGTTTTCACTTGTCTTTATAGTCACAACAGATGGCCCATCAAGAAAAACTTGATTGGCATAGCCTGGAATATAAATGGTGGTATTGTTGGGGTCTAATGATACTATAGAAATGTAATAGGTTCCCATTAAATCAAGTACATAAGGAAAATCACAATTGTAAATAACGTCTGGAAACAGGTCTAACTCTTCAGAACCCCATACAGCATAATCTTCTCCATCAATTTGATCGGGTAACAAATAAAGGTGCATAGCACCTTTATCGGTAAACCAACTTGGATCTACATATTCTGACCCATAAGTCAATTTATTATTGACTGTAACCGCATTTGGGGTAAAAGTAGAGTTGGGATCGTTGCTATCGTCTAAGGTTCCTAATCTACCATCTCCTGCAAAATAAAGTTTTCCATCTAGGCCTCGTTCAATTTGTCCATGCCCAAAATCTTTTGTTGCACTGCCCGATTGTAGTGTGTTAAAATAAAAGAAATTAGAACCTAATCCGGTTCTTCTGCAATGGATAATATTCTTGTCATTTGCAAAGGTTACAGGATTAATAGTATAATAAGCTATAGAAGCATATACAATGAGGCCATCTTCCGAAAATTCAATTCCATTTACAGATTGCTCATGGTTTATTAATGCAGTATTTTTTGGAATTGGCACTTGATATTCGTTTGTAAAGCTTACGTTCCCACTATTTATGGAAACATCGAAAAAGTGCAATGCTCCTCCATGATTACCGCTTAAATAGGGCGCTTCGAAATAACTTGAAGCCAGAGTGAATTTTTCAACACCACCAACTGCTTCATATTCATACACTTCTAGCTCTGAGCGATTATTATCTTGAAAACTCTCTAATTGAGAATATGAAATATTATTTCCTATGTGATAAATGTCATCATTTTTTATTTCAAAAACACCAATACATTTTGGGTGAGACATAAACAAATAACGTGTTCCGTGTATGTTTTCTTTTGTAACTGCAATATGGTTGTGATACTTAGGTTTTGGATCCACTAACGTACCTTCTCCACCATCACTACGAATAAAATCACACCCTTGGTTTTGATAATATTCCATTAAGGTTCCGTTAGGCATAGTTTGGGCTTGCCAAACGCCGTTTAGTTTTTTTACCCGGCTATATATGAGGTAGTTTTCAACATCAATAGCTCCAATACTAAAAGTAGAAATAGCGTAGTATTCTCCACACCCGCTTGGTACAGGAACAAAAGTAAATTCAGAAAAACCCGGTGCATTTTCCTGCGACTTTTTAGGATTAAACTGTTGCACCAATAAATTCCCTACTGCGTCATATATAGCACCATCAGCGGCATACAATTCCAAAATACCTTGGTCATCGTGCACCGCATTTTGCGTATGGTCGGGCGAGTTTGTGGTAGGCAATGGTGTACTTGTACCTGATTGATAATCTACAACGTGATTGTTAATCGCCCATTTGGTTTGTTGAGCGTTTGCCGCTAAATAAAAGAAGGATAGAAGTATTGATAAAGTTGCTGTTTTCATTCTGATTAAATTAAATTTGGAACGCAAAGAGCGTTTGAAATCAGTTGAATGTCAAGAAGCTATACTTCTATCTTAGGAGTATTGCTTCTAATTAAGTAGCATTACTTCTAAAACCAACATATGAAATCGATACTAACTAGAATTAAAGATTTAAGAGTTAAAAAAGGCTATTCACAAGAATATTTGGGAGGCCGATTGGGTCTTTCCCAAAAAGCCTATTCAAATTTTGAAGCAGGTAATTGCAAAGTTCATTGGTCAAGAATTGTTGAGCTTTCTCGTATTCTAGAAGTTGATATTCTGTACTTAGCAAAAGGGGTGTTAGAAGAAAAGCCCATTTCTCAAAATGAGCAAGTACTTGTTCAAAGTGACAGGGATGCCACTATGTTTACTTTGATGCAACAAATGATTGAATCACTACGTGTAGAAATAAACCTGCTCAAGAAGCAAAATGCACAATTATTAGATTTATTATCCGAAAAGTCACAGACAGACAGACAGACAGACAGACAGTAACCTTAAAAAGTCTACTTAAACTGATACAACCACTGCGCTGGATTCATGGTGGTTTGTCCTTTCCACAGTTCGAAATGAATGTGTGTTTGCCCTTTTTGCGCATCCGTTTTGGCCAGTCCTATTTCTTGCTTGGTACTGATTTTATCGCCTTTTTGAACAAATACATCCAGCAAATTAGCATATACGCTAATGTATGCTCCGTGTCGAACCATTATAGCTTTTCCACTTCCGGGTAGCACAATAACCCCTGAAACTTCTCCATCAAAAACCGCGCGGGCTTTGCCTTGAGGGTCTGTACTTATGTCTACCCCATTGTTTTTAATTTTAATGCCCTTCAAAACGGGATGCCAATGTTCACCGTAATAAGCGGTTACTACCCCTTTGGCTGTTGGCCAAGGTAATTTACCCTTATTGTTTTCAAAGTTACTGGATAGCGCTTTTGCTTCGGGCGTAAGCACGTACTTGCCTTTACCTCCTTTATTTTGCTTTTTTATTTCTTCATCAATTATGCGTTGAATGGCTTTTTGAAGTTTTCTTGCCTCTTTTTCGTTTTTCTTAATCTCCGACTTCAGTTCTTTTTCCTTGGAGTTTAATTCGTTAAAAATCTTTTGCTTTTCGCCAATATCCTCAGCTAGTGTGTTGCGTTCTTTTTGCTTGGTTTGAATGATAAGCTCTTTGGCTACCTTTTTATCCTCCAACTTCGTGATTTGGCTATCCAGCTGTAATTTGGTTAGTGCAATTTGTTCGGCCTGCGCCTGTCTAAATTGACTGTATTGTTGTAAGTATTTCAATCGTTTATAAGCCTGGTTGAAATCTTCGCTGGCAAAAACAAACATGATTTTATCGTAAGAGCTTCGTGTTTTATAAGCGTGATAAATCATTTTTGCGTATTCGTCCTTAAGCGCGACCAACGCTTCTTCCTTGCGCTCGATTTCACTATTAATTCCGCTAATCTCGCCATCGATAAGCTGCTGTTCTGAGCGCAAAGTACTGATTAAGTTTTCGCGATTTTTGATTTTTTTTCGAATCAATACCAATTGGTTCAAACTCTTTTTTTTCGTTTTCTTGGTTTCTTTTAGTAGCTGATTTTTGTAGTCAATTTCCTTACGGATTTTTGACTTTTGCTTTTCTAGAGCTGTTCTGGTTTGCGCATTGCCTAGGAACAGAAAAAGCAGGAAAAACCCTGCTAAATAGAGTTGTTTAAAACATCGGCTCATACTTCGACGAAATTTTAAAGGGGTAGGATTGCCGCTCGGGTAGGGTTATTTTTAGGTTTTCTGATCGAAACGTAAGATGCTCCTCAGCTTTAACTTCATAGGCTGCTTTTAAAGGTATGGAAACCTCATCAATTAACTTCCGTTCTGTTATTTCTGCGGTAAAACTCTTTTTCGTTTTGGATTCAGAGATTTTACTTTTCAGCAGTTTAAAGTCATTTTCGGAATACCACTCTGTAAAAACTTGTTGTTGGCTTTTTTCGTCACCGTTAGGCTTTTGATATTTCAATTCACTTAAACCCGCAACTATATAATTGTTTTTGGATACATAAGCCCTAATTTTTTTGTAGCCGGTGTGGTCAAAAGGCTCTCCCAAGATAGTGGCTTGCAATGAAGAAAAATTAAAAGGCACGTTGTACAAATTTTGAATAAAGTTATACCCTCCTTCGAAGTACTTTTCATTCTTGCGGTCTATCATTTTCACACTATCTTGTGTAAAAACGAAGCGGGCTACTTCCACCTTGTAGTAAGTTGCCGATATCCAAATGATGCTGTCGCGTTTCATTCGAATGTGCATTTTAAACGAGTCCGACATTTTAGGCGTTTTGAAATAAACCTTACTCTTTATTGCCAATGCACTTTCTAGCCTAGGTTGAATTGCATTTTTGGTAGCTATTTCTTCTGGCGAAAGCTTTTCAAGCTTGCTCTTGGTTCGTCCAATTTCCTGTGACGTTTTACAAGAAAAAAGCAATACTGTAGCCCATAATAAAACAACCGTTGACAAGCGACTCATTACTCCGGAATATAGGTTTTCGTTTTTATCTTCTCCTCTATTTTATCGGAAGCATCCCCTAATGATTTGGCCATGTTCCAGTGCTTTAGAGCACCAGCAGTATCGCCCAATTTAAACAAGATATCTCCGTAGTGCTCTACCAATACCCCTTGGGTGTTCCCTCCATTATTCAAAGCCAATTCCATGTATTTTTTGGCTTCTTCATACTCTTTGTTCATGAACAAAATCCAAGCATAGGTATCTAAATAAATGGCAGATTCTGGTTCTTGCTCAATCGTTTTTTTGGACATTTTCTTTGCTTTTTCAAGCTGCTCATTCCTCAGTGAGAGGTAGTAGCTGTAGTTGTTCAATACCAAAATATTGTTTGGGTCCAACTTCAAACATTTGTCAAAGCTTGCATCCGATTTTTTATACTCTTCCGTGTTGTTGTAGGCCTCGCCTAAGGTAGAGTATACTTGGATAAGCAGTTCGTTGTTGTCAATAATAAAATCTTTGCCCGTATTCAATATACGAATCGCTTCCGGGTAGTTTTTAATCTGGTTCGCTCCAATACCTGCAAGGTAGTACAGGGTACCTTGATTGGGGAATAATTCAATAGCTGCGGTTCCGTCTTGATACATGCTCAACCAGTTTTCTTGCTCAGAGTGAATGAAGAGTATTCGGTTCCACACTAGAAATTGACTGGAATCTAACTCAATGCTCTTTTTGTATGCCTTTAGTGATTTGTCTACCTGCTTGCTTTCGTACAATAAATCGGCCTCAATGGCAAAGACTTGAGGGTTTTTTGGATGAGCGAGTTTCATGGAGTCAATCAATTCAAATGTCAATTGATCGATCTCACCCGTCTGCTGATTTTGCTTCATTACACTGTTCAGCATCAATCGCGTTTTACTCTCGTAATCTAAGTCGGGGTTTCTAAAAGCTTTGCGCAATAAGTCCTCACCTTTTTCACGATTTCCTTCTTCTAGATAATAGGTAGCCATAGAAAGCTGAACTATTGCATTATCTGGTTCAATTTCAAGCAGTTTCTTGTAGGTTTCACTCGCCTCTTTTTGTTTTCCTGCTTTGCGGTATACACTCGCTAAGTTATTGTAATACTTGGCGGTATTTGGTGCCGATTCGAGCAACTTTTTTGCTTCAGCAATGGCATCGTCGAATTTCTTTACACTGAGTAATACCTGCTGCTTTTGCATACTTACAGGTTCCAAAAGCCCAAATTCCGCTTCAATTTTATCGTAGGTTTTAATCGCTTTTTTTAGGTCATTTTGGTACAAGTACATTCGGGCTTCTCCTTCATAATAGCTCAGTTCCTTAGGGTGAATCGAGATCAATCTATTGTAGGTCTCAGACCCCTTTTCGTATTGTTTGGTTTGTTCGTACAATATGGCCAACGATTGCAAGTACCACTTATTATCTGGCTCTAAGGCTACTGCCCGCTCCAAAAACAGGACTGCATCTGCATACCTCGATTGCGCTTGGTAAATGCTGGCCAATTCAAAAATACTGGCGCTGTGATTCGGGTCGATAGACAGGCACTGCTCGTAATACTTTTGTGCAGCGGCAAAATTACTCAACGCCTTTTCTCTGCTCGCCTCAAAAAAGTAGTTTTTCAACTTGATTTCGTCAGATTGCGAGAGGCTAGTACTTTCCTTTACATCTTGTTTTTTAGCGGCATTTTTACCACTGTTACAAGACGACAAGAAAACTATCGACAAACTAGCGATTAATACACCGCTTGCTATTTTATTAAGTACACTCAATTAGTTCGATACTGTGCTGTAATCACCTAAACTAAGGTCATCAAAACTGTTGTGGTATTTAGAGAAATGACCAATCATAGAATTGTCAATTACTACTTGTTTTACTTCCGAATTTGTCTGAATGATGGTGTTTTTTACCACCGAGTTTTCAATAACCGTTCCGTTTCCAACGCTTACATGCGGACCTACAACGGAGTTGGTGATTACCGCGTTTTCGGCAATGTAACAGGGTTGAATAATGGTAGAGTTTTCTATGCTTGCACTTGCCGGTATCGACAATTCATCAGCTATAAAATTGAGCACTCGTTGATTACTGTCTACCGTTGCGTTTTTATTTCCGCAATCCAACCAATCTTGCACCTTACCCGGGTTAAACTTCATGCCTTTGGCTGTCATATTTCTCAGCGCATCAGGCAACTGATATTCGCCATCGTTAATAATGTCATTGTCAATCAAGTGCTGACATTCTGCCCTAAGGGTTTCTCCCGATTTGAAATAATAAATACCGATCATGGCTAAGTCAGAGACAAAATCTTTTGGCTTTTCCACAAAATCAGTAATCACATTTTCTTGGTTTACTTTAACCACACCAAAAGCACTCGGGTCGTCAATTTGCGATACCCACAGCACACCATCAGATTGCGTATTCATTTTAAAATCGGCACGAAACAAGGTGTCTGCAAAAGCAACAATAGTGGGACCCGTTAAGCTTTCTTTTGCGCACAAAATGGCGTGAGCAGTGCCCAATGCTTCTGTTTGGTAGTATATTTTCCCCTGAGCACCTAAGCTGCTCGCAATTGCCAATAGCTGCTTCTCCACTGCTTGTCCGAAATCACCAATTATAAAACCGATTTCATTTATTTCTGCATCCGCTACAGAGGCGATATCTTCTACTAGTCTTTGGACAATGGGTTTTCCCGCAAAAGGAATAAGCGGTTTGGGTACGGTTAAAGTATGTGGCCGCATCCGCTTGCCCATGCCCGCCATTGGAACAATTATATTCATGTTTTCGATTTGAATCAGCAAAAATAGAGTAATAAGCAAGGGGCTTTTAAATCAAAAGCTAAAGCTTTCTAAAATCACTTTGTTGGTAAGCCCACGGGTGCGTTTTTTCCATTTACCTACATCCATTACTTTAGCCCGTTTGAAACTCATGTGTTCATTCAACAGTTTTCAATAGTTATGCACCCATTCAATAGACGGTTTTTTGCAAGTATTTTACTTTCTTTCTCGGTTCTTTTTTTGACCGGTCAAAAAGATCCTAAAATCATAACATCGCCTGTTTTCAAACACAAAAAGCCAAGGGTGTATTTAGAAAAAATGCTGGGGGAAATAAATGGGGTTTACTACGTAATGTATTCGACGGAGCCCGTTAAAATATCCACGCTGCCTTCGTTGTATATCAAAATGTACAAGAGCTCGGATATGAGCTTTATTCAATCAAAACCCTTAATTAACGTGGATAACAAAGCGTTAGTCAAGTCTTATAAAGATTACGTTTTGAACGATTATTTGCTCACCAAAAATGGCCTACAGTTCTTTTTTCTTACAAAAGGCAGAAAAGGCATTCGAGACGTGTATCTGGGCAGGTATGATTTGAATCTGAACCAAGAACGCAGGTTTGAAAAAGTACTGACCTATGATTCCGACGAACGACGTTTTGTGGGCCTAGCGAATGACGAATACCCCAACACCATTTTAACTACATTGAATTATAACGGCGGCAGCGAAAAGCTATTTGTTGAATATCGCGAGTTAGATGATGGTTTTAATTTGGTAAGAAAAGGAAGGGTTTATTTACCCAAACAGCCGAGTGCTAATTCTGGTCGCATATTCAATAAAAAGGAGCAGGCTTATGCGCGCAGTCTGTCCTTATCTGATGAGGGAAAAATAATAACCAGTATAAATGTCAAAGCTGAAACAGAAATCAAAACCACCAACAGTGGGAGAAACAAAAAAGACCGATTTGCAGATGACTCCTACATGTCTGTGCTGGTAATTGACCCTATGACTGAAGCAATTCTTGAAGTGCCCATAAAACTGAAGGGAAGTAAAAATGTGGATAATTTTAGTTGGTACGCCGACGGCAAAAAAATATTTGTTACTGGTTTTTACTCCAACAGAGAAAAGGAAAGAAAAGGAAACGAACTTCATGGTGTATTTTACAAGCGCGTGGATGTAAAAAGTGGAAAAACTGAATTAAGCAAATCGACTGTTTTTCCCGATGCATTCCTATATAAAGTAAACAGTCAGAACACACTTTTGAACAGGCGCAAACGCAAAAAAGAAACTAAGAGAGAAAGCATAAACGAGTCTTTTCAAATAAGTGAAGTAATTGTTGATTTAGAAACTAAAGAAATTACCGCTTACTGCGAGCCAATAGAAAACTATATCACACAAAGTTCCGATCAAAATGGCATGACTTATAACACTTATCACTCGGTACGTGGCAGCTTATTTTACTTTAAAGTGGAGGAAGATGGCAGCTTCGATTTTTTTAATACCATTCGAAAAAAAACACATTGGTCCAGCGGAAGCCCTGCTGTATGGGATAGAAAATCTGTGTTTCTTTATCGAAATGAAAAAGGAGATAAGGATTTCATTTTATACTCAACACAACGCATATTCAGTGAGCAAGACCCAACCGATACTCGAGGAAAAAAGGCGAAATGGAGAAAAAGTAAACGCGACTTTGTAATCGCTGCAATAAATACGAAAACTGGTCGATATGACTTAAACTACCCTCAAGAATACAGTAAACGGGATAGGAAAAACCTGGGTATTTTGGTAGATAA
>CBFIBQ010000022.1:0-53969 GCA_965660875.1 Salibacteraceae bacterium | reverse complement strand
TATCGATTGCAAAGAAGCCCAGAGTACAAGTCATTTTGGTACAATGCAGTAGATACTTGGAGACAAGGAAGGGTATACAGTTACTGATATGCGCGAAAAAAGAGAAGATTACGAAAACCTAATTTTTGGGATTCACCCAGTAAGAGAAGCGCTTTTAAAAGGCGAAGCCATCGACAAATTGCTGGTTCAAAAAGGCCTTAAAGGAGATAACGCTTACGAGTTAAAAAAACTTGCCAGAAAATCTGGAGTAGTTCTCAAGGAAGTTCCACTGGAGAAATTAAGTAGAATTACACAAAAAAACCATCAAGGCTTTGTGGGGTTTATTTCGCCAATACCGAATCAATCCATTGAAGTAATTTTACCCGATATACTAAACAAAGGTGTACAGCCCAGAATTTTAATCTTAGATGGTGTGACCGATGTGAGAAACTTTGGGGCCATAGTGCGAACGGCGGAATGTATGGGTATACATGCCATTGTGCTGCCGGCGAAAAACTCTGTACCGATTAATGCGGATGTTGTAAAAACTTCAGCGGGGGCTATTTTTAACCTTCCCATTTGTAAAGAAATACACTTTGGAAGTAGCATTCAATTCATTCAAGATGCTGGGGTAAAACTAGTGGCTTGCACTGAAAAAGCAGATGAAAGTATTTATACTGCAGATCTTACTGGGCCAGTGGCAATAATTATGGGCGATGAAGGCACGGGTGTGCACCCCAAAACCCTAGAAAAAGTAAATGCCGTTGCTAAAATACCTATGGGTGGAAAGGTTGCCTCACTCAATGTGGCAGTAGCAGCAGGAATGATTTTATCAGAAGTAGAACGACAACAAAACTTTAAATAATATGGTAGGAATAATAATGGGCAGTAAAAGTGACTTGCCCGTAATGCAGGACGCAGCAGATATTTTAGATCAGCTACAAATACCTTATGAAATTACCATTGTGTCTGCACACCGCACCCCCGATAGAATGTATGATTACGCAAAAAACGCAAAGGAAAGGGGACTAAAAGCTATCATAGCCGGCGCTGGAGGAGCAGCGCATTTGCCCGGAATGACTGCATCACTTACTTCCCTGCCAGTGATTGGCGTACCCATTAAATCCAGTAATTCTATTGACGGTTGGGATAGTATGCTTTCCATATTGCAAATGCCGAATGGAATCCCTGTAGCAACTGTAGCACTCAATGCAGCAAAAAATGCTGGTTTACTTTCTGCTCAAATTATCGGATCAAACGATACTCAAGTATACTCGCGTTTGGAAAGCTACAAAGCGACTCTAAAACAAAAAGTAATGGATACAGCTGCAGAGTTGGAAGCAAAATAGGGACTTTTGATTTTGAATAAAAACTTTCGAAAAAAGGACAATTAGATGTTTAAAAAGCTCCTCGTATTTTTACTTATTATATTCTTGCAAGCGCAAGTTGAGGCTGCTAATAACAATTACCCGGTAGGTTCTAGAGCATCAGCATTGGGAAACGCAACCAGCACTTTTCAAACAGTATTTTCTAATTTTCACAACCAAGCAGGGCTGGCGAGGATAAGCCAAATAAGTGCGGGTATCGCCTACAAAAACAATTTTTTACTCAAAGAAACTGGGCTAAAATCTGCAGCAATTGCCATCCCCATAAACGAAATTGGAGTTATAGGAGCCAGTGTATCTTCTTTTGGTTTCAATGATTTTGCTGAAAATAAGTTTGGGCTTGCCTTTGCTAAATCCTTTGGTGATAAGCTCTCTATGGGCTTACAGTTGGATTACCTCCAAACACGGTTTGTAGAACCTTATGGAAGTAAGGGCATTCTTTTCGGTCAATTTGGGGTGCAAGGACAAATAACAGAGGAACTTAGTATTGGAGCACATGTGTATAACCCCACCCGTTCTAGCTTGGATAAAACGGTGAACGATCGCGTTCCGACCATTCTAAAAACAGGAATTGCCTACACGTTTAACGATAAATTATTAACCTTACTTGAGGTAGAAAAAGACCTGGAGCAGGCCATAAATGTAAAAGCAGGCATTGAGTATTTGGTTCACGAAAAAGTTGATGTGCGCTTTGGTATAAACTCCTTGAATCGAAACGTTTCTTTTGGAGCTGGAATTCATTTAGACGACTGGGAAATAGGGCTAGCGTCAGAATACCACCAAACCTTAGGTTTTGTGCCCAACATGGCCATTCGCTGGCAACTTAACCGAAATGAATAGAGCGATACAAAAAATACTGCTGGTATCCCTTCTTTTCCTTGGACACGCCTCCTTAGCTCAGAAAAACGAACTAAATAAAGATGAATCCACCCAGATTATTGAAGACCGCATTGAGTATTTACTGCAATCTTTGGACGCAGAGGAAATCGACCTTACCACCTTGTTTGATCAGCTTTATTATTACTTAGAACACCCCATTAACTTAAATGCCGCCACAAAAGAAGATTTAATCGACCTCCAACTTCTAAACGACTTCCAAATACAGTCATTACTTTATTACCAATCAAAATACCGAGGCTTTTCTAGTGTTTATGAGTTGAGAAATATTGACGGTTTTCGGCCAGATGTAATCCAGCAAGTTTTGCCATTCATTGAGGTAAAACCAATCGAAACGGTGCGTAAAGTACGAGCAACTAATATTTTGAAGTATGGAAGGCATGAACTCATACTGCGACATACCCGGGTTTTTCCCGAATCAATAGCCTATCAAGACATTAGCGATTCAGCCCTACAAGAGAACCCAAATGCCCGATACTTGGGTAGCCCAGACAGATTGTACGCCCGTTATAGGTTTCGATACAGCAACCGAATAAGTGCTGGAGTTACAGGTGAAAAAGATCCAGGAGAGGAGTTTGCTCAAGGCTCACAACCCAACGGTTTCGACTTCTACTCTGCTCATATTTTTCTACGTGACTTTGGGAAAATAAAAAAAATAGCTATAGGAGACTACCAATTGCAAATGGGGCAAGGGGTTACTGCATGGTCTGGTTTTGGTTTCCGAAAATCTCCCACACAAACGGTTAATGTGAAACGATACGCTCAACAGATAAGGCCATATACTTCTGCTGCCGAGAATCTCTTTTTGCGAGGAGCAGCCGCTGTAATTGGAACGGACAACATTCAATTAACGATGGCGTACTCTAAAAAACAAATAGACGGCAATATCGATATTGAACAAGACACCTTAACCGGTGAAGAAAGTGCTAGCTTTAGCTCGTTTCAATTGAGTGGTTTGCACAGAATGCCGTCAGAATTGGAAGATAAAGATGCCATTGAGGAACAAGTATTTGCCGGTAGGTTAGGGTTTGATTTTAAAGGTTTTCAATTTGGTTTTATTGGAATTCAATCCAGCTACGATAATGTGTTTGAACGCAATACTTCATTTTACCAATACCATACTTTTCAAGGGGACCAATTGAGCAACTTTGGGCTCGATTATCAATGGACCATTGGCAAGTTTCATTTCTTTGGTGAAACCGCGCAAAGTGAGAATGGTGGAGTTGCCACATTAAACGGCGCTTTACTCAATTTGGATAGTCGTTTAAAATTGAGCGTGCTTCAAAGACACTACAGCGCTTCATATCAATCGCAGTACGGAAATGCATTTGGCGAGCGAAATGGAGTTACCAATGAGTCGGGTGTATATTTTGGGGTGGAACTTTATCCCATTGAAAAGGTTGTAGTCAATGCCTTTTATGACGTTTACTCATTTCCTTGGTTGTCATACAGGGCGGATGCACCAGCACAAGGACAAGAATTTAGTGGTCAAGTAGGCATAAAGCCTACTCGAAAACAAGAGATCATTCTATTGTATCGAAATGAAACTAGAGACCGAAATATGCCTGCGGAAACAGCGAAAATAAACACCCTATCAGAAGAGAAATCCAACCGTTACAGAGCACAGTATTCAGTCGATTTAACAAAGCGTGTTGGATTTAGAACGCGAGTAGAAATGCGGACATTTAAGCAAGCGCCTGAAAACACCTCATTTGGATATCTTTACTATAACGACTTGTATTTTAATGCACTAGATAATAAATTGACGCTTAAAATACGCTATGCTCTATTCGAAGCTCCAAATTACGACGCTAGAATATATGCCTATGAGCACGATTTATTGTACCAATTTAATGTACCCGCTTATTTCCTTACCGGTAGTCGAGTGTATGGAGTGGTGCGCTACAAATTAGACAATGGGCTTATGTTGAATTTTAAAGTTGCACAAACTTATTTGGCCGATCGTGATTATTTTGGAAGTGGAAAAGATCAGATAGACTCGAGAATACGAACCGAGATAAAGAGTCAGTTAATTTGGAAGTTCTAATTAACCAATTCAACAATACTTCTTCTTGAAGCTTTTTTATGTCGATTGTCTATTTACCTTCAGTTTATCTGACTTGGAATAGCACAAAAAAAAGCCTCTAAAAAATTAGAGGCTTCATACTTTTTCCAAATCGCAATGTTGCTAGATACTACATTCAGTAGTTACTTTGAAGATACCTGAACCGATTTCAGAATCCAACTCATCGCACAGCGATTCAGATGTCTTCTTAGTGCCTTTTACAACTGTAGTACTTGTAGTTACTGTTCCGTCTGCTGAAGTAGATTCACATTTACAATCGTAATCTTTTACACATGAACTCAATCCTGCCAGCATAAAAATAGATGCAGCTAATACCCCAATTTTTTTCATAATATTTATTTTTTGTTTTTACAAGTATAACGCATTTTAAAAAGTGAAAGCACGGGTATTTTTAAAAATACGTTCTTTTACGGATAGGACGTCACTCCTCTACTTGGCGCAAATAGTCAGGAATACGCTCTATTTCTTCGTAAGAAAAACTTGAACCGGTCCAACGTTTTATTACTTGTCCGTCTTTAACCAAAAGCATGGTCGGTAATACCCCATTATTAAACTTAAAAAACGAGTTTTCTCTGTACATCAAATAGGGTAAATTACTGCCCGACTCAAACTTAAAATTTTCCATTTTTGAAGGCTCTCCGATAAAAAAAGCCAATACAGGCGGCAATTCGTATTGATTTTGGGCGACCGATATTTTTTTTGCTGCGACCTTACAATGAGGACAGGTAACACTTAAAAAAGCAAGGAGATGCTCACCCTGCCTCAAATCATAGGGAAGCTTATCAATAATAGTATCAGGAATGATTTCAGTTTTTAATGGATAAGGGTATTCAGTATTATCAGGTCTTGAAAAATATCCATCAACTGGGTTTAAAACAAAAGGTGCAATCAATAGTGAGATACCACCAACAACGTATGCCCACTTAAGAGAATAAGTGTTTTTGCTGTACAAGCGCAAAGCTCCCAAGTTGATCAAAATCAGCAACGCATTCTTTACTAAGGATTCGAGAGGAGTTAAAGACAGTGAAGTGCCAAAGCAACCACAATTGATGTCATTGCCTCTAAAATACCAGAGCAGTAAAAGATAAATACAAAAGAATAAGGTAAGGTAAAGTGCAGCTTTTAGAAAGTATATCGTAAATCTAGTATTCACCAATAATGCGACACCAATAATCACTTCCATGGACAGCAGTAGTCTTGCTGCATAAGGAGCCAAGGACCAAGGAATTAAACCAGAATCTACTAAGGTCAATTCGAACGGCTCTATAGGAGCTAATTTAAACCAAGCCGAAGCAATAAAAACTCCAGCTATAATCAACTGAAGAAAATATCTGAATATAAATTTCTTTGAAAGTCTTAGCACTATAATGGATCAATTGGTTTTTGACAACTTGCACTGAATAGGAATGCCATTTGTCTCAAATTCATTTTCTGCGCACCATACCTCAGCCTTGTCTTTACTTAGCTTCTGTGTTTTGGCTCCTAAGGACTGCTGTCCTGCAAAACACTCGCAGGCGTAGTTCTTTTTGCATGCTACTAAACCCAGCATACTAACGCTTAAAACTAAAAACTTGATAAAGTCCATACTCAATTTATTTTCAAATTAAGGCAAAAAAAAAGCCGCTTAACGCGGCTTTTAAATTTTGTTTGGAAATAATTACTTGATTTCACAAGTAATTCCAGCGCCATTATCTTCAGTACACTTCTCTTCTGCGTTCTTTTTCGTATCGTTAATTGTTCCTGATGTAGTTATTGGAGTTCCTAAGAAATCTGTTGTACACTCACATGTGTAATCTTTCTTGCAAGAAGACATACCTACAATCATTAATCCTGCTGCTGCTAATGATAAAACTTTTTTCATAATTTTTTTAATTTAAATAAGTTAGAATTGCGGCGAAAATAAATAATTATTTAGAACACCGCAAAAAAAAAGATGCCGAAGCACCTTTTAAATTGAGAGGTATTCCCTTCTATTGTGCAACTGCATCGCAAGTTACAGGAATTATTCCCTGACCTAAAGATGTAGCTTCAGTTTCACATTGTGATTCTGCATCTTTCTTAGATAATTTACCAATAGATACAGTAGTATCTGAAGTAACTCCTAAAAATGAAGCTGTACAATCACAGTTATAATCTTTCTTACAAGAAGAAAATCCAAATACCATTGCTCCTAGAGCACCAGCTAATAACAAATTTTTCATAATTATTTTTTTTTAATATGCTCCAAAAATAAACCGTAAATCAACGTAATCAGAGACAAATGGTGAAATAAGTCACATTCAATTGTTCATTAACTTGAAAAGTAAAATACTCGTTGTAAATCGAAACCTCAAGTTCTTCAAATGCCTGTAAACAAAAAAGCCCAGCTAAACCGGGCTTTTGTAGTTGCGGGGACAGGACTCGAACCTGCGTCCACCGCAGGCGGATATGAGCTAACTCAAGACCCTGAAATATTTGAACTCAACCATTCCCTACCCTGGCCTGATTTCAAAAACTTTTCTCTTGTAATAGCTTCCTGTTTCGTCCTGAAAAATTCAACATAAAGTACTTTCCATGGACGGTATTTAATCGTCCATCCTTTGGTTCCCAATATGTTATGAGACTTGAATCTATTTATTAAACTACTCGTGTAGCCAATATAGCGTTTATCAAAGTTTTCTGAATTCAGTACATAAACTACATATTCTTCCATATTGATCGCCATAAAATAAAAAAGCCCAGCTGAACCGGGCTTTGTAGTTGCGGGGACAGGACTCGAACCTGCGTCCGCCGCAGGCGGATAAGAGCCCACCTAATAACCTGCAATATTTGAACTCAACCATTCCCTACCCTGGCCTGATTTCAAAAACTTTTCTCTTGTAATAGCTTCCTTTTTCGTTCTGTAAAATTCAACATGAAGTACTTTCCATGGACGATATTTAATCGTCCATCCTTTGGTTGACAGTTGGTTATGAGACTTGAATCTATTTATTAAACTGCTCGTGTAGCCAATATAGCGTTTATCAAAGTTTTCTGACTTCAACACATAAACCACGTATTCTTCCATATTGATCGCCATAAAATAAAAAAGCCCAGCTAAACCGGGCTTTGTAGTTGCGGGGACAGGACTCGAACCTGCGACCTTCGGGTTATGAGCCCGACGAGCTACCAACTGCTCCACCCCGCGATATGTTGTTGTTAGTTTGGTTGCTTTCGCGGCTGCAAATATATACTTTCTTTTAATTTCGCCAATGAATAAAAACTTAAATATGACACACAAAGCCGGATTCGTCAACATTATTGGAAACCCCAATGTAGGTAAGAGTACGCTAATGAATAAGTTAGTTGGTGAAAAACTATCCATCATCACCTCAAAAGCACAAACTACGCGGCATAGAATACAAGGAATAGTCTCGGGTGATGATTTTCAAATCGTGTATTCCGATACACCCGGAATTCTCACTCCTGCCTATAAAATGCATGAAGGAATGATGAGCTTTGTAGAATCCTCCTTGCAAGATGCAGACATACTCCTGTTTGTGAGCGAAGTAGGAGAAACCAAAATAAAAAACGAAGAGATTTTCAGGAAAGTACAGCTCATGGATATTCCTGTAATCGTTGTGTTAAATAAAATTGACTTGTCGGATCAAGAAACCTTGGAAGCACAGGTAGAACTTTGGAAAGAAAGGTTACCAAACGCTTCTATAATTCCAATTTCTGCGTTACACGGAGCCAATGTACAGTCGGTATGGGATCACATTATAAATAAGCTGCCCCCTTCTCCTGCCTACTTTCCCAAAGATGAAATAACAGACAAACCCATGCGCTTCTTTATGTCTGAAATAATTCGTGAAAAAATATTTGTACACTACAAAAAGGAAATACCCTACGCCTGTGAAGTAGTAATAGAGGAATTTAAAGAAGAACCAGATATTACGCGTATCAGGGCAGAAATTTATGTGGAGCGAGAAAGTCAGAAAGGCATCTTGATTGGCCACAAGGGACTTGGATTAAAGCGCGTAGGAACAGAAGCGAGAAAGGAAATGGAAGCATTTTTAGAAAAAAAGGTTTTTCTAGAAATTTATGCGAAGGTGAATAAAGATTGGCGAAATAAAAACCCGGAGCTTAAACGATTTGGCTACTTAAACTAAGTCGTTTTTAGGAGCTTAAAAATAGTTTCTTTGCAAAAAATTTAGCATATGAATTCCGTAGTAGCAATAGTAGGTCGTCCAAACGTAGGAAAATCAACGTTTTATAACCGTCTAGTGGGCACTAGAGACGCTATTGTAGACGAGTTTAGTGGAGTAACTAGGGATAGGCATTACGGCAAAACCAACTGGAATGGAAAAGACTTTACGGTCGTTGATACTGGAGGGTATGTAAAAGACTCTGACGATATTTTTGATGCAGAGATTCGAAAACAGGTACGCATTGCCATTGATGAAGCTCAAGTAATTGTTTTTGTGGTTGATGTATTAACGGGAATTGTGGATTTGGATCAAGAAGTTGCTCATCTACTTAGGCAATCGGATAAAAAAGTTTTCCTTGTCGTGAATAAGGTAGACAACCATCAGCGAGCAAATGACGCGGTGGAATTTTACGGCTTAGGTTTAGGAGAGTATTATTGTGTTTCTTCCATCAATGGTTCAGGTACGGGTGATGTTTTGGATGACATTGTAAAAGAATTGCCGGATACTGAGTTCGTTGATGAATTTGAAGGATTGCCACGTTTTGCTGTCGTTGGGCGCCCAAATGCAGGAAAATCCTCTTTGATCAATTCCTTAATTGGCAAAGAAAGAAATATAGTAACAGATATTGCCGGCACTACAAGGGATACCAATGACATTCACTTTAATGCCTTTGGTTTTGACTTTGTTTTAGTGGATACCGCAGGCATTCGCAGAAAGAAAAAAGTAAACGAGGATTTAGAGTTCTATTCCGTAATGCGTGCGATTAAAGCGCTTGAGCGTGCCGATGTTTGTATCGTCATGATAGATGCAGTGGAAGGCATTAGCGCACAAGACTTAAATATTATTGGATTAGCAGAAAAAAATAACAAAGGAATCGTTGTACTCTTTAATAAATGGGACCTCATAGAAAAAGAGACCAACACGGCACGCGATATGGAGTTAAGTATCAAAGAAAAATTGGCTCCATTTGACGATGTTGATGTGTTATTTATTTCTGTGCATGAAAAGCAGCGGCTACATAGAACATTAGAGCAAGCAGTAAAAGTGTACGAAAATAGAGCTCGAAAAATAAAAACGAGCGAACTCAATGATTTGATGTTACCATTAATCGAAAATTACCCACCGCCTGCTTTGAAAGGCAAACACATTAAAATCAAATACGTGACTCAGCTTCCAGTTCGCTACCCAACTTTTGCTTTTTATTGTAATTTACCTCAGTACATCAAAGAGCCGTACAAGCGGTTTATTGAAAATCAATTGAGAAAGCATTACGATTTTACGGGAGTCCCGATTCAGATATTCTTCAGAAATAAATAGAAGGTTATTACCTAGAAAGCGTCTGCTCAAATGGAGTTCGGTGCTGTATGCTTCTACCTAATGTAATCTCATCGGTATACTGCAATTCGTCACCAATACTTACCCCTCGAGCAATGGAACTGACTTTACAATCAAAAGTCTCCAGTTTTTTGAACAAATAAAACGCGGTAGTATCGCCTTCCATAGTTGCGTTTAAAGCAAGAATCACCTCAGATACTTCTCCGTTTTCTAGCCTTGAAAATAAAGAGGGAATATTCAAATCGCTTGGCCCTACGCCATCCATAGGAGAAATAATACCGCCTAGCACATGATATAAGCCTTGAAACAATTGCGTCGATTCAATTGCTAGAACATCTCTCAGGTCTTCCACCACACATATTAGCGACTGATCGCGCTTGGGTTGTAAACAAATGGAGCATTTGGGACCGTCGGAAATATTGCCGCAGGTATCGCAGAATCGAACGTTTTCTTTCATTCCCGAAATGGCCTGTGCAAATTGGTTTACCTCATTATTTTCTCGCCTCAATAAATTCAAAGCCAACCGCAACGCCGATTTCCTTCCAATTCCGGGAAGACTCGCTATTGCTTCAACGGCTTCATTTAAATGTTTTGAGGGTAATTCCATGAGCGACAAATTTAGGCTATTCAACTACTTAATGTGAATGAAAATAACAAGGCTTATGAATTCGCTCTTTGCCGAATCGTTCTTTTGTTGCATGTCTCCATTAATCATTATCGCATTTGTTTTAGGCTATTTCGCTTTCCTTATTGGCATCTCAAGAATTACGGCGCGTGGAGACTCCAACGCTGCTTTTTTTACCGGTAATCGTCAATCTCCATGGTACGTTGTGGCTTTTGGTATGATTGGAACCAGTCTTTCAGGAGTTACATTTATTTCCGTGCCGGGATGGGTGGCAACCAGTCAATTCTCCTACATGCAAATGGTGTTGGGATATTTGGTTGGCTACTTTGTTATTGGAGCGGTGCTCATGCCATTATATTATAAGATGAATCTGGTTTCCATTTACAGTTACTTAGAGTCCAGATTTGGGTTTAAAGCATACAAAACTGGAGCGTGGTTCTTCCTTATCAGCAGAATACTCGGTGCATCATTTCGTTTGTATTTGGTTGCGATGGTTTTCCAACTGGCTATTTTCCAGCCCTTAAAATGGGATGTGCCATTTTTTGTCACGGTTTTACTCACCATAATACTTATCTGGCTTTACACCTTTAAGGGAGGTATTAAAACCATTGTTTATACGGATACCTTACAAACATTTTTTATGCTTGCCGCTGTTGGTTTCACCTTGTATACCGTTTCTGACCTTTTAATTATACCCCAAGGAAAAAGCATTTTTGAAACGCTCCAAGGCCACGAATACAGTCAAGTATTCTTCTTTGATGATTGGAAATCTGGGAAATTCTTTTGGAAGCAATTTCTTGCAGGTACGTTTATAGCTATTGCTATGACCGGTTTGGATCAAGACATGATGCAAAAAAACTTAACCTGTAGAAATGTAAAGGACGCTCAAAAAAACATGTTTTGGTTCAGCACCAGCCTGGTAGTTGTAAACCTATTATTCCTAACATTGGGTGTGGTGCTTTATATGTTTGTAAACCAGCAAGGCATAGTACCTCCAAACAAAGCGGACTACCTCTACCCTATGCTAGCTGTGGGAGGTTATTTAGGTCCGGTAGTTGGGATACTATTCATTCTAGGGTTAATTGCTGCGGCATACTCTAGTGCAGACTCCGCCCTAACCGCCTTAACAACTAGTTTCTGTGTAGATATTTTGGGCATTGATAGAAACAAGTATGCAAATCCAGCACGAACCAGAAAAATGGTGCATATCGGAATGTCCTTGGCGCTGCTTGTGGTTATTTCAATATTTCAAATAATAAACGACGAAAGCGTGATAAAAGCGCTGTTTATTGCCGCTGGATATACCTACGGTCCAATATTGGGCATGTTTGCATTCGGCATTTTATCAAAAAGAACCTCAAAAGATCAGATTATACCTCTAATTTGTATCTTGAGTCCGATAATCTGTTATGGTATAAAAACTCATGCTTCAACGCATTACAACTATACACTGGGCTTCGAGTTGCTTATCTTGAATGCTATATTTACCATTTTTGGATTGTTTGTGTTTTCGAAAAAATCTACTGAAACAACCCAGTCTAGTTAAGAAATAACTCTTCTGTATTTGATGGGTTTCGATTGTTAGATTTATTCAGTTAACTATTGAAATTATTAGGCAAAATTTCTTACTAGAGCACTCGTTAATCCCTTAAACGCAATAGGAATAATGCAATACAAGTGCTAATCATACAGTACATTTTTCTGTAAAGCGATGTTCTTAAGAAAATGGGAACAAATTTGGAATTAAATAATTAGATCAACAGAGCAATACGACCACGAATTGAATCACTGAGAAAGCCCCATTGGCTCAAAATCAAGTTGTGAAATGAAAAAGCGACTGAAAAAAATGGGGTTTTAACCAACCGCTTTTTTCATTTGGTAAATAATTACTTCAATTCTCCCAAAATCTCCTCTCCCATTGGAGAAGCCTTTGACCGGTAACGATGGATAAGTTTTCCTTCTTCGTCGAATAAATATTTTTCAAAGTTCCAGCGAATGTTTCCTGTAAAATCAGGGTTTTCTTGCTCGTTTAACCAACTGAACATGGGATGAATATCATCACCTTTTACAGAAACCTTAGCCGCCATTGGGAAGGTAACCCCGTAGTTCTTTTTACAGAAGGTTTCTATTTCATCATTGGTCCCAGGCTCTTGCTTACCAAAATTGTTTGCGGGGAACCCAACTACTACAACTTTGTCCGAGTGTTTTGAATACAACTCTTGTAATTGCTCATACTGGGGCGTAAACCCACATTTAGAAGCAGTATTGACTACTAATATCTTTTTGCCTTTGTAATCAGCAAAATTTATTTCATCCCCCATTAATCCGGGTACCTTAAACTCATGTATTGACGCTTGTGCCATAATATTTGTGTTTGCTAGCATTAAACCAGTTACGAAAATGCTTGTTAGTATTTTTTTCATGTTTTAGTTTTAGTGTATAACAAGGTAAGACCAGTTTGGTTCATTATTTAACCGCTGCTGTGCTATAGATTTAATAACAATAATGGTAATCTATTAATTCGGCAAAAAGAAGCACCCTACAATAAAAAAGCACCAAAGGGTGAAGATAAGCAGAGTGACGTTACTTTAGCTAAATAGCATCATACACTGCAATAGCAGCGACAAGGAGTACAAGTCCGAAAAGACTGGTGACTATGCCTAAAGTAACTAGAACGATCTTTAGTACACCCGCTGAAGCGGCTTGACTGGTTGCATTAACCGTCGAAGGACTTGCATTTACTGCTGCAGACTCTTCAACATTGGCGGAAATCAAGGAGTTCATCGTACCCTCGTTTTTTACTAACGGTACTGTATTTGTTTTCAGTCGCTCGGTCATCATTTCCTTCGAGGCTATGAGCACCTCCTGTTCATTGGAAGGTTTGACCAAATACGCAGGCTCTTTTTCCACAGGAATCGGATCCACTGAAGCAGTCTTTAATTTTAAAACCTTACTTGGTGTTGCTTTACTGTGCTCTGCTCTATTGGTTTGTTTCTCTGCAACATCGTGCTTATTAAAACCTCTAAAATGGACACCTTTGAGATGCTGACGTTTTGCAAATACAGAGCGATTTTTCATTTGCTTTTCACCTATTGAACAAGATGAAAACAACATAACGAGGAATAGTAAACTAAGGGATTGAATCGATTTCATTCGACTAAAATAGCCCAAAGCATTCAACTTTCAAAACTAAAACAACACCTTAGCCTTATCTCTAAGGTTATAAGATGATACCATAACCTCTCCATAAGCCCCCGCAGATCGTATCCCTATTAAATCTCCTCGTTCTGTTTCTTCTAGAGACACATCTTTTCCAAAACAATCAGAAGATTCACAAATAGGTCCAACTACGTCGTATTTCAACCTTGGCAAGTTATCCAAATGACGTTTCGATAAATTTTCAATTTTATGATAGGATTGGTACAAAGCGGGTCGTATCAATTCAGTCATTCCGGCATCTAAAATCAAAAAATTGGTATTGATTCCTTTTTTCACGTACAAAACACGACTCACCAATGTACCCATATTTCCTGTAATTGCTCGCCCCAATTCAAAATGTACTTCTTGGCCCGGCTGCAATTCCAAAAACTCGTTAAAAATGCTGAAATACTCCTCGTAAGGCGGATGCGGGTGCAAATCTGGCGTTTGATAATCAATACCCAAACCTCCACCAACGTTTATGTGCTGAATCTTGATGTTCCGTGTCAAAAACCACTCTTGCAGTTCATTCACTTTGTTGCATAGGTTCCTAAACGGTGTGAGGTCTGTAATTTGAGACCCAATGTGAAAATGCAAACCGATCAACTCGATGTTTTTTGAGTTGGCGACCACTTCTATTACCTCATCCAATTGCGAGGAATTAATGCCGAATTTATTCTCATCCAGCCCGGTGGTGATGTATGCATGAGTGTAAGCATTTACATTTGGATTCAATCGCAGGGCAATTTTGGCCACCTTATCCTGACGTTCTGCCAATTCATTGATGACTTCAATTTCTTGGATACTCTCGCAATTGAAACAAAAAATATTTTTCGATAAAGCGTAGTTTATTTCCTTATCGCTTTTTCCAACACCTGCAAAAACAACCTCTTTGGGAGAAAAACCCGATTCAATTGAAGCTTTTATCTCATTTCCGCTTACACAATCAGCCCCTAGCCCACTTTCACTAATAAGTTCCAATACGCGTGAATTTGCATTGGCCTTTATGGCATAGTGTACGTGAAATCCATATTTGTCGGCTGCGGTTTTGAGCGACTCGATATTGGACTTTAGAAGTTTTAAATCGTAATAGAAAAACGGAGTGTCTTGAACTCCAAATTTGTCGATGAGTTTAGAGTTCATGGTTACAGATTAAAAACACCTTTATTCAATGCAGTTAACGCTTCTTTTTTTGATTCTGTCTTTATCAACAAGGATACATTGTGATTGCTGCCACCATATGAAATCATGCGAATAGGAATATCGTTTAAGGCGTTAAAAATTAAACTGGCGTAACCCTTTCCCTCTGCCGAATAATCTCCAACAACACAGACAATCGTTTGTTCTTGATCTACCTCAACTTTACCAAAATTCTTCAGTTCTTTTACAATACCTTCAATATTTGTGAGGTCGTCAATCGTAACAGAAACGGCCACCTCCGATGTGGTAATCATATCAATAGGCGTTTTAAATCGCTCAAACACCTCAAACACATTGCGCAGAAATCCATAGGCCATAAGCATTCTACCCGATCGAATTTTAATGGCCGTAATGCCGTCTTTGGCCGCTACCGCTTTAAATCCTTTGGTCTTGCTCTCGCCATGAATAAGTGTTCCGTGTGCTTCGGGTTCTAAGGTGTTTTTTAACCAAACGGGTATATTTTTTTCCTCGGCTGGTCGAATGCTTGCTGGATGCAAAATTTTTGCTCCAAAATAGGCAAGTTCAGCAGCTTCTTTAAACGACAAATCTTGAATCGGTCGAGTTTCTGAAACGATTCTAGGATCGTTATTGTGCATTCCGTCTATGTCAGTCCAAATTTCGATACGCTCTGCTTGAATAGCTGCACCAATTAATGAGGCACTGTAATCCGATCCTCCCCTTTTCAGGTTATCGATTTCGCCAAAAGCATTTCTGCAGATATAACCTTGTACAATAAACAGATTCTTTTTAGGGTACTTGGATAACTCAAACTGCAAGTTCTCTTCAATAAACTTTTGATCGGGTTCGCCACTATTGTCAGTGCGCATAAAGTCCAGCGCATTAAGCAGTATGGATTTTTTTCCTTCGCTCTTCAGGTATTGGTGAAAAATATTCGTTGAAATTAACTCACCCTGTGCCAAAATTGAACGTTCAATAAAAGGACTAAACAGTTTTTTTGAGTACGAACGAATGCCGTTTAAGTAGGCCTCTACAATTTCTAAAGTTTCTCCCTGATACTGGTCATCGCCAATTAGTTTCTGAATAAATTCCCGGTACAATTGATCCAAGGTATTCACCAGGTGAAGGGCTTCTTTCTCATCCTTTTTGTGCAAAGCGGTGCATATTTCTACCAACGTATTGGTAGTGCCCGAAACGGCCGATAATACCACCAACTTTCTTCCACCACCAGAAATGAGTTCAGCTATTGACTTCATTCTTTCTGGAGAGCCTACGGATGTACCGCCAAATTTTTGTACAGTCATATCGTTCAAATTGGTTGCAAATGTAAGGGTAACATATGTTTTCAGTTGCCTAAAATCTGGCAAATTGCATTTTTAAACTCCACGACTAAAATGCAGTTTACACCCGAAATGCCCCCTTTTAGAATTCTTTACAGAACTCCATTTTCTCCCTTGTATTTTATTCTAATTTTGACCGCCAAATCTGGCGCAAATGCTTGTCCTACTTAGAAAAGAGATAAACGATTTCCTGAATTCCTTAATTGGGTATATGGTTATTGTCATTTTTTTGCTGGTTGTTGGTCTTTTTCTATGGGTTTTTCCGGGCGAATACAACATACTAGACGCGGGCTATGCAAACATTGACTCCCTTTTTGTTTTAGCTCCGTGGGTGTTTATGTTCTTAGCTCCTGCGGTAACCATGCGCATGTTTTCTGAAGAACAGCGACAAGGAACCATAGAGTTACTGCTTACCAAGCCGCTCTCCGAGTGGCAAATCGTTTGGAGTAAATATCTAGCGGGTGTGCTTTTGGTTATGTTCTCTTTACTACCAACGTTGGTTTATTATTTTACGGTAAGCGAATTGGGTTTACCAAAAAACAATGTAGATACAGGCGCAATGTGGGGCTCTTATCTCGGTTTGTTGTTTTTGGCATCTGGCTTCATATCCATCGGGCTATTTGCCTCAAGTATCAGCAACAATCAAATTGTCAGTTTTGTCACCGCACTGTTCATGTGCTTCTTCGTTTATGTTGGTTTTGAGTCGCTCAGTAGTTTGGAGCTTTTTGGAATTGCCGATCACGTCATACTGAAATTGGGTGTAAACGAGCATTACATATCCATGAGTAGAGGTGTAATTGACAGCAGAGATGTCATTTACTTCATTAGTTTAATCACCTTATTCTTAATGTTTACAAAGTTGAAGCTAGACACTCGAAAATGGTAATGGGTAAAAAATCCAACGATATCATCAGTATTCTGCTGGGTTTTGTGGTGCTAGTGCTACTGAACATAGCGGGCAGCCTTTATTTTGAACGGCTTGACCTTACCTCAGACAAACGTTACTCGCTTTCCGAAGTTTCTGAAAGTCAAGCAGAAGAGTTGGAAGACATTGTATTCGTTCGCGTTTATTTAGAAGGAGATTTACCTGCAGACTACAAACGGCTGAGAGACGCTACAAAAGAATTACTGGATGAATTTAGAGCTTACGCTGGCGATAATTTGCAATACGAATTCATAGATCCTAGTGCAGACGTAAATGAAAAAGAGCGGCAAAAAGTTTATCAGAAATTGATAAAGGAAGGTTTAAAACCTACAACGCTGAGAAAACAATCTGTTGAGGAAGCATCTGAAAAAGTAATCTTTGCAGGCGCGCTCGTTACCTATAGAGACCGCACTATTCCTTGGCAAATTCTAAAGTCTCAAATAGGAGTACCGGAAGCCATTATGATCAATAATTCGGTGCAACAACTAGAATACGAATTTGCCAGTGTGCTAAAAAGTATTACCACAATTTCCAAAAAACAAATTGCTTTCATTCATGGTCATGGAGAGCATACAGAACTTGAGGTAGCCGACTTTGAAAAGTCGTTGAGCGAATTTTATGGCGTGAGCCACGTTACGATTAATGGTCAGTTGAATGCATTGAAACTGTTTGATGCATTGATAATAGCTGGGCCCGACTCTGCTTTTGACGATAAAGACAAGTTTATCATTGACCAATTTATAATGAAAGGCGGCTCAGTGGTATGGATGTACGAACCGGTCCTTGCTACAATGGACAGTTTAAAAGGGAATTCAACTACCTTATCGATACCCAGGGATTTGAATTTGGATGACATCCTTTTCAAATACGGAGTTAGAGTAAATCGAGATTTAATTATGGACATGCAGTCCTTGCCCATACCAATAGTAACGGGACAAATAGGAAATGCACCACGGCAGGAATTCTTTCCATGGCCGTATTTTCCAATGGTAATGAGCAAAGCAAAAAATCCAATTGTAAAAAACCTGGACGCCATTGCGATCCGCTTTGCATCGAGTATCGATTACGTAGGAAAAAGAGACAGTTTGAAAAAAACTACATTATTGTCCTCTTCCAACTACTCAAAGTTGGTAAGTACACCTGCAAGAATCAGCTTTAACCTGTTGCGAACCAAACCCGACAAAAGACAGTACAATAATGGACCACAAAAAATTGGAGTGCTTGTTGAAGGTAAATTCAATTCCAATTTTACTAATAGGATTCCAAAGAAAATATTGAACAATCCAGCCATCGCATTCAAGGAAAAAAGTGTGCCAACTAGTCAAATATTCCTATCGGACGCGGACATCATTAAAAACGAAGTAAACGAAGAACGCGGTGAGTTTTTTGCTTTAGGCTACGATAAATTTACCCGAAGAATTTACGCAAACAAAGACTTTTTGCTCAATTGCTTAAACTATTTGCTCGACGATAGTGGCCTGCTAGAAGTTCGTGCAAAAGAGTTTAAAATTAGACTCTTAGACAGAACCCGAACGGAAAACGAAAAGAGCAAATGGCAACTGATAAACATAGCTGTTCCGATTTTGGTAATCATACTATTCGGGTTGGGATTCTTTTATATGCGCAAAAGGTTATACGGAATTAAAAAATGAAAACAAAAACACTCATCGGTTTAGTACTTGCGCTAGTTGCGCTTTCTGTGGCCATCTATTTGGGCAGTAAGAATTCATCGAGCACTATCAAAACTCAGCTGAGCAACTTTGCTGTGGAGGATACAGCCAGTATTACCAAAGTTTTTTTGAGCGATAAATCAAACAACAACGTCTTACTCGAGCGCATTGATGCCAATCAGTGGATGGTCAATAAAAACTTTAAAGCAAGACAAGATGTCGTTATCAACTTGCTCAAAACGATAAAAGAAGTTACGGTAAGAGCTCCAGTATCCAAGTCAAGGTTTGAATACACCGTAAAACAATTGGCCGGTAATTCCACCAAGGTTGAAATCTACCAAAACGATTCAGATGAACCTACCAAGGTGTACTACGTTGGCGGATCTAACCAAGACAACACCGGAACCTACATGCTCTTGGAAGCATCAAGCGTACCGTTTTTAATGCACATTGAGGGACATTACGGCTTTATTCAAAGTAGGTACTCTCCCCGTGTAAACGATTGGAAGGACAACACCATTTGGTACTTCCCTGGCGAACAAGTTACCAAGATAAAAAACGTAAAAGTAGAATACCCTTTAGAGCCTAAAAAATCCTTTGAGATAAGTAAAGTTTCTGATAGTGAGTACATGCTTAAGGATGGCAATGGGAAATATGTAGATTTACCCACTATGACCGGCATATATGACTATTTAAAGCGCTTTAGAAAAATAAGTTTTGAGGGTTACGAGGAAACCAAAACAAAGGCCTTTCGAGACAGTATTGTTAACTCAACGCCAGTGCAAACCATTTGGCGTTTAGAGACGGAGTCTGGTCAAGTAACCGAGGTTAAAGCATTTTTAAAGCCTATAAAAGATGATGCTGAAGATTGGGAAGGGAATGAGATACCGCATGACTTGGAACGCATGTACGCAACAATTAACAACGACGAATTTGTGATCATACAATACTTCGTATTTGACCCATTAACACTGGAGTTACAGGATTTTACACCCCCCTCATAACTTGTTGAAAAGTACCCGGTGCGCGCGGCTGTTATACTTTGACTCAGGCGCGCTTTAAGATAAATTTGTGAAACTGATAAATAAAGATAGAATATGAAATTCATTGTATCAAGTGCTCACTTGCTTAAAGAGTTAAGTGCCATCGCTGGAGTGCTCAACTCCTCGAATACCTTACCCATTCTCGATAATTTTTTATTTGAGATAAAAAAGGGTGCTTTAACCGTATCTGCCTCAGACCTTGAGAGTACCATTTTTACGGAAATAAAATTGGATAAGTCGGACAAAGACGGCAGCATAGCCATTCCTGCAAAACTTTTGTTGGACACGCTGAAAACATTTCCAGAACAACCCTTAACATTTAATGTGTCGGAAGACACCTTTGGGATAGAAGTAGCTACTGACAATGGAAAATACAAACTAGCGGGTCAAAATGGCGAAGAGTTTCCAAAAACTCCAGACTTGGAGTCACCTTCTTCCATTACCTTGAGTGCTGACATTCTGTTTAATGCAGTGAATAAAACGCTTTTTGCCAGCGGAAACGATGAATTAAGACCTGTAATGTCGGGTGTGTTTTTTGAGTTGAATAGCGACAACGTAACTTTTGTGGCTACCGATGCACACAAATTAGTACGCTATAAAAGAACCGACGCCAAAGCGAAAAAAGGCGCTTCGTTTATCTTACCGAAAAAGCCATCAAACTTGCTGAAGGGCCTACTCTCTAATGTAGACGGTGATGTAGAAGTAAAGTATACGGATACCAATGCCTACTTTGAGTTTGAGCAAATCACGTTGATTTGTCGATTGATAGACGGTAAATATCCCAATTACGATGCGGTAATACCGAAAGAAAACCCAAATAAGGTAGTAATAGAAAAAGCAGCATTTTTAAGTTCTATCAAACGAATATCCATCTTCAGTAATAAAACAACGCACCAAGTGCGCTTGAAAATTTCAGGCAACGAGCTCAGCGTATCTGCCGAAGATTTGGATTTTTCTAATGAAGCGAACGAACGCTTAACTTGTGATCACCAAGGAGAAGATATCGAAATAGGTTTCAATTCTCGGTTTTTGATTGAAATGTTAAGCAACATAGAAACCGAAAACGTTTCTTTAGAAATGTCGGCATCGAATAGAGCCGGATTGCTTTTGCCTGCTGAGGGTAACGACGAAAACGAAAACCTTCTGATGTTGGTTATGCCGGTGATGTTGAATAACTAAAATTGATAATAAACGAGTACTAATCAAAAGCCTCAACAAGTTTTGTTGAGGCTTTTTTTTGTTAAAAAGCAGCGTGAGTAGGCTATTTCATAATTATTTCAAGGAGTCATACAGTCGGTGGTTTACAGCCCTAATTATTGGCTTCTTCATTACTATGTATTGTTTTGAGTTTATCAACGGTAGACTTTGGCTGAATGATTTTAAAGTGTTTTACGAGGCATGCGGCGCCCTGTTGGCAAATGAACAGGTTTACGGAAAATATTTTGGGCTGCAAACTGGATTTTACAAATACTCACCCGAAACCTTACTGTTTTTCATTCCTTTCGCTGCAATGCCTTTTAATGTTGCCCTCAGTGTCTATTTTCTATTTTTGAGTATATGCAGTTCAGTTTTGATAAAAACAATTACTGACTTCTGTTTTCCGAAGTTAAATTACCAGATAAAGAAACTTGGAATTGCTTTGTTTTTATTTCTATCTGTTACCGTGCATTTGATTCGAGAACTGCACTTGGGCAACACCAATCTTTTACTACTGTTGCTCTGCTTTGTTATTTTTAAATATGCCGGTAAAAGAGATAACATGACTGGATTTATTCTCGCCTTTGTAATCCTTACAAAACCCTACTTTGCTCTTTTATTTTTGCCCTTAGCCCTTAATGGCAAATGGAAAACCATACTGAAATCAGGGTTTTCTGTTGTTGGGCTTATTGCCATTTTATGTATTGTAGTTGGAATAGATAATGCCTCGCTTATTCATCAAAATTGGATACAATCCATTCAAGCGCATTCAAATTATTTGACCAGCTCGCACAATATTGACTCCTTGCTTTATGCATTAACTGGATTTTCTATGGGCACAAAAACTGCAATGTTACTGCTTATTGTAAGTAATATTTTACTCTTTTTAGCCTACTGGATTTCAAATGGATTAAATAATTTTTTTGAATTAAATTCAATCGCACCCTCTGTCCGTGATAAAAAATACTACGTGCACTATTTTCTTACCATAGCCTTAGTGCCCTGCTTTTTAATTACGGATACTGAACACTTTTTATTTGTGCTTCCATTAATTGGTTTTATGGTAAAAGAGCTGTTACAAATGAAAAAATATGCGATTGGGATTGGGAGCATATTTCTAACCGCATGGTTTTTAATTGCTTCATTTGGTAATGACCTTTGGGGTGCTGATCTATTTTCTTTACTCAGTAAGTCGGGTGTTTTGGGTATTGGGACCCTAACTATCAGTGCACTGGCTCTATTTTATTCTTTTAAAATGGACTCACCGCAAGCAAAGTATCATCCTACCGTTTAACCTTAAGCGTTTAAACAACGAGCTAGTTAAGTCGTAATTAGAAATTGTAGACTTGCCTTCTTCCTTTTGGCTTTTTTGGATTGAAATAAGTAATGGTGTGAAAAAAGCTAGAAACAATTAAATCAGTTGGTTATGCGGATTAATTAACTACCTAAATCAAACGAAATACGATAGTACAAAAGCCTCTGCACTGTGTGTTAAGGCTTTTTTTTTTAGTCGATTAGTTATATCCACTAAATATTCCCAAAGAGCTTATTCCAAAAGTTTGTTGAATATCATTATTTTCTTAGGAAACGCACTTTTAAGCTTCTGGAAAATTACCTTGGACTAATAATAACCCTTGTACTAGTAGCGCTTTTATCTGAAAGACACTTGGGTTATACCTCAATTACATAATCTCCGGAAAAAACCTGCTCGGCAGGTCCTTTAAGCCAAATATTGCTAAAGCCTGTATCTTCCTTTGAGTATGCCACCACTAACTCCCCTCCTTTGACCTGTATGCGCGAAGAGCAGTCGTTGGTATTTTTTCCTTTTAAATGAGCAACAAGAGCTACCGCCGTTACACCAGTGCCACATGCCAAGGTTTCACCTTCTACCCCTCTTTCGTACGTACGCACAGAAAGGTAATCGTCGGCAACCGAAACGAAATTTACGTTTGTCCCCACGGCTTTAAATCGGTCGTTGTAACGGATAGCTTTCGCTGCTGATATTAAGTCCATAGTATCTACATTTTCTACAAACGAAACGTAATGCGGCGAGCCGGTATCTAAAAAAAAGTCATCTCCAATTTCTTCAATTTGTTGTACATCAATCATTTGAAGCTCCACCAAATCGCCAGATAGTTTTGCCGCATGTAAGCCATCAATTGCTTTAAAAGTGCAGGAGCTATCACTAAAAACGTTCAAGTACTTTGCAAAAGCAACGATGCATCGCCCGCCATTTCCGCACATGGTGCTTTCATTTCCATCAGAATTAAAATACACCATTGCAAAATCAGTTACACTATCCTCTTCTAGTAAAATCAAGCCATCGGCACCAATTCCAAAATTTCGATCACACATTTTTTCAATGCTCTCTGTGCTCAAATTTTTATCTACTTGAAAAAGACCGGCTCGGTTATCCACCAGGATAAAATCATTACCCGCACCTTGATACTTAAAAAACTCCATAAAATATATACCAACTATAGCATACAAAATTACGTTTTTATATTAGGGTACTGTAGTTTTTGCTGTTTGCATTTTTTCACACAAGTGCCTGTCATTTAAATGGTTAACTAATTTTAACCAGCTAAAATGAACTAAAAAAATGAAGTAGAGTTATACTAGTGAAATGTTTAACTCTAAAAGAACAATCATGAAAAAGTTAGTAGTATACATATCAAGTGCTGTTTTGGGTGGTGTTATTGCCTTAGGGATACACGATGGCCTATCAGATACAAAAAACACGGTGGTGTACGAAACTCAAATAGCGGAGGGTAAAGCGCATTTCACTAGGAGCGTTTCTTCGCCACTGCTTCCGGATTTAACGTTAGCTGCAGAAAAGTCTTTAGCGAGTGTAGTCCATGTCAAAACCGTTTATCGAGGCCAAGACTATTACCACTCCAACCCAATATTTGATTTACTGTACGGAAGACCTCAGTACAAACCTCAACCCGAAGGCACTGGTTCGGGAGTAATCATATCTGATGACGGATACATCGTAACCAATAACCACGTCATAAATGGAGCAGAAAAAGTTAAAATCACTTTACACGACAATAAAAACTATGAAGCTCAAGTAATTGGAAAAGATCCAAGCACCGATTTAGCGCTTTTAAAAATCGATGCCTCGAATTTACCTTATATTAGGTATGCAAATTCTGATGAAGTAAAGGTCGGTGAATGGGTGCTTGCTGTTGGTAATCCATTTAACCTGAACTCAACGGTAACCGCAGGAATCATAAGTGCCAAAGGACGAGATATCAATATACTGCGTTCAGATCCTCAATCCGGAATTAGTCCAGTAGAGGCGTTTATACAAACCGACGCAGCAGTTAATCCTGGAAATAGCGGCGGGGCTTTGGTAAACACAAATGGAGAACTGATAGGAATAAACGCGGCAATTAAATCCAATACGGGATCTTTTGCGGGATACTCCTTTGCCATACCAGCAAACATTACAAAAAAAGTAGTCAGCGATTTGATTGAGTTTGGTGCGGTTCAACGGGCTTTTGTGGGCGTGTCTATTCAAGATATAAATGAACCCTTGATAGAGCGTTTTGATTTGGACGTTCGAGACGGAATATTTATTGCAAAGGTTGCCGAAAATGGAGGAGCAAAAGCTGCTGGAATTGAATTTGGTGACATAGTAGTAGCGGTTAATAACAGAAATGTAAAGAACGTTCCTGAATTTCAAGAACAACTCAGCAACTACCGTCCGGGCGATGAAGTGGAATTGGCCGTTCGCCGAGAAGGTTCGATAAAAAAGTTTTCCGTTACCTTAAGAAATCAATACGGCAATACTGAACTAATGGAGAAGTCAACTGTTGATTTAAATACAGTGTTGGGCGCGCAATTTGCACCAATAAACGAGGAACTTTCCAAAAAACTGCAATTGAAAAATGGAGTCCAAGTCACTGAATTGAGGTCTGGAAAACTCATGAAAGCTGGCGTAAGAGAGGGCTTTATTATTGTGAGGGTAGATGGAAAACACGTAAAAACAAAAAATGATTTGGATAATGAACTCAAAAATAGAGATGGAGGAGTACTCATTGAGGGAATTTATCCAAACGGCAAAATGGCCTATTATGGAATAGGCTTATAAAGAGTTAATTGGGTTCAATTCGTTTAGCAGCAGGGGTGCATAAATCACTAAACAAAAGGAAACTATGAGACAATTAAAAATATCGAAATCAATAACGAACCGCTCGGATAAGTCCCTAGACAAGTATCTACAAGATATAAGTCGGGAAGAAATGATTACGGCAGAGGAAGAAGTATCCTTGGCAGTAAAAATTAAAGCCGGTGATGAGCGCGCATTGGAAAAATTGGTGCGAGCAAACCTTAGGTTCGTAGTATCGGTATCCAAGCAATACCAAAATCAAGGGTTGAGCCTTCCAGATTTAATAAATGAAGGAAATCTTGGGTTGATTAAAGCCGCACGTAGGTTTGACGAAACGCGGGGGTTTAAATTCATTTCCTACGCCGTTTGGTGGATTAGGCAGTCTATACTTCAGGCATTAGCTGAGCAGGCAAGAATAGTAAGGCTGCCGCTGAATCAGGTAGGTACAATCTCTAAAATAAATAAAACCTATTCTCAGCTGGAGCAAGAATACGAGCGTGCGCCAAGCGCATCAGAAATTGGAATGGAGCTTGAAATTGACTCAAAAAAAGTTCGAGACAGCCTAAAAAGCGCCGGTAGGCATGTATCTGTCGATGCGCCCTTTAAAGAAGGTGAAGATCATGGATTAATCGATACGATGAGTAATAAGGGACCAAAAACAGATTCTGGACTGATACAAGAATCTTTGGTGCAGGAAATAGAAAGGTCTTTAACTACGCTTTCCGAAAGAGAGCGCAGTGTTATTCGAATGTTTTATGGAATTGGTAAAAAACAGGGAATGACACTTGACGAAATCGGTTCGGAGTTTGACTTAACAAGAGAACGAGTGCGACAACTTAAAGAAAAAGCTATAAGACGTTTGCGCCACAACTCGAGAAGCAAGTTGTTAAGAGCATATTTAGGTTAACAATTATCAGTTCTAAGCAATTAGATTATAATATTTTTGCAGCGCCTTTTTGAGAAATCAGAAGGTGCTGTTTTATTTCAACTATTATAAAAAAAGAAAATTATCCGCTATGTCTACGGGTTTAACGAATTACAATCAGATTCACGGTGAGTGGGTCGCGAAAGAAAAAGCTGCAATTGAACTCATCTCTGCAGTTGGAAATTTGATGTACGAAAAGCAAGTTGAGCTGGTTTTGTTCAGAAACCACTTGGTAAATGTTGCTTCTTCTGAAATCATGCGCTTACACGAATATGCTGCAAGCGTGGTTCAAAAACCAATTGAAGTTGCAGATACTGCTGCGTTAGCATCTGCTCTAAACGCCATGGATTTACCTCCTGCAAAAATAGATATTGGTAGGCTCTCTTACGAATGGAAAACTGAGGGCAAGTCATACGATAGTCAGTCTGCCTTTATTGCAGACAAACTAAAAGATATAATTAATGGATCCGGTTCTAAGTCATTAAAACCAAGAGACGTAGTGCTTTACGGTTTTGGCCGAATAGGTCGACTTGCCGCTAGAGAGTTAATCAAACAAGCTGGAAAAGGTCAGCAACTGAGGTTGAGAGCCATTGTGACACGTGATGCCTCTGATGCGCAGATTTCCAAAAGAGCTGCCTTGTTAAGCAACGATTCCGTTCATGGGCCTTTCGAAGGAACGGTAGATGTAGATTTAGAAGGGAAATGTCTCATTCTAAACGGACAACGCGTTCAAATGATTGAAGCTAAAAACCCTGAAGATGTGGATTACACTGCTTTTGGAATCGAGAATTGTTTGCTTATTGACAATACAGGGGTATTTACAAATAGAGAGGCACTTTCAAGGCATAAGCAATCCAAAGGTGTGAACAAAGTATTGCTTACCGCCCCAGGAAAAGAGATTCCAAATATTGTATATGCCATTAACCAAGGAACTGTAGATATTGAAACAGAGACAATTTTCTCAGCGGCTTCTTGTACTACAAATGCTATATCTCCAGTATTAAAAGTTATTGAAGATAATTTTGGAGTAGAACGCGGCCACATCGAAACGGTTCATGCCTATACCAATGACCAAAACTTATTGGATAACATGCACAAGAAACCTAGAAGAGGACGTTCAGCAGCCATCAATATGGTGATTACCTCAACTGGTGCTGGAAAAGCAGTTACTAAAGTAATTCCAAGTTTTGAAAATAAATTGACAGCAAATGCGGTTCGAGTGCCTACCCCCAATGGTTCGTTGGCAATTTTAAGTTTGAGCTTAAAAAAGAATACTACAAGAGACGAGGTAAATAACCTACTTAAAAATGCAGCATTGGAAGGTGATTTGGTAAATCAAATTCACTACTCCATCAACGAAGAGTTGGTATCCAATGACATTATAGGCAACAGCTGCTGTTCAGTATTTGACTCGCCAGCTACTATCGTAAGTAATGATGGAAAAAATGTAGTGCTTTACGTTTGGTACGACAATGAATTCGGCTACACCAAACAAGTGATTCGCTTAGGAAAATACATCGCAAAAGTTAGACGATTACATTACTACTAAACGAGCATTAAAAAACGAAATGTATTAGGATCCGTCATTTTTTTGCGTTTTACTAAAGCTTTCGTTCTTCCAAGTATAATTGTAAACAAAAAAAGCCCTTAATTCAAGGGCTTTTTTTTTCGTTTACTTAATCGGTATTCGTTTGACTAACCACATTTTCTGGTGGCAGTACTCCCCTATTAAAATGATGCTCGATGGCTTCATGCACATTCATGTAAAAATGATTCCGACTCAACACCTTGGCTATTCCCGCTTGCCTAAACTTATCTCGGACAGGGCCTTTTACACCAGCAAAAACAACTTCAACCCCGTGACTGTTAAAATGCTCAATCAAATCCAGCAACATGTACAACGACGTTGAGTCCACTTGATTGAGTGGCTGCGCATCAATTAGCACTTTTTTTAGCCCTGGTTTTTGAGCTGCCCAAGCCAATACCTTGTCTCGGAAATATTCACAATTTGCAAAAAACAGTTGTGCATCAAAGCGCACGATGAGCACATCAACGTACGTTTCTGCTGCATCAAATCGCAGGGTGTTTCGATAATAATTTGTTCCAGCAATGCGGCCCAATTGCGCAATGTGAGGTTTACTTACTCTAAAGACCACCATCACAATATTCAACACAACACCAATCAAAACACCGTTCACTATGCCGAAAACCAAGGTGGATAGGAAGGTTGCAATCAGCATAAAAAACTCCTTTTTATCTGTGTTCCATAAATGAGTGGCATATTTTGTATCAATTAACCCAGTAACAGCCACCATAATTATTGAGGCTAAAATCGCATGCGGTAAGTAATAAAACAAAGGAGTTAAAAAAAGTAGGGTGAGCAATACAACAGTTGCACTGATTATGGAAGCTAAACCTGTATTGGCTCCAGACTGATCATTAACAGCTGTCCGGCCCAACCCACCAGTAACTGAAAATGACTGAAACATAGCACCAAAAATATTTGCAAAGCCAATCGCAAATAACTCTTGATTGGGCAGTAGTTTGTAGTTTCTATGCTTGGCTTGAATAGCTTTTGCAATTGAAATTGCCTCAGTAAATGCAATGAGAGCAATGGTAAAGGCTACGGGTAATAAATCTTGAACGGTTCTCAAATCAAAAGCCGGAATTTTAAAATTTGGTAACCCTGCCGGAATATCTTGAATAATCTTGATTCCGTAACGGTCCAATCCAAAAAAATAAACACAAGTGGTACTTATTATTACGGCCGCTAAAGCTCCTGGTATTTTTCGATTTACTTTCTTTAGACCAATAATGAGCGCAATGCCCAATAAACCAATAGACATACTGACCATTGACCAATTGCTGCCTTGCTGAATAGCATCATACAGCTTTTCAAAAACTGAACCTGTATTTCCTATTTCTACACCCAATAAGTGTTTTAATTGACTGACACCAATAATTATTGCGGCAGCAGCTGTAAACCCACCGATTACAGGTTTAGATAAGAAATTCACTAAAAAGCCCAGCCTAAATATGCCAAACAGCAGCAGAATCACACCCTCCATTAGGGCCAAAAGGATTGCAAGCTCCACAAAATGATCGGAACCTACCTGAGCAAATGCACTGACACCAGCAAACACCAACAAGGAATCAATAGCTACTGGACCAACTGCCAATTGCCTACTGGTTCCAAAAAGCGCATATATTATTAATGGAAAGGTAGCTGCATACAATCCATATATCGGAGGAACGCCAGCAATCATGGCATACGCCATTCCCTGTGGAATAAGCATTACACCCACGGTAATACCTGCCGATAAATCTCCTCCAAGCCACTGTTTTCTGTAGTTTGGAAGCCAGTCGAGTATAGGAAAAATACGGTCTTTAGACATAACTGAGATTCGCACCAAAAGTAAGATTTACCAAAAGCTATACTGTGGAATCAAAGTTACAGAGGGATAAATTAAATTTTAAACTGAACAGTGGTGTAGAAATTTCTAGGTTCCGCAGGAATAATTCCAGGTCCGGGATAGCCCACTGCCCTTCTGGTGAAGTAAATGTTATTGCTCAAGTTATTAATGCCGGCAGAAAAAGTCCATTTTTTCAATTCATAGCTGGCACTTAAATCCAATACCCAATACGCAGGTATTTCACCAACCAACGCATTAGAAGCAAAGGTTGAATTAGTGGCATCGGAATATTGTTGTGAATTATAAGAATACTGAATACCCGCTCTAATTTGATCACGTTCGAAGTTCAAGCCCGTTTTAAAGATAAGATTTGGAACGTTTTCTACTTGTTTGTTCTCAAATGCAGGCTCATCAGAATCAACATAACGAGCATCTTGGAAGGTGAGGTTGCTAAATATATTCAGTTTACTTTTTGCGCTGCCTTTGCTCAATAAACCTAGAATATTAGCTTCTGCATACGTTTCAATGCCTAAATTTCTAGAGTCTGAAACATTGGTTCGGTAACGATACACTCTAAATGTGTTTTCATCAACTCTTGCAACCGTTCCTATTCGCCCATTGTACTTTAGGTAGTACAAACTGATGTCGTAAATAAAGTATTTAGAAATAACTCCACGGGCCCCAATATCTCCTGAGAAACCTGTTTCATCTTGTAAGTCAGGGTTTACTTTTAGATTGGGGTTGTTTACGCGCATGTCGTTGAAGTTAATGGCGCGGTAGTTTTGACTGATATTGCCGTATACTTCCAATTTTTCGAACTTATATGCGCTACCAATTCCTCCAATAACAAAACCTCTTGAACTGCTTTGGTTGTCAAAAATGGTTGAGTCCAACTGAATATTCCCAGCCAAGTCCCGAAACTGAACGTTATAGGTACCCTCAGATTGAGTGATTATATGTTCAAATCGAATGCCCGGTGTTATGCTCCATTGTGGGGATAGTTGAAATACGTTTTCAGAAAACAACGCAACGTTTTGACTTGGAAATTGGTAATTGCTATACTCCGGCTCGTCAGGGTTTTTAAATTCAAAATCTGCATCAAGCCCAGTAGAACCGTTGCCTTGTTTGCGCTTGGTAAACCCTCTGTAATATCGTGCACCAATTAGTAAGTTACTTGGGTTTCCATTCAAATTGTAAGTATGCATTGCACGGGTTTCGTTGCCTATATTCAAATAGTTATCGCGCATCAAATCTCTCACCCCCTCAGGGTCGGGTCTGTTTATGTAACCCAAAATCCCTAAAGCATCTCTCGACCCCATAAGGCCAAAGTTTCGCATTTCAAAACGCCACTTACTACTGGGTTTAAAGGTGAATACTGCTGCAGCAACATTCCAATCAATACTGAACCAATTCCGTGCTCTGATACTTTGCTGTGCATCTTCCTCAAACAATGCATCCGTTAACCCTCCAGGTTGCTGTGCAGTATAGCTCAGTTTTGTGTATTCCAGTTTGTAACTCAATTTGTCGTTTATATTATGATGCACTTGTACATGTCCGCTGATGGATTCAAAATGATTGTTGGGGCGCCAGCCATCCCCTCGTTTGTAATTGATAAATCCATAGTAGCCTAGATCTTTCTTCGTACCACCAAACGAATTGAAGGAATTAAAAAGGCCAAAAGAGCCGACTGTTTGTCTGGTTACAACTTCCATTACTTTGTCAGGATTCGGGCCTTTTAATTCAAAATTCAAAACGCCGCCAAATTGAGTACCATATTGAAGACTTGAAGCACCTCGTGTCACCTCTATTCGCTTGATCGCTTCTGAAGGTGGAGTATAATAACTTTCTGGATAGCCCAAAGCATCAGCAGCAATGTCATAGCCGTTTTGTCTGGTATTAAAATTACTTGTTCTATTTGGACTCAGCCCTCTGCCTCCAATATCCAGCTGTAATCCTCCCGCACTACTTTCCCAAATATTTAATCCTGCAATTCGACTATATATCTGTCTTGAATTGTTGGTTGCCAGATTAGCGTTTAACTCATCCAATAAAATCACCTCACTTTTTTTGGCCGAATAGATATCCATTCCCTCTACCGACGTCATGTGCATTAGCCCAAAACCCGAACCCAGTTCTTCGACAATTTCAAATTCGGTTAGGTCAATCGCTACACTATCCAGTATAAAATTGAGTTCGTTTTTTCCAGCCTTTAATTCTATCTCTTTTTCGTTCGTTTTAATACCCAAGGTAAATGCAACTACCGTGTATTTTCCAGGTTTTAAGTCGTAAAGCGCATACTCCCCTTGATTCCCTGTTTTGGTTTTGTGCGCTGTATATTTTAATATGATTTCGCTTTCTTGAGCGGGCTTATTGGTTTTAGCCCATACCACTTTTCCCGAGAGGTTTGCCGTCTGGCTTAATAAGCTGAGGCAAGACAGTATTGTCGCGAGTAGTATGGCAGTTTGCTTCTTCATTGATTAAAAGGTAATATCCATGTTTTTTCACTCCATGAATCTTGAATACCCGCAAGATTTACTGTGGGGTCGATAAATGGTTTTGAACCTGAACCGTTTAAAGTTACGTATACTTCAGAATGGATTTGAGGCGCTTTCCAACCCTTAGTTTTCAAATCAGCAGCCAAATAATTAGCGAACTGAACAATCATATCCGGCTGTGTAGCCATCATTTTTTCTTGGCTTTTTGTGAGGTAGTCTGAGTTTCTTATTTCTACCTTTTGCTGAGTAATTGGGTCACTTGCATAAAAAAATGCACTGCCTGCTTTTTCAATTAGCATAACCCTCCAACCAAAACGATACCCCTGTTCATGCCAAAACAATGGCCCCTCATAGGCTAAGTATCTGAATGGGAAGATCAATTGAAAAGTAAAAAACAGCGTCAAGAAAGCCATTATAGGTCCTTTACTACCATTACTAATTAATTGTTGAGTAGGTGCAACTTTCCACTTAAAAATCGATTCTAACTTATCCAGAAGTGACACATGAAACTTTTCAGAAAAGAAAATGGTGGTGCTCAATATCATGACAAATGGGAACATACCTATAGGAAACAGCCAATAGGTAATCATATGAAACAGAATAACGGTTGCATAAGCAAAGGGGCGTAACCTTTTTGCGAGCAATAAAAAGGGAATGCACAAATCGTAGAGTGCTCCAAACCAACTAAACAAGTAGGCGGTCCATTCGTAGTTGAACAAAAACCCAAATACCGGTTTATTTGCGTGGGCTGGAAGCCACATTTTTAATGGGTTAGCGTTTACAATCCAATCGTAATTGAGTTTTGCCAAACCAGCGAACATATAGACAATTCCGAGTTGCATTTTAAGGCAGTTGATGGTCCAAACTGGAATTTTTCGGGTAGGCTGAATAAAATTGAATTTAGCATCAATGGAGAAATACCTATTGGTGGGTAAGAATATTAAAAGTAGAGCTACTAAACTGATGAAGTAATAATGATTTAGATAAGTGGTTTTATCTATCAATTCAATATAAGTAAAAGAAAGAAAAAACACTACCGAAGCCACTCTGTATAAAAACCCTAAGAGCATAAACAGCACTGAGCAAATGGCAACAGAAAACAACAGATACATGCCTGGGTTACCAAGGGATTGGACCCACTCAAAACCAAAATACTTAAAGTGCATCTTCGGAATAATGTAGAATTCACTGATCCAACCGTTAAACCAAAAACGCAGTAAGCTGAAGAGCATTAATAGGGAAAACAAGATGCGAAAAATCACCAAAGGAGCAATATCTACTTCTTTGGTGATTCCTTGATTTTTTATTTTATTCCAGCTCCACACCTCAATCGCCGTCGTTATCCTGATATGTAATTAGTATTCCCGTAGCTGAAGGTATATCCGCTTTGAACAGAACTATAAGTTTCTGTAGAGATTTTACTGCTTCATCTATTTTATCTTTATCCGTTACCAAATGCTCTTTGAGTGGTGAGGGCAAAGCAGTTATAGTTTGCTTGCACTCTGCTAGCTGATCTTTAATTGCCTTATCCAATGTAACTTCTCCATATTTAGCATTGAGACTTATTAAATAATCATCTAGTCCTTTACCCGCAGAACCTTGCAGGGAATTGCCCAAGTACAACCGTTCAATGGCCTCAATATTTTCCAGGGCCAATTCCACTGACAGATCAGCGTAATATGGCGCCTCAACATGTGTCGGCAATGCCGTTCCCGAAAAATTTCTATTTCCATTTGGAATTCCTAGCTTGCCATCCCTGAGGTGACGCTCAATATGTTGGGTTAGTGTGTTAATTAAAACACCCAAACTGCTTCCAACATCGGTACCAACTGCGGAGTTAAATTGATTGGCATAGTTTCCTTTTTCTGGTTTCCACTCCTCTAAAACTAGAGCTGCATTGACTTTTAATTCACTCACTACGGCCAATAAAAAATGCATACGTGATTTGCCTTTACTTGCACTATTAAACAAATTGACTACCTCGTCTTCGTCAGCAGAATTCAACAAATAATCAATAGCTGGAAATCCCTTTACATCCAATTTACTCGCCCCTTCGATGGCCACACTTTTCTCCTCTATCAATTGATTCAATTGGGCGGTATCTGTAGGATAAATGTTCGTTTGCCCTCTTAAGGTTATATTGGCAGCAGGACCAAATTCAAACATAGCAACTCGCTGCCAAGAGCTATACGCACTTTTCCAATCTTCTTTGAGGCGGACTAAATTGGATTTTGTAACTGATTGGTCAAAATTGGTAGCTGACACATATAATGCTTCCGTTTTTGTGCTGTAATCTTCGTACGCAGGGATTACTATTTCACTCGACCAATTTTTAAGAACATCTTCAATTTTAAACACGGGCCCTTCAATTGGAGAAATCGCGGGGTCTTCTCCTTCTTTTTTACAAGAAGAAGCAAGGGAGCAAAGGGTCAATAGAATTGCTAAACTCCTCATAAATCTATAATTGACTTTTTATGTTTTCCATTCCGTATAATCCAGCTAAATCATCTATTACTTTATTCAAATTTGCCGTGCTTACATTGTAAAAATTGCTTCCAATAGTTGCCTTGTGCGCAGCAATTTGAGCAACACTCAGTTTTCCGTTCTTAGCGTAGCGCAAATCGTCCATAAACGCCCAAGCCTCACTTAATGCGTGATTTCTTAAGGCATCATCGGTAAGGTTCTGTTTGGTTGCATTCAAATAATGAATGGCAGTGGCCGCACAAACCCGTTCTACCTCATTTCTTATGATTAAGATCTGAGCGTCACGCTCGGCGTAATCTTTCTGTGTAATGGCAAACCTACCCTTGATGAAAGCATCCATCAACACCTTATTGCACCCCAGTAAGGGATCTCGTCCATTGGCATATTTACCCCAAAATCTGTCTGTGCCATCTGTAGGATAATTCACAGTACCAAAAAAATAACCAAAGGCCTCATCAAAATGATGTTCCATTTTGGTATAGTTCTGACCGCTTTCAACCGTTTCGTTGTCTACATTCATCTTTTCATCACCTAAATAAACAAAGGAAATTTGGTGCATAAATACCGCCCCCATTAACCCTTTTTCAATCAGTTGAGTGTATTCAATACCATTGTGGTTGAACAAGTATGCTTTAGAGCCAGATTTAACCACTCCACCAATTCCATCTGAACCCTCATATTTGTCTGAAACGGTAGAGTCTGATAGAGTAGCTATAGCATCCATCCAAGATTCAAACTGAGCCGTTATTGTTGGGTCGTTGCTAGCTGTTTTGGACTTTAAGTCTTTACCAGAGGCATTTATGTCCTTATTTAAAAAGGGGTTGTTTTCATTAGCAAACATGGCTAACAATTTATCCTTTTCAATGTTAACGCCTGGTGTGTTTGACGATTTCAAGTAGGTAGATAATTCAGATAACATATCCATACGGTGAACTTGGCCAGTGAAGCTAACTGTTGCTGTTCCATTTCTAACAAAAGCATAAGTAGAAGGTGGAGTTGGTACAGGCTCATCAATTACCGTTTCATATTCACAGGACCCATCATCCTTCTTAGCTGATTCCACGTAATTTATGGCATTAGAATCAGTACAACCTTCTTTTTTACAGGAACTTAAACCGATTAAAATTACTAGTGTATAACTAACTTTTCTCATTCTATCTTTATTTAGACTTATTTTAAATAAGGGGCAAATGTAGACTCAGTTTCCTGAGGCTACAATACCTAGCGGTAGGTATTTTTTTCTAATACTAGGTAGTTTTCTTGTAAAGAATAAGCTGATAATAGTTTGTTAACCCATACTCCTTAATCTGAAAATGTCATAACTGCAAAACTTTAAATTTGCAGTGGTATGAATAAAAACAGGTTCAGTAAACAAGTACGCATAAAGAATAAGAGAGCGCGGTTCGAGTATGAATTATTGGATGATTTTGTTGCAGGCATCCAATTGTTGGGTACAGAAATTAAGTCAATTCGAGAAAGTAAAGCCACCATAACCGATGCGTTTGTCAGTCTTATAGACCAAGAGGTTTATGTTAGAAATATGTTTATTGCAGAATACACAGAAGGAACACATAGTAATCACATACCTAACAGGGATAGAAAACTATTGCTTAATAAAAGAGAGATAAAAAAAATAAAAAAGCACATGGAAGTTAAGGGGTACACAGCTGTTCCTACCCTGCTATTTATTAATGAAAATGGCTTGGCTAAACTCTCTTTTTCCTTAGCAAAAGGAAAAAAACTACACGATAAGCGAGACAATCTGAAGCAAAAAGATATTCAGCGTCAAATTGATAGAGCTTTAGCCTAAAAACATATTATGAAAATAAGTTAAGATTGAATCGTTGTGTGGTTCATCTACTTGTTTATATTTGGATTCTGCAAAAATGAATAACGGTAATTTTAATGTTTACACCCTATGAGTGAAGAGCTATTGAAAGCACTTATGAAGCTATTCGCTCTAGCTTCAGATGTAGATGATCTAACTCAAGAAAGCAGGGTCATTGTTGAAAATTACCTCAAACAAGAGCTAAATCTAGAGCTTGTTCCAAAATACTTAGAGCTTTACGACGCCAACATAAGGGAAGTACACCATAGCGGATCCGCTGCTGCAATGAGCCGCGATAACGTTATTGAAGTGTGCTCCAAAATAAATGCTGTATTGAGGCAAAAGCAAAAGGTAGTCATACTCATACGATTGCTCGAATACATTTTGGCCGACGAAAATATTTCTGAACATGAATTTCAGTTTTTAAGAACAACTGCCGATACTTTTAAAATTCCTTCTGAAGAATTTGAAGACTGCCTAAAGTTTTTAGAGGCTGAAACTGACAGCATACCCAACAACGAAAACATCCTTGTTGTAGCCAAAGAATTTTTAGAGAAAAATGATGAAACTCAACGTATCCAGAGGGAAAATGTACAAGGTAAAATTGTATTTCTAAAATTTCCTAGCGTAGAAATGTACGTAATGCGCTATTTAGGAAAAGAAAATTTATACCTAAATGGACAAATCGTATTTCCAAATAGAGCCTATGCTTTGACAGTAGGTTCCTCGGTTCGAAGTCCTAAAGTTTCTCCTATTTTTTACAGCGACGTAGTCAGCTCTTTCTTGACGAGAACTGAAGGAGAAAAAATTGTATTCAAGGCTCAAGATTTAGTTTACCGCTTCAAAACAGGCAATATTGGTATTCGCCCGTTTAAAATGTGCGAAGAAAACGGAAAGCTTATTGGAATAATGGGAGGCTCTGGATCAGGAAAATCTACCCTTCTCAATGTATTAAATGGAAATTACACACCAACAGAGGGTAAGGTAACACTCAACGGTATTAATATTCACGAGCATCCTGAAAAAATAAAGGGCGTAATAGGTTACGTTTCTCAAGATGATTTGCTGATTGATGAACTTACCGTATTTCAAAACTTATATTATAACGCTAAGCTGATTTTTGGAGGTAAATCGAACAAAGAAATCACTACAATGGTGATGGATTTACTGATTAGCTTAGGTCTTAAAGATACGGTTGACCTTAAAGTTGGAAGTCCGTTAGAGAAGTACATCAGTGGCGGACAAAGAAAAAGGCTCAACATTGCATTGGAGTTGATTCGCGAACCTGCCTTGCTTTATGTGGATGAACCAACCTCTGGATTAAGTTCTAGGGACTCTCAAAACATAATGGATTTACTAAAAGAGCTCTCGCTAAAAGGTAAATTGATATACGTTGTTATCCATCAGCCATCATCCGACATTTTTAAAATGTTCGATAAATTGATGATCTTGGATGTAGGTGGCTACTTAATTTATAATGGCAACCCTGTAGAAGGAATCAAGTACTTTAAACGAGCAGCCCATTATGCCAATGCTAACGAAGAAGATCCGAGTGGTAATGTCAATCCAGAGATTATCTTCAACATAATTGACCAAAAGGTTGTAGACGAATACGGTGGTCTTACGGAAAATAGAAAAGTATCTCCAGAGCAATGGAATAAACTGTACCAAGAGGAAATTGACTCTAAAGTAAAAATGCTACCTGACCCTCCTGCTGCACCCAATATAGACTTTAATCTAGCAGGTGTATTCAAACAATTTAAAATATTCGTAACCAGAGATGTATTGTCAAAACTAACCAACAGACAGTACATGCTTATAAACATGCTAGAAGCCCCTGTTTTGGCTTTGATACTGAGTTACTTTGTTCGGTATTATCCCTTTAACGGACAAGATAGCGAGTACATATTCCTGGAAAATGAGAACATTCCAGCTTACATGTTTATGTCGGTAGTAGTGGCACTGTTTATAGGGCTTACCGTAAGTGCGGAAGAAATCATTCGCGATCAAAAAATACGAAAACGTGAATCCTTTCTTAATCTGAACAATAAAGCTTATTTGATTAGTAAAATTCTAATCATGTTCGCTATATCTGCAATTCAGACCTTGTCGTTTATTGTGATTGGTAATAATGTATTGGAAATTAATGGCATGTTTTGGGATTATTACCTTATTCTATTTACTACAGCATGTTTTGCCAATGTATTGGGGTTAAACATCTCGGCCAGTTTCAACAGCGCTGTAACGATATACATATTGATACCGTTTATTATTATCCCACAATTAATATTTAGTGGTGTTATTGTCAAATTTGATAAGTTAAACCCAAATATTTCTTCGAGAATAAAAGTTCCAATTATTGGAGAACTTATGGCTTCTCGTTGGGCTTTTGAAGCGCTGGCAGTAAATCAATTTATTGAGAACGATTTCGAAAAACATTTGTACCCTTACGATAAAATCCAAGCGATGGCCAATTACAAGAAGGTATATTGGATTCCAGAGCTTAATTCAAAGGTTGATTTCATAAAGAATTACTACAATTCACCTGAAAAAAGAACCGAAGTACAGAGTTCATTAGAATTACTCAGAAATGAAATTGAAAAGCAGAATCGAGTATATCCCAAATTAGCGTTTGCTGGTGTTGAACAATTGGAGATTGGTAAGTTGAATGAACAAGTTTTCCAAGATGTAAAGGATTATTTAAAACTGCAAAGAACTTTTTACAACAAGCTACACAATAGAACCTTAGATGACCGCGATGATGCGATACATTATTTATCTAAAGAGGCGGATATTAACTTTACTGAGGCTAAAAACGACAATAGAAATCAAAGCCTAGCTGATTTAGTTTCCAATAAGTTAGAGTTAAAGCATTTTATAGAATACAAAGGTGAACTTGTACCTCAAGAAAACCCTATTTATAGAGATAGTGAATCTGTGAATAGCCACTTTTTTGCTCCTAAAAAGAAGTTTTTAGGTAAAAAGTATAAAACCTTTTGGGTAAATATTGTAGTAATTTGGCTGATGACCATTTCACTTATTGTTACCCTTTTCTTTGATTTCTTTAGGAAACTCATCAGTGTATTTGATCGTTAATGAAACCTTCAAATTAAAGATTCTTTAAACTTTTAATGGAGCAATACGGGTAAAGTGTTATTTACTTTTGTTGAAACAAAATCAAAAATTTTATGAAAAATATTGCTGTAATTGGAGCGGGTACAATGGGTAACGGAATTGCTCATGTATTTGCACAAAGTGGATACCAAGTAAACCTAATAGATATTCAACAAACCAGTCTGGACAAGGCGATTGCCACAATTACCAAAAACCTAGACCGACTCATAGCCAAAGAGAAGATTAGCGAAGAGCAAAAAAGCCAATGTTTGGAAAATATTAGTACCTATACAAGCATTGAAGTAGGAGTTCAAAATAGAGAACTTGTGGTTGAAGCAGCTACTGAAAACATTGATCTAAAACTGAAAATATTCCAAGATTTAGATAAGTTTTCCCAACCAGAATGCATCTTAGCAACCAATACATCCTCGATTTCTATTACAAAAATTGCCTCAGTTACTTCAAGACCAGAGAAGGTAATTGGTATGCACTTTATGAATCCCGTACCAATTATGAAATTAGTTGAAATAATTCGTGGGTATAGAACCACTGATGAGGTAACTCAACTCATTATGGATACATCAAAGGATTTAGGGAAAATTCCAGTAGAAGTGAACGATTACCCTGGATTTGTAGCCAACAGAATATTAATGCCTATGATAAACGAGGCAATAATATCGCTGCACGAAGGAGTTGCTGGTGTTGAAGAAATTGATACAGTAATGAAATTGGGAATGGCTCACCCTATGGGACCGCTTCAACTTGCAGATTTTATTGGTTTAGATGTATGCTTATCCATTCTTAATGTTTTGTACGAAGGTTTTGGAAACCCAAAATACGCTCCTTGTCCTTTACTTGTTAATATGGTTACAGCTGGTAAGCTAGGCGCTAAAAGTGGAGAAGGATTCTACTCTTATGGGCATGGTACAAAAGAACTGATAGTAGCAGATAATTTCAAGTAAAACGATTACCACGATTATTATAAAAAAAGCGCACTCAGTTGCGCTTTTTTATTTTATCAACGTATGATAAGGAGTCTGTCGATAAATCGCACTATCTATTTTTACGTCAGTATATAAAACCAAGTGCTTATCGTTTACTGAAACCCTATTCTCTTTCGAATTGATTTGAATAATTCCATCAATATTTTTTGGAATATTTCTACTGGAAAATATGAATTTAAAATGTCTGCCAGTAACGCGATCAAAGTCCCTTATCATGCTTTTTTGGTACTTTCTTGTATATGCAGAAGTGTCCGCAGTATAAAAGATTACACTTTCACCTTCAAAAACTGAAAATGCCGTTTTATTAGACTGAAAGATCTGAATTCCAGAACTGGATAAAGTGGAATACTTGGAATAGGTCACAAAGCTTAGTAACATTATTACAATCGTCAACCCAGACCATAAGAATACGCGATGAAAGAACCTCAGAAACAACGCTATGAAAAGTATTAAGCCGTAAATTAAAACTGCTTCGAAAAGATTGATTTCTATGTTAGTAATGGTGCTATTCGGTAAAGCAAAAAGGTACTGAATAGACTCGTTCAATAGCCAAGCGAGCTGTTGATAACACCAACCAAAGGTTTTGGATATTTCGGGTAAATAGTTACTTATGGAAAAATGGACTGCAAAAAGAGAAAACCCACCGAACAATAGCACAAAGGCATAGGGAATCACCAAAATATTGGTAATCAAAAAGTAAGTGGGAAATTGATGAAAATAATAAAGGCTCAATGGAAATGTGGCAATTTGAGCTGCGAATGAAACACATAGCAAACTCCATATTTTCAATCCAAGCCAATTATTGGGGTGAAACAACTTAAAGAATCGAGGATATAAATAAACTATGCCTAGTACCGCACAATAAGACAATTGAAATCCAATATCAAAGAGCAGTCTACTGTCGTACAATAGCATTAAAAATGCCGAGGCAAATATTATATTGTATGTATTCGCTTTACGCTTAAAGCTTGCACCAATACTTAGCAATACAAACATCAATGAAGCTCTGGTAACTGATGGCGAAAAGCCAGTTAAACCCGCATAAGCAAGAATAATCACTATCAATAAAATAGTATGAATGAGGTCCCCTTTTCTCAACCGTTTAATTGGTCTTAATAGCGCATTAAATAACAAGAAAACCAAACCGACGTGAAGTCCAGAAACCGCTAAAATATGCATAGCACCGACCCCAGCAAATGCTTGTTTAGTCTCTTGGTCTAGGTGTCTTTTTTGCCCCAATACAAGTGCTTCCGTAACACCCAACTCGCGTTTCTGCAAATACTGTATCAAAACAGATGATAAACTACTGCGCGCTTGAAACGCAATTCTTTTCAAACTCAACCGAGGCCTAGAGAGGATATTCATATTGCTAATCCAAAGCTTATACGCATAGCCATTATCGTTCATGTATGCTTTATAATTAAAAGCACCCGGGTTTAAGTTTTCAAAAAAGTTGGAGAGCTTACCCGATACAAAAATTTGATCTCCTGGGTATACAGTATCCTGAAATTGACTTGCATCTCCAACTACTCTAAACCCATCATTAATGGATGCTCCTGACAAATACGCCTCACTAATATCAAGGTGGTATACGATTCGCTCCTCTGACCGCTCAACATCAATGACCGTTGCAATAGCTTTAATTTCACTACCAGAATAGTTGAAACTAGCAGTATTGGAACTCTGCTTTAGTAAACTTAGCCCACCTGCTCCAAGAAAAGCGAGCAGTAGACCCAACTGAAAACCAGTTACTCGTGTGCTCCTATTAAAAAAATGATAGCGATAATAGAAAATTAGGCTAATAATTACACCCAATGCAGTTAAACAGAGTAATACACTGAGAGAATAACCCAGGAAATACTGAAGTAATATTCCTAGAATGAGATATAAAATCAACTTAGAAAAGGGTAGTAATTGCTGATTCACCCCTCTAAATTAGAAAATTACATCAATCTCCTCTAAAGAAATCTAATGCGGAAAGGTGAATGAGGTGGGTGTCTTTGTAGTAATATTTTAATATCTTATTGTAAGGAATACCCAGCTCTGCCATGCGCATCGCACCCTCTTGACTTAATCCTACGCCATGACCAAAACCTCTACCTTCAAAGTAAACGTACTTGCCTTCTTCACCTTCTTTAATAGAGAAAAAGGTCGAACGTAGCCCCCAATCGATACGTATAGTTTTCAATAAAGTGTTTGGCGCTAAGGGCGATAAACACCTGTCTCTCTTTTTGGGACAATAATCGAGCACGTACTCCAAATAAATACTATCGGATATGGGGTATTTGTATTTTCGTTTCAAATAACTCAACCATTTTTCTTTTTCAATAAACGTCTTCCAATTGTAGTGGGGTTGATTCAAGCTGAAAGTATCTTCTACAGAGCGCAGATAACCTACTTCTGTACTCCAAGCATCTTCACTGTTCGCCGTTTGTCCGCCAGAATTGGAGTGAAAAACCGCTTGTATCAGGTTGATATCGCTATCTACAAGCACCAATCCTCTAGTTGCATTAACTGCCTTTATAATATCAGGATTTCGGGTACTCATACCTTTGTACACTTGACTGTTTACTCGATCACACACGTTAAAACCGTATTTTGAGTACTTATTGAGATTCGAAAGCACATAGGTTCTTGCAATTATTGCTTGCACCTTGTAATACTCATAGGTTTCTTTACTGCCGGATTCGGCCTCCACTACCCCACCAATATAATGCTCAATGTATACATTATTGATGAGCTTCAATTTACCTGAATACACCGAAGCATATAAATTATCGTTGTAGGTTCTTTTTATCTTACTTGGAGATGTTGTTTTTAAATTAAAAGCAGAGCCCCAAGTATTCCGTTTAAGGCGTACTTTAGAATAAACTCCAAGTATTTTACCCCCTGAAGTTACTTGAACTTGACTACCCTGAGTGCGCAAAACCATAGTTTGGTTGATAGTAAGCTGCCTTATTGGTTTATGATCTCCGTATAAGGTATAGGAGCCAGTTTGAATGGACACTACACTTGAAGCTGGCCTTGTGCCCCATAATATGCCAACATTAATAACTTCTTTTATAGCATGTGCACCAAAAGAAATAGCAACAAAGCATATGAGAATTAAAAAACGAGCCATTTAAAACAAAATTAGATGCCCAACTCCTGCACCTATTGCTTGTGCACTAGAGTTTTCAACATGAGATTGGCAGTAAGCGCAGAAGCTCCGGAACCACCGAGCTTATCGATAAGCATATCAAAGTTTTGCAACTGTTCTTCTCTATATCCTCCCTCCTGCAATATCTTGTCCAACTCATTAATTAAGTTCTTCTTTGATAAATCGGATTGTATCAATTCCTTTACAATTTCCTTATCCATGATTAAATTAACCAATGAAATGAATTTTACCTTTATTAAATATCGAGCTAAAGCTACGCTAAGTGCACCTCCTTTATAACAAACCACCTCAGGCACTTTAAAAAGTGCTGTTTCTAAAGTAGCCGTACCACTACTAACCAATGCGGCTTTTGACTGAACCAACAGCTGATAGGTCTTTCCTTCAATCAAGGATACGTTTTGCTTAAATAAAAAAGGTTTATAAAACTCCAATTCTAACGAAGGGGCAGCAGCCAATACAAATTGATAGTCTTTAAAATGATCAACTACCTGTAAAAATAAAGGAAGCATTTTATTCACTTCTTGCTTTCTACTGCCCGGCAACAGTGCAACAATTGGCTTGTTAGGTAACTGGTTTTGAGCGCAAAACTCTGAAAAATCCGGCTTTTTATGCTGATAGGTTTTTACCGCATCCAATAGCGGGTGTCCTACGAAATGGACGTCTAAATCAAATTTTCTGTAAAAGGCCTTTTCGAAAGGCAGTATAACAAACATCTCATCTACGATCTTCTTTATCTTCCAGCCTCTACTCTGATTCCAAGCCCATATCTGTGGGGATATGTAATAAAATACTTTTATTCCTTTCGACTTAGCCCATTTTGCAATGCGCAGGTTAAACCCTGGGTAGTCAATTAAAACAATCGCATCTGGTTTAAAAGCCTCAATGTCTGATTTACAATACTTTATGTTTCTCAATATTGTCCTTAAGTTCATCAAAACCTCAACAAACCCCATAAAAGCAAGGTCCCTAAAGTGCTTAACAACTTCAGCACCAGCGGCTTCCATTAAATCTCCACCCCAAGCTCGAATCGATAAGTCGGATTGTTGCAGTTTCAGTTCCTTAACTAGGTTAGAGCCGTGTAAGTCTCCCGAAGCCTCTCCTGCTATAACATAAAGTTTCAAATTAACTGTAGAAATAAATTATGAACGCGATGACATATGCGAAGTTTGAGAGCAAAATGCCTCTACCAATTTGATCTTTTTTAAAGGTGTTGAGCGTTACCCACATGAATCCAGCATTTAGTCCAATTGCCAGAAGGCAAACGTTTTCTAAATAAGTTCCAGAATATGTCAATAGATCCTCGCTTACAGACTCTGTTAATATGGTGAATACCACAGGGGGTAAAATGGCACCAGCAACCAACCCAATCAAGAGATTATCTTTCATAAATCCCAATTGTTTAGTTCGGGCAAAGCACTATGTGCTGTTAAATCATTTTGAACTGGAACAATACTTACATAGTTATTCTCCAAAGCCCAAATATCTGTATCCTCGCCGTGATCGTAATTTTTAAATGTACCAGTTAACCAGAAGTATTCCTTACCCATAGGATCCTTTCGGGCTTCGAACTCTTCTTCCCAATTGCCTTTAGCCTGCCTACAAATTTTCACACCCATTATTTCTGCACTAGAAAGCTTAGGAATGTTCACATTTAAACACACTCCTTTTGGTAAGCCCTCTTTCAACGTTTTAATGGCAATCGCACGCGCGAGTGATTTGGAAGCAGTAAAATCTGCATCAATACTGTGGTCCAACAAACTAAAGCCAACACTAGGAACACCCTCTAGGGCACCTTCTACTGCCGCTGACATTGTTCCAGAATAGATCACATTAATTGAAGCGTTGCTACCGTGATTAATTCCCGAAAGAATAATATCTGGCTTTACTTCCATTTTATAAATCGCCAATTTAACACAATCTACAGGCGTGCCCGAGCAACTGTAAATCGACAGTCCTTTTTCTTCCCGTAATTTTTCTAACCTCAAGGTGGAGTTTATTGTGATTCCATGCCCAGTGCCACTTTGAGGTTTGTCTGGTGCAACAACCATTATTTCGCCTAGGTCTCTTACAGAGTCAATCAAAGCGTTAATACCTGGAGCGGTTACTCCGTCATCGTTACAGATAAGTATCAGTGGTTTTTTCATGTTGTAAATCTTCTAAACTCTGAACATAATATTGCAGTTGCAGAGGCTACATTCAACGATTCACCTCGACCGAGCTGAGGAATTTTCACCTCTTTGGTCAAAAAAGATTTTACCTCTTTAGATATTCCATGAGATTCACTACCGACCACTAAGGCTGAATTTTGATTCAAGTTCATTTCGTAGATATTTTGACCGCTCAAGGTAGCACCGTAAACTGGTTTTAAAGGGTTGTTCTTTCTTAACTTCATAAGCACCGTAACGAGGTCTAAGTACAAAACGTTTATTCTAAATATACTTCCCATACTGGCTTGAACCACTTTATGATTGTATAAACCAACGCAATTTGTTGAACAGATCACGTGATTGATTCCGAACCAATCTGCACAGCGAATGATATTACCTAAATTCCCTGGATCAATAACACCATCAAGCATCAGAATTAACTCCTCATCGTAGTAAGGTATTCTATCGGTTGGTATTTCTACAATTGCCAAAACTTGGTTCGGACTCGAAAAATTGGATATTTTGGCCAAATCCATATCTGAAATTTCTGACTGCAATACCTTCAGGTTTTTCAGTTCCTCCTCCCTACTCAACTTGTACTGAGTAGTATAAAACAACTCAGAAATTTTATAGGCACAGTGTTGCTTAACCGCACATTCATTAATGAGTTCATCCACCAATTTCTCACCTTCAACTATGAAAATACCGTGTGTTTTCCGGTTTTTTTTTCGGTCCAGTGATTTAATTAACTTGATTTTGTTTTTCGTAAGCACCTAGGTTCTAAGATTGCATTTTCAGTAATATTGCAAAGGTATAACTTTCGGCAATTGTCTTGCTTTTGAAACAGCTATTTAAACCCATATCGACACTCTTATTTGCCACCCTATTCATGGCCAGTTGCAATCCATACAAGCAACTTTCAGATGGACAATACCTTCTTGAAAAAAATGAAGTACAATTAGAGTTTAAGGATAAAAAAGAAAACAGTGAATTTTATCGAAAAGTTGATTTTGACAACATCACTGATATTTTAAAACAGCGCCCCAACAACAAGTTATTAGGCATTTATAAATTCCACGTTCGTGTGTACACCTTTGGCGCAAAAAAAGACAATGGTTTTAGACGATGGCTAAAGCGCATTGGTGAACCACCCGTTATATTAGACACCTCACTTGTTTCTGAAAGCAGCAAACAAATGAAACTCTTTCTTCAGAAGAAAGGATATTTCAATGCACAATCGAGAGACTCAATTGGTTTCAAAATCAAAACCAATTGGAACGGCAAAAAAATTAAAAAGCGTAAAGCTTTCGTTTACCACAAGCTAACTCCGGGAACACCTTGGGTAGTAAAAAAAATAGGCTATGCATTTGACGATGATAGCTTAAGGCCTGCTGTAAGTGACTATTCCAAAGACTTATCGCTAAAAAGAGGAGCAAATTACGATGAATATAAATTGGCTGAAGAACGCGACCAAATGGATCGGTTTATGAAAAACTCAGGCTATTATAATTTTGGAAAACAATATATAGAGTATAAAGTAGATACCCATCTAGGCAATCACAAAGTCAACTATAAAATAAATATTAAGAACCCATATGTAAAAAGATCTACCCCATCTGGAGCAGATACATTAGTAAAGCAAGAACACCGTAAATACTACATAAAACAAGTAATTATAACATCAGGCGACAATGTTAACTCTATTGGAGCAGACGATACCCTCAGTTATTCAGGCTATAAATTTGTGAACTACAGCGGAAATGTAATACGTCCAAAAGTAGTTGCACGTTCTATTTTCTTTGACCCGGGAGACTTGTATCAACTCAAAAACATAGAGTACACATACAGCAGGCTTTCTGCTTTGGGTGTTTTCAGTACTATTAATATAGACGTCTCTCCGGACCCAAGCAATCCAACGGGCACTGACTTAGTGGCTCTTATCACGCTGAATATGAGCCCAATGTACAGCATTACCTTCGAGACTGAAGGAACCAATAGAGGTGGAAATTTAGGTGTAAACTCTCGAGTAAATTTCACAAATAAAAATACGTTTAAAGGCGCCGAGTCATTAAATATTGGAGTGTTTGGAGGATTAGAAGCTCAGCAAACCAACAACGACTTATTTGAAGATCAAACAGAGCAAATAAATGCCGCTTTGCCTTTCAATACATTGGAGTACGGTGCCGATATTACGCTAAAAGTTCCTGACCTTTTAATACCCAAGGTTCGAGCAGTGGTTCCTAACTACTTAAAACCAAGCACAGAAATAGGGACCGCATATAATTACCAATATCGAGGTTCTTTTGACCGAGATGTATTGAACATTTCCTATCGTTACAAGTGGTTTTTAAGTCGAAAACACGGTTTTGTATACAGTCCATTGGATTTGAGTTTTGTGCGTATTGAAAAAGATACTGCGTTTGAAAATAGATTAACAGCAACGGGTAACTCGCTTTTAATCAATTCCTATCAAGATCACTTGATTGCAGCAAGTAACATTGAATATACCTTTACCAACCAAGTGTCGGACGATAGAAACTACGTTTTTTTCCGGTCAAAGCTAGAGAGCGCGGGAAATATATTGCACGAAATTGACAAGGCGTTTGGCTCAACTAAAGAAACAGGTCCTGATGAAGACTACTATACAAAGTTTGGTATAAGGTATGCGCAGTATGTAAAATTGGAAGGTGACGTAAGGTTGCACAATGTATTGACTAAAAGCTCAAATATCATTTATCGATTTTATGGCGGAATTGGAGTTCCACTAACAAACCTCAACGTACTTCCTTTCGAGAAATCATTTTTTGGTGGTGGAGCGAATACAAACAGGGCTTGGGTAGCCAGAACCTTAGGTCCTGGTGGACTTCCAGCAATAGATTCATTAAATACAATTGATAGGATTGGGGACGTTATTTTAGAAGGTAATGTTGAGTACCGCTTCGATATTGTTGATGGTTTGGAGGGAGCCTTTTTTGTTGATGTTGGAAATGTTTGGCTAAGAAAAAAAGATCCACTCAGGCCTAATGCTGAATTTGACATAAATAGGTTTTACAAAGAATTAGCAATTGGCATTGGTACGGGACTGCGCATTGATTTGGATTTATTTATTATTCGAGGTGATTTTGGATTTAAAGGCAGAGACCCAAGTTTGGCAGAATCAGAACGTTGGTTTTGGCAACCCAAGGATTCATTTGAACAATGGAACAATAGGAAGTATAAATACGGAATAAATTTCAATTTAGGAATAGGCTATCCATTCTAATAAAATATCATGAACAGCGACTTTACTCCACTTTACGATTTTTTAATCAACCAAGGAATGACTGAATTTTGGGCTTCTTTTGCCCGATCCGTAAGCCTCATCATTTTATTGTTTCTTCTGGCTGGAGTGCTTCACATTTTGGGCAGGGGAATATTTTTGAGAGTCGTCAATCAATTGACGAAAAAATCAAAAACGAATTATGATGATATTTTTCTTGAAAACAAGGTTTTTCGAAAAATAAGCTTCCTGTTTCCGGCTTTGGCCATCTATGCATTTGATGAGGTTGTACTGTTTCATTTAGGCACAGTGAAGGATATAATTATTGGCGCCACCAATATCTACGTAATTGGAAATATGGTGTCTATCGTAAGTGCGGTTTTGAAGTCGATTCAACAAGTCCTAGAAGACAAACATGCGTTTAAAGACAAACCCCTAACAAGTTACCGTCAGGTAGCTACAATAATCAGCTATGGAATAGCAATTATACTAATCGTGAGTATTCTAATAGGAAAATCTCCTATGTACTTGTTTAGTGCATTGGGTGCGCTTACCGCTGTACTAATTTTGGTTTTCAGAGATTCAATCTTAGGTTTTGTGGCTAGTATTCAGCTTGCATCAAACGATATGGTGCGCGTTGGCGATTGGGTCAGCGTAGACAGCTACGGCGCCGATGGTGATGTTTTAGAAATAAATTTAAATACAGTAAAGGTTCAAAACTTTGACAACACCATCACCACAGTTCCTACCTATGCTTTTATTTCCAATTCTTTTAAAAATTGGCGTGCTATGCAAGAAAGTGGAGGACGCAGAATCAAAAGAAAAGTATTTGTGGGCATTCATTCCATTAAAATTTGCGACGACGAACTGATACAAAAAATCAAGCAGGTAGATTACTTAGAAGGTTACATTGATAGGAAAGTAGCTGAAATAGACGACTACAATAAAAAAGCAGTTAAAAATGACTCGCTTAACGTTAACGGAAGGCGATTAACCAATGTAGGCTTATTAAGGCAGTATATTCAAGAGTACTTAAAAAAGCATCCTCAAGTAAATACCGATTTGACCTGTATGGTAAGACAACTTGAGCCAACTCCTCAGGGATTACCCTTAGAGGTCTACTGTTTTAGTAAGGATAAAGTATGGGTAAATTACGAGGGAATCCAAGCAGATATATTCGATCATATCTTGGCTATTTCTGGATATTTTGATATCGAATTATTTCAAAACCCAAGTGGTGCTGATTTTAAGAAGGCTTTGGCTAACTAGTATGGTCTAAAACAATTCTCCAACCTTGTTTTTTACGTTTCCAGAGCAAGGAAAAATAACCACCTACGCTATCTTCATTTGCATAGCTTAAGTTCCACGAACCAACAACCGTAGCACTGTTATTGTCGCCATTGATTATCTGAATGACATCAAAGGTCAATGTGCCCATTCTCTCCTTGTTTGGATATGACTTTTGGTAGTTTTCTAGCACACTTCTATGTCCATATGTAATACCGTTTTTAGAAACAAATTGCAGAGAATCATTGTTCCAGTAATACTCCATAAACCCAGGAATATCACCTTCGTTCCAACTTTTTTGTTGTTGATTTAGTGCCGCTCTAATCTCTGTATTGGGGTCAGATACCTGCTCAATTGGCTTTTCACAGCCAATGACCAATAACAAAGTCAACAAAGTAAGCACCCCCAAACGATGCGGGTAAAATTTGGACATAAATAAGTTCCTATCCATAAGTAAATAAATTAGTTTCGCATTAATGGCGACCGCTTATCAAAATGCTAAAATACTGATTGTAGAGGATGAGACTACAATGGCTTTCCTACTCAAAAAGCTGCTCAACGACATGAACTATGAGGTGTGCGATATTGTAGCCTCTGGCGAGAAGGCGCTATTAGCAGTAGATGAGCATAGACCCGACTTGGTGTTGATGGATATCAATTTAGAAGGGGATATGGATGGTATAGAAGCTGCCGAAATAATTTTAAGCACGTATGGGGTTCCTGTTATTTATGCAACAGCCGATGGGGAAGAGGACACCATTAATCAAGCCTCTACCACCACTCCATTGGGTTATGTAATTAAACCGTACAACAAAAAATCTTTAAAGTCTACTTTGGTCGTTGCATTGTCCATTCTAGAGTTTGAAAACAAAAAATCTCGGGAACTGAAAACTGCTTACAATACCATTTCCTACCAAAAACAAGAGCTTATAGAGAGTTTTAAATCCGCCAAGGAAATTCAACGTGCAATTCTACCAACGGAGGCGGACTTCAAAAAATACTTTCCAGAATCTTTCATACTAAACAAACCAAAGGAAAGTTTAGGGGGGGATTTCTTTTGGTATCGTGAGTTGGGTAATGGAAAAATAATATTTGGAGTAATTGATTGTACCGGGCACGGAATTCCCGGTGCGCTTATGTCTGTTTTAGTTAACTACCAACTCAATATTTCTGTAAATAAATTGGGTATAGATAACAATATTGGAGATTTGCTAAACTCAGTTGATAGAGTGCTTTCGGATTATGCTACGTCAAAACTCGCCGAAACTGAGGAAGAAAGACGCATTAACGAAATCACCAACTTAAATAGTGGTTTTGACGGTGCTTTTTGCACTTATGACTTCAATACAAAATCACTTCACTTTTGCGGTGCTAAAAGACCGCTGTATATATTCCGAGATGGAGATTTATTAGAGTTTAAGGGCAACCGAAGTTCTGTTGGACTTTACAGTATTGCTGGAAAGAAGTTTACAGAAGAGCAAATAAAAATTAGAACAGGAGATCAAATTTACATGTTTAGTGATGGTTTCTCCGATCAGATGGGTGGGCCAAAAGGGAAACGATTCTTAAGTAGAAGATTAAAAATTGCTTTAAAAGACACTTTACACCTTAGCGCACAAGAGCAATCTGCTGCTTTAAACAAGATTTATTTGGATTGGAAAGGAACTGAAGAGGATCAATTGGATGATATTTTAGTTATGGGTTTAAAAATCAATGCTTAATTTAGTCCCTCGATGAAAATGTACGCAAAACATTTTAGCCTTTCCCTATTTGCACTATTCTTAGGAGCGGCGACTTCAGCCAATGTAAAAAGTCGCGTAAACACCCATTCTAAAACAGTAAAAGATTCAATAAGCTACTACAAGGCGGATTCCCTAATCTTAAAACAACAACAAAAAATCTATTTTCCCAACCCTTTCTTTATTCTGGAATTGCAATAGTTGGCACCTCAAGTGTCATATTTTAAAAACTTTCAGCTTGGAATTCTTTGAGGTATAGTAAAACCTCTTGCAATCCTGCAAATGGTGTATTAAGATTTTGAGCTCGGGCTCTAGCAACAATCTCTGTAGTTTCGAGGTCAATGATTATAAAGTCAAATTTTAAATAATACAAAGAAGAGCGCTTCTTTGATAAATTCATCAAGTCAAAATCATAATCAATCAAATACCTCACTTTGGTCTTCTTTAGGTTACCATAGGGGTTATCGGTTAGCTCAATTCCGTCACCAAAATTAGCCACTAATTCAGCTTGCTCTTGCCGTAAATCTATGATTTTGGAATCAAATAAAGCCTCAGCTGAGGAGCAATAGGCTTTTCTTCTCCCTTCTGTACAATGCATTTTTATACTGTCCAGTTCACGAACCAATATGGTTTGATTAGTAAACTGCTCAATAATTACAGTCTCCAGCCAATCTACCTGTTGAGCAGAGCTTAGGTGACTAATAAAAATTATTATTGCCAAGCAGATTGTATTCAAATTCATAACACAATTTTATAGCGCATTCGTTGTAATTAATAGTGTGCGAACTTTAGCTTACAAACAACTACTTTTTAATAAGCAGTCACTTGAAGCGTTTTTAATATTTGATTATCAAACAATTACCAATATGAACAATGGAAATTTTAATGCAAATTATTGGAACGAAAGGTATTTATCAAATAACACGGGTTGGGATATCGGTTACCCCTCACCTCCTTTAAAAGATTATATCGATTCGATACATGATAAACATCTGAAAATTCTAATTCCTGGAGCTGGAAATGCCTATGAAGCAGAATATTTAATTGAACAAGGCTTTAAAAATACTTGGATAGTGGATATTTCAGAGGAAGCATGCAAAAACATAAAGAAGAACATACCAAAATTGAATAAAGATCAAGCAGTTAATGCCGACTTTTTCGATTTCGAAGGCTCGTTTGACTTGGTTCTCGAGCAAACATTTTTCTGTGCTTTGTCGCCAAATTTGAGAGCGAAATACGTAAAAAAAATGCACGAAATCATCAAGCCCAATGGAAAGCTAGTCGGCGTTTTATTTCAAAAAGAACTCTATCAAGACCATCCACCATTTGGGGGTTTTAAACCAGAATACGTAGAGCTGTTTGAGTCTAAATTCCAAATAAATATTATGGAAACGGCCTACAATTCAATTCCACCCAGAAAAAACTCAGAATTATTTATCAATTTGACACCTAAATAAAGCTTTTACTACATTTGAATCGTGAACCGCACTAAGAGAAATAGAATATTAGACGAGCGTGAAATACAATTCAAGATTCAGCGCATGGCTCATGAAATTCATGAGAACTGCTTCGCCGAAAAAGAATTGTTACTTATTGGAATCCAAGGCCGAGGCTTTGATTTTGCTAAACGACTCCATTCCATTTTAAATAAAGTTGCACAGTTCAAAATAAAATTAGTAGAAATTGAGCTAAATAAGGACTACCCGACTCAATCGGAAATTCGTTTTAAAGAATCGGTAATCTTGGTCGACGATGTACTCAATTCAGGTAAAACGCTAGCCTATGCGGTGGCTCACATTTTACAGCTGGAGCCCAAGCTTGTAAAAACAGCCATTTTGGTAAACAGAGAGCATCACCGATTTCCCGTTACGGCTGATTTTGTGGGGCTCTCTTTAGCTACTACTCTTCAAGAACATATCCAAGTGGTACTTGGTAAATCAGATGGCGTTTATTTGACCTAAGGCCCTCAGTAAATCGTCCATTTTTTTAG
>CBFIBQ010000021.1:0-57205 GCA_965660875.1 Salibacteraceae bacterium | reverse complement strand
AAGGGTTTGATAGTAATTACAAAGTGCTACCTCCTATTCGGACCGAAAAGGATCGCAAAGGACTGATTAAAGCACTTAAAGAAGGTAAAATAGATACCATTACTTCCAATCATCAACCGCTGAATATTGAACGCAAGGAATGTGAATTTGAACATGCGGGATACGGCATAAACGGAATTCAAGTGGTCTTTGCTGCGTTGAACACCTTTGCCAAAGAACTGGATTTGGATACCTTGGTTGCAAGCTTGGGAATTCGCCCCTACAAAGTGTTGCAACTCGAAACGCCTCAACTCGAAATAGGTGCCAAAGCCAATTTCACCCTCTTCGACCCAAAAGAAAAGTGGACTTACAATAAATCCAATAACGAAAGTTTAGCGGAGAATAATCCGTTGTTGGGGAAAGAGTTGGTTGGGACAATTGTTGGGACAGTTAGAAGTTAAATTCCTTCTGAATTGTAACTCTAGAATTTGACCATAACCATTACACGATGAATTTTCGAACCCCATTTTCCTTATTTCTAATTTTAGTTCTAATAAGCTTCATTTCTTGTGAAAAGGATGATGAGAATATAATTGAGCTTCCACTAACGGAAATTAGAGGGTTCGGTAAGTTCAATCCTAATTTCACATCAATCTCTCCTTTCAATTTGATCAATAAGGAAACAGCCTCTCAAAATAAATCTGTTACACCTGGTGTTCCTGCTCATTGGACTAACGTAAGATACGGCGCCATTAACACCAATATGTACCAATCAGCGTACTTAGACATGATTTCAGGAAAACGAACAAGTAGACAATATAAGGACTTACAAACTGCTTGGAACTGGGTTCCTGATACCAATAATCTATCTAAAATAAACATTAACTCTGATGTGGAAATCGCATTTGGAATCGACTCAACAGGAATTGAAAAAATACTCGTTGACGTAAATAATAACCAAGACTTTTCTGATGACAAATCATTTGCTCCGATACATATTCCAGGGGATAAAGCGGTAATTTCAGATTCTAATGCGATTATAAATTCGATTGATATTCACTACGAAACAGTTGAGAACTCAAAAGTTAAAACCAAAATAGCCCCATTGTTAATTGTCTATCTGGAAAATCAACAGGTATTTCTAAGCAGTTTTCCAAGACATTTTCAAACCGCATATAAAGGAAAAACTCTAAAGTTGTTTACCGACAAATTTAATTGGCTAACTTCAGAGAATGCTCGTTTATGCATTGATACCTCAACAGGTAATGCAAATGAAATCTATGATAAAAAATCTTTAATTGAGGAAAATGAATACATACGTATAAATGATAATCTATACAAGCACAATGGAGTAAAGAACCAGGTTTTAAGATTACAAAAAGTGCCAAGTGAGAGTAAAATTTCATCATCGCAAGTTGGATTTATTGCTCATCCATTCACAGTAAAAAACACAATTACAGGAAAAAAAATAGCGTTGTCAGATTTTAAAGAAAAATATTTATTGCTAAATTTTTGGGGCGTTTGGTGCATTCCCTGCATTCGCAAATTACCAGATTTAGAACGGATATATCGTAGCTCAAATCGAACCCATTTTGACATTTTGAGTATTGCTGTAAAAAGCAAAAAGAATCACCATTTAAGGTTAATCAAAGAGTATAATCTCACATGGTATCATGCTCATGCAACAGATTCAAACAATCTAAAAAAGCTTTTTGGGGTAACTAAATACCCTTATAACTTTGTTATTAACCCTGAAGGAAAAATAGTTGCAAAAGATGTTTCAATTACAGAACTTCAAGAACTTCTTGACGAAAAAGGACTTTTACTAAATGATACTGTCCAAGCTACCTCAACACCAACAACAACTCACGAATAGCTTCTTGAAAAAAGGTAGTTGCGTCCTCAGCCGAAATGTCTTTTGTGTTCAGCGTTGCGCCTTTCCAATCTCCGTTATGCCACTCTCCACTGCTTAGCGCGTCTTCGTCCATTTCAGATAAATCCAAGTCCTCCCCTTTTCGCCATGGTGAAGCGTAGAGATAAAATCCGTCAATCATAGTATCTGGAATGGATAAACCTAATCCAATACTTTTTGTTAATCCGTCCTTATCTTCGTCCACCTCGATTAACGCGCCTGTATCAAAATGATGCGGCCAAATTCGAACATCTGTACCGTCTTTTCTTTCAGACAACACATTTCTCAATGCTTCGTCACACAAATTGCGTTGATTGATAAGGTCTTGTAGTTTGTCTGCGTTTGGCGCTGGAAACTGGTAGTTATCGTCTAAAACACTTTCGTAAGGCAATATATAATGCGGCTCGAATTTATAATCTGCTTTCAGTCCGTAACGCTTTAGTCCTTGGTCAATCCAATTCAGCAGAAATTTATGGCTTTCTCCAGTCAGGGTTGTTGAATCCAGTAATTCGTCGTCAGTTAAAATCTCAAGAGCATACTGCTTGTAGTTTATCGCTAATCGAATTCCGTGGTCATTTAAATCTCTTGAAACAAGACTTTTCTTTTTGGGCAACCATTCTAAGTTCGTGTGGCTGTCATCGCTTTTCTCAGGCAAGTACGTTTTTCCAGCCATTGCCAAATACTGAGCTGCTTTATGCATTGTTTCTACCATTCTTCTTTCATTTTTCCGTCATTCCTGTAAAAACAAGAATCTATTGCTGTTTCGTTTATAGATTTCCAGTTATCCGATAATTATCGGGAGAGTGACGATAAACATTTTTTGCTAGACATCTTTTACTTCTACCCCTTTCCAAAAAGCTACATGCCCTTCGATATTCTTTGCCATATCCTTGGCTTCTGGATAATACCAAGCCGCGTCTTTATTCGTTTCGCCGTTCACTTCTACGTTGTAATATGATGCGGTTCCCTTCCAATGGCAAACCGTGTGCGTGTCAGAAGGTTTGTAGAATTCAGACTTAATGTCCTCCTTCGGGAAATAAGCATTTCCTTCAATATTCTTGGTGTTATTGCTTTCCGCAATAACAGTGTCCTTCCAAATTGCTTGTTTCATTGCGTTGCTTTTTAATATTCACGAATATCTGAGTGTTTTGTTGGGTCTAACCTGCTATTTCTTTTTCAACAATACATTCATAAAGTAATTTCTAGCATCATTAAACTCATTCATTATGCTCAATCCTGAGCCCTCGATTACTTTGTTTAATATCTCTAAATCGTATTTTCTGGATATTTCGGTGTGAATGGGTTCACCTGCTTCAAAGTCAACTGTCATATCCAACAATTCTATTCGAACTTGCTGTTTTTTTGAACTCACTAAAGCACTGGAAGCAATTCCCGTTTGCTCATCGTATTTTGGGGAATGCTTAAATTCCGAAACTTTAAAATCTCCACCCAATTCTTTATTGATGCGGTGCAGTATATTCAGATTGAAATCTCTGGTGTAGCCCTGTTTATCGTTGTAAGCAGGCAAAACAATGTCTTTGGATTTAATCTTATCTAAGCCCAATAATAGTTTGTCTCCCGATTGCATACTATCTGCTAATTGACTCATAAAATCTTTAGCCATGTCATCATACATATTGCCCAAGTTGGAACCTAAAAACAAAATGACTTTATTGGTACCCGTATCGCTACTTAGGTTTCCCAAAACTTTGAAGTATTCACCTTGCAGCGGCTTTACCTTAATTTCAGGGAGTTCTTTTTCTAAACGCAGTTTGAGGTTGTCCAAGGCATTTTGAGAAATGTCTATAGGATGATAGGTAAAATGGGCTGGGTTCATTGCTTTAAGTAACTCAATGGTTTTCGTTCCGTCACCCGCACCTAACTCATAAATAGCCACACCAGAATGATCACCTTTTAAAGATTCCACAATTTCTTCCGTTTGGGTGGAAAAAATCTCGAATTCTGCATCGGTTAAATAATATTCCGGCATATTCATGATTTTAACGAATAGGTCGTCCCCGATATGGTCGTAAAACCATTTTGACGAAAGCCTTTTTGGTTTAGCTGATAACCCGAATTCTACTTCATTGGCAAATGCCTCATTCATAATCGTTGTTTTTTGGCCAATCGTATACCGCTGAATTGCCATTGAAAATGCGGGTGAAAGAAGTTCCGGTATGTTTTTCTTGAATGGTTTGGTGCCGTTGCCACTGATGCACCGCGCAAGACCATTTGGTTTACCATGAATTTTCCATTGTATTCTCCTACTGCTCCTTCTGGTTTATCAAAACCTGGATAAGGAGAGTAACTGGAAGCTGTCCATTCCCATCGTTTTCCCCAATCAAATTGTTCGGAAGCTGCTTCCCACTCAAACTCCGTGAGCAAGCGCATTCCTTTCCATTCTGCAAAGGCGGCTGCTTCGTAATAACTTATGTGACTGAGCACCTCATTCGGATTGACTTTTTGATACCCCGCTAAGGTGTAATTATACCATTCCCCGTTTTGTTTGTGCCAATACATCGGACATTGAATTTCATTGTTCTGCACCCAAGCCCAGCCTTCATCTAACCAGTATTCAAAGCTGGAATAACCTCCTGAGCTTAAAAACTCTAGATACTCACCATTGGTAATCAGCTGATTAGAAACTTCAAATTCATGTAAAAACACTTGATGTTTAGCCAATTCGTTATCATAACAAAAACTTGAATCCTTATGACCAATAGTATATTTGCTTTCTGGAATTGTAATCCATTCCTGTTTTGCTGAATTTTCTGAAGAAACTCTTGCTATCCCATCGTAACTCGGAAATAGTGGATTGTTTCCTAAAATGTATTTGAGATCGGTTAGTAACAATTCTTGATGTTGTTGTTCGTGATTTATTCCTAACTCAATAATGTCATGTTGTTCTTGATTCAATTCATTTTCCTGAATAAAATCAGTAACTCGTGTCGTGATGGCTTTTCTGTACTCCAAAACCTCTTCAACTAACGGACGAGTCAGGTTTCCTCGATTAGCCCTCAGCACTCTTTCGCCAATTGTATTGTAATAGCTGTTGAACAGGTAAGCAAAGTCTTCGTTGTGCCAAGTATATTTTGGAGAAGCTTCGTTTAACAAAAACTGCTCAAAAAACCATGTGGTATGGCCCAAGTGCCATTTGGGTGGACTAACCCACTCGACAGGCTGCGACTCAAAATCACCCGTTTTTAGCGGGCTTACAATGTATTCTGTCTTTGATCTAGTTTTTAAAAAACGTTGAAGTAATTCGTCTCTATTCACTGTATTCTATAAAAGTAACGCCACCCTTTTAATGCAGGAGTAACCGCTAATTAACCCTTACTCCACCACACATGTAATGGAAACTTTCGCTACATCATCCACCATAAAGGTCGAAGAATAAGATTCTTCTGCCAATCCATAATCAAACCGATTCAACTCAAAGCTTCCTCTCAATATTTTTTTATTGTCCTTGTTTTCAACCGTAAACGGAAAGGAAATCGATTTTGTGGTGCCTAATATGGTGAGGTTTCCGGTTACCAAAAAGCCAACACCTGTTTTGACCACAGAGCTGCTTTTAAAACATATGTTGGCATATTTCGAAACATAAAAGAACTCTTCATTTTGCAGATGCTCGTCTCGTTCCTCGTTATCTGTGCTTACCGTTGCTGGATTTATGCACACGTCAAAACTTGACCCAACAATTCGCTCGGTCAGTGCAACGGTTCCTTTCATTCCTTTGAAACTTCCCTCAACGGTTGACCAACCAATGCCGCCTATTTCAAACTGCACCATTGACTCTGAAGCAACAATTTGCTGGGCATGGCTAGTTAAGCCCACCCATGCAAATCCAATGATTACGAGTAGTTTACGCATCTTGTATGGTAATCTTTTCGATTTTATCGCCTTCTCTTATGGCATCAATTACATCGAGTCCGTCAACTACCTTTCCAAAGCAGGTATGGTTTCTATCTAGGTGCGAAGTGTTGTTTCTACTGTGACAAACAAAGAACTGAGACCCACCCGTATTCCTTCCAGCATGAGCCATGCTTAATACGCCTCTATCGTGGTATTGGTTATCACCGTCTAATTCGCAGTCAATACTATATCCTGGTCCACCAGCACCAGTTCCGTCTGGGCAACCACCTTGAATAACAAAATCGGGAATTACTCTATGAAAGTTTAACCCATCATAATATCCTTCTTTACTCAGCTTTACAAAATTGGCTACTGTATTTGGAGCGTCCTTATCGTAAAACTCCACTTTCATTGTTCCTTTTTCTGTTACTATTTCTCCTTTAGTCATGTTTCAATTTTTTGTTCTTACAAAACTATTGTTTACAGTAGATTACGGCAGGATTTTAGAATCTTGTAACAGAATTGTAACAGACCATACATACATCTAATTAGTCAATCAAAAAATAAATTTTCATTGTCAAGTCTTGTTGTGAACTCGCCTGCCGCATGACGGACAGGTTTCAGCATGCCATTCGGGTAAACCTTCTTCTCCTCTAAAAAAAACCAGTACTTTTGCAGCCCCAAATATTGAAGCATGTTAGAAGCACAAAACGTATCCTTACAATTCGGAAAAAGAGTCTTATTTGATGACGTAAACATAAAGTTCCACGGTGATAGCTGTTACGGCGTTATTGGAGCCAATGGAGCTGGGAAATCAACTTTCCTAAAAATATTAACTGGGGAAATCTCTCCAAATACTGGTCAAGTTTTTCTTGAGCCAGGAAAACGTCTTGCTGTCCTTAAACAGAACCACTTCGAATACGACGAAACGAGTGCACTGCATACGGTGATGCAAGGACATGCGGAACTGTGGAAAATCATGGAAGAAAAGGATGCGATTTATGCAAAGCCAGACTTCTCTGAAGCAGACGGCATGCGCGCATCCGAATTAGAGGCTGAATTTGCGGAGATGGATGGGTGGAATGCAGAGAGTGATGCTGCCTCTCTCCTATCGGGTTTGGGAATCGATGAAAGTCAGCACTATACCTTGTTGAAAGATTTAAGCGGTAACGAAAAAGTACGTATCCTGCTTGCTCAAGCGTTGTTTGGTAATCCGGATGTATTGATTTTGGATGAACCTACCAACGACTTGGATTTAAAAACCATTAGCTGGTTAGAAGATTTCTTATTGGATTTTAGAAATACAGTTATCGTAGTTTCTCACGATAGACACTTCTTGGATACGGTATGTACCAACATTGTGGATATCGACTTTAAGAAATTAACCACCTTCACTGGTAACTACACCTTCTGGTATCAATCGAGCCAATTGGCTTTGCAGCAACGTTCTTCAGCAAACAAAAAAGCGGAAGCCAAGAAAAAAGAGTTACAAGAATTTATACAGCGCTTTAGTGCCAATGCTTCTAAAAGTAAGCAAGCCACAAGTCGTAAAAAGCTATTGGATAAAATCAACTTGGACGAAATACAGCCAAGTAGTCGAAAATATCCGGCGATTATATTCACGCAACTGAGAGAAGCTGGAAACCAGATTTTAGAAGTGGACCAACTTTCCGCTAAACGCGGGGATGAGGTGTTGTTCGATAAGCTATCGTTCCAATTGAATAAAGGCGAAAAGATTGCATTCCTTTCAAAAAACGGACTTTCAGTCACTACCCTTTTTCAGATACTAGTTGGAGAAGCTAAAGCAGATGGTGGCGAATTTAAGTTTGGACAAACGATTACCACCGGATACTTGCCAAATGAAAACGAAGAGTTTTTTGAAACTAAAGACAGCCTGATTGATTGGTTGAGGGAATACTCACCCGGAGAAAAAGACGATGTTTATATCAGAGGTTTCTTGGGTAAGATGTTGTTTACAGGCGAAGAATCTTTGAAAAGTGTGAACGTGCTATCTGGAGGCGAAAAAGTGCGTTGCATGCTGTCTAGAATGATGTTGGCTCAAGGCAACTTATTGATTTTGGACGAACCGACAAATCACTTAGACCTAGAATCTATTCAGGCATTGAACAACGCATTACAAGATTTTCCAGGTACGGTAATGTTCACCTCTCATGACCATACTTTCACACAAACGGTCGCAAATCGGATAATCGAGATAGGACCAAATGGATATATCGATAAAGAAATGACCTACGACGAGTTCAGTTCAAATGAGCGTTTTGCAGAACAACGAGCTGCACTTTACAATGGTGCTGTGGAGGCTTAGAATTTTGACAATATATTTCAGACGTCAGATGTCCGATGTCTGATGTCTGATGTCTGATGTCTGATGTCAAAATTTCACAGAAACACCACAGGTTTACCCTTAAGCAGCTCTTCGAGTTCAGGTGGTCCACCTAGATAGGTTTTGCGGAAATCGTCCATTTCATCCTTGGTTTCGGCTGAAAGCTGTTCTGATAGCTCTTCCAGCACTTCTGCGCTTAGCACATAAGGCATTGCTCCAAATGAAAAATCGCCATTTCTGAAGACTCCGCACAGTACGTATTCGTTCAAATTATCTACCGAGGTTCCTTTTACTAAACAAGCGGATAGGGCCTCTTCAATTGGGTCGGCTAGTTCATCAAATTCTTTTGGCGCTTTATTTTTTAATTGATTGAAAAAGTACAGCTCAATTGCCTGATTAGATTCGACACTTATTTTTTGCTGGAATTTTTGAGCGCATTCCCAACATATGGCGTATTCGTACACCGAATAGCTTACGGATTCGGAAACGCGTTTTATACTCTTTTCTACAATGTATTGAGTTCCGCTATCGTTAAAATTGACGTTGCAAACGCAGCAACTTTCAAATGGAGCATCCGTAAGCTCATTATTAAATCGATGAATTAGTTTATGTTCTTCCACAAATCAAAAATAGTATTGGTACATTCGTTTTGTATAATTAAAACAATTTTTTCAGCATGAAAAAGCTATTATTACTCGGATTAATTATCCTAACTGTTGGTCTAAACTTCAGCCGCGCTCAAGGTTCTGGAAGAAGTATTGCGTTAAACGGGACGAATTCCTATGTGAATTGTGGTACCATAAATTTAACAGCAAATGCGTTGACATTGATGGGCTGGGTTAAAGTAAACCAATTTAATGCAGGCACGCCGCCTCCCGGTGCAAATATTACTTCCTTATGGGGTGAGGAAAATGGAGCACCAACGTTAATGCGATTTGGAGACGGACCAGCACTAGCTTACAATAAAGTACAGTTTGTTGTATCCAACGGAAGAACCACCTATAAGCTAAATGGTACTACTGCACTTTCCGCAGGTCGCTGGTATCATATTGCCGGAGTATTTGATGGGGTAACCATGAAAATTTATGTTGATGGTATACTAGAGGCTTCCAAATCGCAGGCAGGAAGCGTATCAACAAATACTACGTTTCAAATTGGGCAAAATTACAACCCCGCCCGCACCATAAACGGTGAGATTGATGAAGTATCCGTCTGGAAAGCCGCTTTAAGCCAATCTACTATTAGGAATTATATGTGCAAGTCTATAAACAGTTCACACCCCAATTATTCAGCCCTAGAAGCATACTGGAAATTTGATGAAACTACTGGAAGCTCGGTTACAGATCATTCAAGCAATTCGTATACGGGTACTTTAATAAGTAGCCCAACACGCCAATTTTCCTCTGCTCCCATCGGAGATGAAAGCGCTAACAACTACGGCTCTCCTTCTTCCATCTACTTATCTCACCCCAATGGTGATTCTATACGAGTTTCTAATATTTTAGGTAGTCCTACAGGTGTTCATTTGTATCGGGTTGATAAGAAGTCTAACGCCACATCATTTCCAAAAAGTTCTGCTGTAAGAGATACAACTCGATACTGGGGAGTTCATTATGTTGATGGTTTTAACCCAACAGGTACTATTAATTATTACTTCCTGAAAAACTCATTTTATGTGCAGAACAGCTCTTGCTTCGTGGATCTTTTAAAAAGAGCTAATAATAGTGTAAGGACTTGGAGTTCAGGCTCCGCCAGTCAAAATGCAAATAGCTTAGCATTGACAAGAGAATCGCCTGCCGAGTACCTACTTACTTTTGCAAGTAATAAGGAAATTCACCCCGATACAAGTCGGAGTTTATGTATTGGTGATTCAATTGAACTAAAATCTTCAACCAATGGATTCAACTATCAGTGGTACAAGGACGGTAATGCATTGTTAAACGATACCTCTAATGCTTTGAAAGTACACCAAGCTGGGGCTTATTTTCTAACCCTGTCCTCAAGCAATTGTACGGATACTAGTAGTAGCTTTAGCTTGTCTATCAACCAAAAACCCGTGGTTAGCCTCAACTCTTTTTCACCAATATGCTACACTACCAATTATTATAACCTAGGTGGTGGAAACCCAAGCGGGGGTGTTTATATAAACCCAAATGTTTCTGGCCCCCTATTCGTGACTGAAAATGCTGGAAGCGGTGAACACAAAATTACTTATCGATACACAGACTCTACTGGTTGTTCTGATACAGCCTCTAAAATTTTAAAAATTCATCCCTTACCAAAGGTTTCACTTCCAACATTTAGTGCTATTTGCGTGGACAGCAGTTCTTTTACCCTAAATACTGGATTGCCTGCAGGTGGACAATATTTAATTAACGGAAACCTAGGCAGTAGTTTTGACGCTACAGCTGCTGGGGTTGGCACACAGATTATTTCGTACATAGTTGTAGATAGTAATAATTGCACGGATACAGCCAGGCAAAACATTGAGGTTCTTCCGCTACCCCAAGTATCTTTTAGGTTTCCAAACAGCACAGTTTGTGAAAACGCCGACCTCTTTCCGATCAGTGGTAACAACCCTAGTGGTGGAATATTTACGGGAACAGGAGTTTCAGGATTTAATTTTAATCCAAAAGTTTCTGGCGTAGGAGATTTTGCCGTTACCTATAACTACACCGATAGATCAACGGGCTGCAGTAACATTGCCTTTGATACTATGCACGTAAAAGCATTACCCGCACCACCAACGATTAGTCAGGTAGGACGTGAGCTGGTTGCCTCAAATGGTGACAGTTATCAGTGGTACGATAAAGATGGTCCTCTCCCTGGTGAGACGAAGAAAATATATAAACCCACTCGATCTGGTGTTTACCGTGCGAGTGTAACTATAGGTGGTTGCACTAGTGAAGTCTCCATCGAAACGGAATTTGATAAAACGCTGCATGTTGAAGGACATAGTGCTACTGATGTTTTGGCTTATCCTATTCCTTGTTCTGATGTGCTGCAAATAAAAGGAAAAGGCATTGCTTCTGTGAAACTGTTGGATTTAAATGGTAAAATAATAGCATCCGAAGTTGGCAGTGAAACCGAAGACGAGACAAAAATAAATACAGAGCATGTAGCAACGGGTAGCTACTTGTTGAAGGTAGAGTTTGTCAATGGTCAGGTAATTAGGAAAAAGATAATTAAACAATAAGGGACAATTCTTGTGCAATTTCTTCAAGGTGTTTGCTCCAAGTATATTTGCTTTTCGCTAGAGCCCGCTGACAAGTAGAAGTAGCTTCCCACTTTTGTTGATTGGTTAGCAATTCATGAATATGAGTAGCAAATTCAGCTGGCGAATCGCTTATAAACGCCTCTACCCCATTCGTAACCTGTATACCTTCCGCGCCTATGGTTGTTGATACTATTGGGAGGCCTCTATACAAAGCATCAAGAAACTTGACTTTCATACCACTGCCGAATCGGAGGGGCAAAATAAAAACCTTACCCAGTTCAAAAACCTCAGTAATTTCTTTAATATATCCGTGGATAACGATGGATGAAGGATTACTAGCAGCCAATTCTACGATACGATTATCTGGACTTTTTCCAACAATGTGCAATTTTGTATTCGGCATAGACTGCAATACTAATGGAAAGGTGTGCTCTATAAAATGAACTATTCCGTCAACATTTGCCTCCCAGCTCAGGGTACCCATAAAGATAATGTCATCGGCTAAGCTCTTGAAGTCAAGTCTTGGTTCTGCTAGAAGGGAGTCGTTACCCAAATGGTAAGTCTCTTTAATTTTATTAGGTTGCGCACCAGATGTTATGAACTGTTGTCGGTCATTTGGAGAGGCAAACGTAAGGTCCGCGGCATTTATTGATTGCAGCTCTCTCCTTTTCACCCGGATAGATTCAAACTTCAACACAGCGGAAGAAATTAAACGTGCTTCTAGCTTGCCATAGCGCTCCCATAACAACCATTCTGCGTTGTGTTCGTGAAATACTATTTTTCCTTTGAAACTCTCGGGCACATACTGAAACATTTCTAAATGGTCAATAAATATGGCATCAAACCCTTCAAGATCCGCCAATACGTGCGTTTTAAACGTTAGACTATAATTTCTAAATTCATTGAGCGTTTTGCTCGCGAGTATACTTTTAAGATAATTGGCTGCTGTGCGTCCTTTTTCAATGGGTTCACTGTAGTAACCCGCTATACTTGATTGTTTTAAAAACTCTTGTTCATAAACTTTATCAGACGCTTTCAGTAAACAAAACAGGTGCAAGTGATAGCGTTTGCTTAAAAACTCAACCAATTTAAAAGACTTGATAACCCCTCCACTATTCGGGGGGTAGGGCAGTTGGGTGGTAAGAAATAGTACCTTCTTTTTTTTCAATAACTACAAATCGTTAATAGCCGACATCATTCAACCATTCAATTAGGGTATTCTTTTCTTCCGCCGTCAGGTCTGCCCCTTCATGTATCCAAGTATATGGTGGCAATGGCATTTCACCCTCGTTAATTTCATACTCCGCTTCCTCAGCGAATTTCTCCAGTTTTTTCTCTGACATCTCGTTCCACTTTGAAAAATTAAAATGTCTTCTGGCTTCTTCCACATGATGCGTTGTCCACCAACTGAATGGAGCTATTTGCGAATACCAAGGATAAACCGTTTGGTGCGAGTGGCAATCGTAACAAGAGGTTTTTAAAATATTAGCTACCGCTTCTGGTGGCTGCATTACAGCTATTAAATCATTATCGGGGTCGTGTTCGGGTAAATCATAATCTACTCGAATAAATTGTATTCCAATAAATACCCATAAAAAGAAAAAAAATGTCCGTCTCATAAGATTTAATATTCTGCTAAACTATACTTTATTGCTTGATAAGCTTTTGATAGTAGTCGTTGTTTTTATCGGAAATACAAACAGTATACACACCAGATGGTAAAAAACTCAGGTTACTGCGGTACTCACTTTGTATGCTTTGACTCAGCAGAAGAGCGCCTGCTGCATCGTATATTTTCAAGCGCGTATTTTCTGCGGAGGTAGTTTTAAAACAAACACTTCCTGTGCAGGGGTTAGGATACATTTCAAAGCCTTGAATGGCAGCATATTCCGATCGATTTAAGGGGGCGATTTCAATCGTTTTGCACGATGTATCTCTTCCACATGGAGAGCGAACTGCTAAACATACTTCGTAGGTCCCAGTATCCGAAAACGTATACACTTGATTGTTCTCATTATCGCCAGATATTGCGTAACTTTTATCTCCAAAGTCCCAGCTGTATTCATACTTCTCTCCAGTAAGAGCCTCAAAGCTATAGGTGTTTCCGCTAGTTGAGGCATAAGTGTATTTTGCATCCGTATACGGACAGACTATTACAACATCTTTACAGACTTGAGCACCCGAAATACCGCAGGAGTTTTGGCCATCCAAACAAACTCGGAAAGTATCGGGGTATGGAAAAGCGTGATACACACTGGTATTAGTACTAGAATCTCCATCACTAAATGTCCATTTATATGTGGAACCAAACTGGCTGGTATTTGTAAACTTCGCTCCTAATGAGGGAGATTTTGTAGTATCGGTAAAGGATAAGATTGGAACTTTATTTAAGGGGTTTATAAAGCTAGGTGTCCAGGTAGCGCCTTCTACTCTTCCGTCCGCATTGCTTACACTGGAATCTGCTGTTGTTGCACCCACACCTTCGTTCATGGTATAAAACAATATAGAATTACTGCTTCTTGAGTTTTTGACGCATTTGAATGTCTTGACTAAACTGCTTAACGTAATATTACTGTGCACCTGAAAATTATCCATTTGTCCCAGATAAAAAGAGCTAGTATCCAGTTGATGTCTACAGCCGATTCTAAAATGACTGCCTTTAGAAATGTGTATGCTATTATTACCCGTATTAATAGCCGAAATTCTTACCGTATTAGAGTCCACTAACTCGCCATTGATATAAATAGCCTGCAGATATTCGGCCGCTACCGCACCCACATTCTTTGGATTCAAAACACAGGTTACCAATAACCATTCGTTGTTAAAATTGGAAACATTTGCCTGTACTGTATTTGGAATGGCCTGATTAAAATAAAAGCCAAAACGTAAAACTCCAGTTTTAATGGACCTTAAGTTGAACCGCATATTGTCATTTCCAGCTCTATAGTCCAGCGAATCTGCCCAATCAAAAATGTAGGCATTTTTCGCACTCCAATCGGCTTTGAGCCACATATTAAAAGCAACTCCCGAGGAATTTACGATTTCAAGTTTACTCGAGTCTGGAATAACGTTTGAATTTACCCCGTTAAAATTAAGTGCAAAATCTTGGGCATAAATCAAGTTAGTGGCGACCATCAAAAGAGAAAATAGACACATTTTCATAATAGCTACTTTTTAGAATGTTTCAAAAATATAAATACGAAACTAGTCTTTATTCAAACCTTTAAGCCATTCTAGCATACCTATAATTGTTGGGAACGGGAATCTAAAAATGAAAGTAGTTTCCTGCTAGCACAGCAATGAAGTACTTCCCGCGTTGTAAAGCTAAAACACTAAGATTTATGCACATTAAATCAAGATTACCTACTGCGTTAAATAAGTACTATTTGAAGTGTAAAGCGATTTTATCTGGTGTACTTTTGCAATATGAAACGGGTAGTTGTTGGTATGAGTGGCGGCGTCGATTCTAGCGTTGCGGCCTTATTGTTAATCGAACAAGGATACGAGGTTATTGGGCTGTTTATGAAAAACTGGCACGATACTTCAGTAACCATATCTGAAGATTGCCCTTGGGAAGAAGACAGTACTGATGCCCAATTGGTAGCCGATCAGCTTGGAATACCCATACAAACGATTGATTTAAGTAAAGAATACAAAGAGCGTATAGTAGATTACATGTTTCGAGAGTACGAAGCAGGTAGAACCCCAAACCCAGATGTGCTCTGCAATAGAGAGATAAAGTTTGATGTTTTCTTAACTGCTGCATTGCAGTTGGGTGCCGATTACGTAGCTACGGGACATTATTGTCGAAAAGAAAGCTTTACAAAAAATGGAAAACAAATGCACCGTCTTTTGGCCGGAAAGGACGGCAATAAAGATCAAAGCTATTTCCTGTGTCAAGTAAACCAGTACCAACTCTCAAAGGCACTGTTTCCTATTGGAGCATTGGAGAAGCCTGAAGTACGCAAACTAGCTGAACAAGCCGGGCTAATTACTGCGAAAAAGAAAGACTCGCAAGGCCTATGTTTTATAGGAAAAGTGCGTTTGCCTGACTTTTTGCAACAACAATTAAAACCAAAAGAAGGTGCAGTGATTGAGCTGGATGCAGGAAGCGCAGTGTTTGCTGAACTGCAGGAAGGCGATGATTCACTGGAGCAAATTACTCAACCTTACTCCTACCAAAAGGAACTTGGCAAACCAGTGGGCACGCACAACGGAGCGCACTACTTTACTGTAGGGCAGCGAAAAGGCTTGGGAATAGGTGGAACGCCAGAGCCCCTTTTTGTTATTCATACGGATACCAAAGAAAACATTGTGTATACCGGACAGGGGCACGAATTTCCCGGGCTGTTGCGCAAAGGGCTTTTTGTACCCAATACAGACATTCATTGGGTACGGCCAGATTTACTGTTGGAAAACGGAGAGTCAAAAGATTACGATATTCGAATTCGCTACCGTCAGCCGCTGAACAAGGCGACACTCTATAAAAAAGCAGAGGGGCTTTATGTTGTTTTTGACACGCCGAACTGGGGAGTAACGCCGGGCCAATTTATAGCTTGGTATGAAGAAGAAGAACTGGTGGGTTCTGGGGTAATTTCTTAGCTTCTACCCGGTACGCTTTTCTTTAATAAATACTCTACGTTTCCAAAGCTGGTATACTCCGCATTTTCCTCTCCAATTCGGTAATTCAAATTCAAGCGCGTTTCTATATCTTTCAGATATTCGTCTGCAATAGCGATTACCATGCCGCATTGCGTACGTTGTTTACTATTTTCTGGCCAAAATAAAAACAGTTCTTCGTATCCCATCACTGACCGTTTACACTCTACTGCATATTGCTTGCAGGCAATAGATCCTTTAAAGTTCATTAAAATAAAATGGTACTTCTTTTGACCAAACTTTTGAGGCAAATACATAGACACAAACTCTTCATTCTCTTTCATGGGAATCAATAAATTGGTCGTAAAATAACCGTAATAATCGCAAGTAAAAGCAATACCAACGGGCTGCTTACTGATATACTTCAGGTTGTTTATGATATTGGCAACCACCTTGGCAGTGTCTAGCTTTCCATCCGTTAATACATTACTCACCAAATCGCTTACCGCTTCAGGTTTAAATTCTTCATCTTGCACATCAATGACGTTTTTTTCGTCTATATCCTCAGGAATATATTCTTGAGACGGTGGTGGCGTTCCTGGTCGCTCCTCAGCTGGTGGCTCCTCATAATAAGTGTCGTCCTCGTATCCGTCTTCAAAATAATACCCTTCCGAGTTTCCTTCGTCACCGCAGCTACTGAGGGAAATCATGAGAATGGATAGAATTAAAAATTTAAGGTAACGCATATCAACACTTTTGACCATTTGAGTAGATAAAACTATTAAATTCAACGCAGCTCGTAGCTATAACTTTACAAAGCATACATTTCAATTTTGCAGATTAGGTGCAGGCATCACTGAAATAATAAGCGCTTATTCTTTTGGTCCAAAACACAAATCTCCCGCATCGCCAAGACCAGGAACGATATAGGACTGTTCATTCAGCTCGGAATCTACAGCTGCAATAAAAAGCTCTGTTTGCGCTGGAAACTTTTCGGATAAAAACTCTACTCCTTCTTGGCTTCCAATAACGGACAAAATAATAACTCGTTCTGGGTTACCGTGCGCTAACAAGGCTTGGTAGGCCAACCACATGGAATTGCCGGTAGCTAACATTGGGTCGCATAATAGCACCGTTTTTCCATTAATATTTGGAGCCGCATTATATTCAATCTTAAAATCAAGTTGCCCTGAAGGATTCTCGATTCTATACGCCGAAATGAATGCGTTTTCGGACCTGTCTAGCACCTCTAAAACACCATTGTGCAACGGAATACCTGCCCTTAGCACAGAACAAATAACAAGCGGGTTATCAATGGTTTGCTCCTTAGCTTGACCCAGCGGAGTGTTTACCGTTGTAGCTGTATAATTCAGTGTTTTTGAAGCCTCATAAGCCAAGAACCACCCGATACGTTCAATGTTTTTTCTAAACCGCATCGCGTCTTTCTGAATGGCTTTATCCCTCAACTCCACTAAATAGGAGTTTACCAAAGTATTGCTATGATTGAGAACAGTAACCTTCATTATTCAATCAATCCTCTACCCGTCTTTGCTATGCGACCTTCAACTTTCCACTTCTCCACAATTTTGTCTAACACACCATTAATGAACCCTTTACTTCTTGGTGTACTAAAATTCTTACTCAAATCGATGTATTCGTTCATTGATACTTTCACGGGTATGTTTGAGAAATGCTCGAATTCACACAAGGCCATTTTTAATAAAATAATGTCAATTTGAGCCAAGCGATCAATATCCCAATTACTTATTTGCTTCTCAATGAGGGCTGAGTATTCTTTATCAAAGCTCAATGTTTTGCGCAGAAGCTCGCGCATAAACTTCATATCCTCAGCCTTATCTTTATATAAATCGGCAAGAACGTGGTCCGAATGGGTGTGTCTTTCCTTTAATTTCTGAAAGGTTTTAATAATCGAAATATGCACCACCTCTACATCAATAGCCCAGTACATATTTTGCTCTTCGAGTAATTGTGCAAACATCTCGTTATCTACAAAAAACTCTTCGTACATGCGTATTAAGAAAGTTTTATCGTGTTTAAACGTATCCTCTTCTTTTTCCATATACTTTTCAAATAAGTGGCTCGATTCAATTTGTCGAAACAGTTTACGCACGTTATCTGAATACAAATCCCAAGAAAGTTTTCGTGTTTCAATACCGCGGCGGTACTCTACATTTTCTGAGATTTTTTTAAACGCTTTGTTTTCTACGAAGTGCAAATTGGGGTTTAAATCCTCAGATGTAGCCAGTATTTTTTCACGCTTAGATTCAATTAGGTTTTGAGCGGAAGTAAACACCTCCTCTACCAGCAATAACATACTGAAATACAGGTCGTAGACTTGTTTCAGACTTTTTTCAAGTTCCTTTTCCGCTTTGGGTAAGTCATCTGAATCTTGCTGGTTCCATGCGTAAAGTGCTTGCAACACCTTTACTCTAAAATATCTTCTATTGAGCATTGAATTTATCTTATTCGTTTTTTAAAGCACCTTATTGATGTTGCCTATTGACGCTATGCGTTGCTCGGCCATTTCATTTGCTGCTTTATACGTTGGAATATTGCGCTCTTCTGCGCGTACCAAAATATTTAAGGTGGTATCGTAAATGGCCTCAGTTTTTGCCATTGCTCGATCTCTGTTGTACCCTTCCAATTCTGAGTAACAGTTTATTAGCCCACCCGCATTAATTAAAAAGTCGGGAGCGTAAATCATACCTTTATCTACCACTTGCTGCCCGTGTTTGGCCTCGTTTGCCAACTGATTGTTCGCGGCGCCCGCAATGATGGCACATTTAAGTTGAGCTAGCGTATCGTCGTTGATGGTGGCTCCGAGTGCACATGGTGCATAAATGTCCATATCCTCGTCGTAAATCCCTTTTGGATCAACAATATCCACTCCACTAAATTGCTTTTGAATCGCTTTAATTTTATCGGTAAAAATATCCGATACGCCCACTTTTGCGCCTTCTTTTACCAAATATTCAATCAGATATTGCCCCACATGGCCAGCACCTTGCACAATGATTCTTTTGCCGCTCAAATTGTCGTTTCCATACATTTTTTTTGCAGAGGCTTTCATACCCATATACACCCCATAGGCCGTTACTGGTGAAGGATCACCACCACCACCTAATGAAGTGGGCAGGCCGGCAACATGATCGGTTTCATCGTGAATGTACTCCATATCCAAAGGAGACATGCCAACATCCTCAGCTGTAATGTATTTTCCGTCAAGGCTATCTACAAATTTTCCAAACCTACGCATTAAAGCCTCGTTCTTTTGTGTTCTAGAATCTCCTATGATTACGGCTTTTCCTCCACCCAAGTTCAACCCGCTAATTGCGGCTTTGTAGCTCATGCCTCGAGATAATCTCAACACATCATTCAATGCCAGCGCCTCATTTTCATACTGCCACATTCTTGTACCGCCCAAGGCTGGACCTAAAGTGGTATTATGAATAGCGATAATTGCTTTTAATCCGGTAGACTTATCCGTACAAAAAACTACTTGTTCGTGTTCTTTGAGCAACATTTGCTCCAATACGTTCGATTCGATAGATGTATTCAACATTTCTAATAACTTTTAACTTAACTAAGCTTCTTTGTCTGCCTACATTTGCACGGGCAAAAGGGCGCGGCAAATGTAGTTAATTTACAAGCCAAACTATAGCAAATTAGAGCAATCATGAAGGCACTTTACGCATTGAACAAATACTTTTGGAAGTACCGTTGGCGCCTTTTACTCGGGGTTTTATTTGTGTCCATATCCAACCTATTTGCCATATACCCTGTACAAGTAATTCGCGAAGCTTTTGATACCGTACTTGAAGCTACAAAAACCTACAAATCTTTAGGTCCTGACGAAGGATCTGCGGTATACGAAGCATTAACAGAGCAGCTCTTGATTTTTGCCGCAATGGTCTTGGGCTTTGCATTATTAAAGGGGTTCTTTCTCTTTATGACACGAATGACCATAATCGTAATGTCTAGATTGATAGAGTACGACATGAAAAACGCCATTTTTGAGCAATACCAGCAATTGGAACTGGCTTTTTATCGAAAGAACAATACCGGCGATTTAATGAATCGTATTAGTGATGATGTGAGTAAGGTACGTATGTATTTCGGGCCTGCAATAATGTACACCATTAACTTGTTTGTGCTTTTTACTATGGTTATAAGTGCCATGCTAAATGTTAGCCTGGAACTTACCGCTTATGTGCTCACGCCACTGCCTCTGCTCAGTGTGGGCATCTATTACGTAAGTAATATTATCAACAAGAAAAGTGAAATCATTCAACGTCAGCTTTCTGCATTGAGCACCTTTGTTCAGGAAGCTTTTTCGGGAATTCGCGTAATTAAGGCCTACAATCAGCAATCCGATAAAGAGTTCTTTTTTGCCAATGAATTGAATGGTTATAAAGATAAAAACCTGGATTTGGTTCGCGTGAACGCCATATTTATGCCGCTTATGACTTTACTAATTGGCCTAAGTACCATTCTCACCGTTTTTATTGGTGGGAGATTGGCCATTGAAGGTAAAATAAGCATGGGAAATATTGCGGAGTTTGTCATTTACGTAAATATGCTCACCTGGCCCGTTGCCAGTCTGGGCTGGGTAACCTCTTTGGTTCAGCGTGCAGCTGCTTCTCAGCAACGCATCAATGAGTTTATGGAAACAAAATCGCAAATTGTCAACCCTACATCGAAAGAGCAAGATATTTCAGGCAGTATTGAATTTCAAAACGTATCCTTTACCTATCCCGATTCCGGCATAAAGGCCCTTAAGGAAATCAATTTAAAAATAAAGGCAGGCGAGTCCGTTGCCATTCTTGGAAGAACGGGTAGCGGCAAGTCCTCACTGGCTTCTTTGATCAGTAGATTGTACGATGTAGATGCTGGCCAAGTGCTTATTGACGGAAAAGATATAAAAACGCTCAATTTAAACAGCTTAAGAAAATCGGTGGGCTACGTGCCTCAAGATGTGTTTTTGTTCTCAGAAACCATTGCAGAAAATATAGCCTTTGGAACACAAGGTGAAATTTCAAGAGCGGAAGTAGAAACGGCTGCTAAAAACGCTGAAATTTATGAAAACATTAAAGGTTTTCCCAAAGGGTTTGATACCAAATTAGGCGAACGTGGTATTACCATATCTGGCGGACAAAAACAGCGCATATCTATTGCAAGGGCAATAGTTGGTAAACCAAAAATTCTAATTTTTGATGACTGCCTTTCTGCTGTAGATACCGAAACAGAGAAAGGTATCATAAACAATCTGAATGCAATAATGAAAGACAGAACCACCATCATTGTCTCTCACAGAGTGAGTTCCGTTGCGCATTGCGATCAAATCATAGTTTTAGACAACGGTGAAATTATAGAGCAAGGCAACCACGACAGTTTAATGACCAATGAAGCTTCTGCCTATGCAGAATTGTACAGAAAACAATTGCTCGAGGAAGCTGCGGTTGATTAACGAACCTTGCTCCTGCTGCCTTCTTTTAACCAAATAGCTTTTCTTGATAAACAACAGCGTCTGAATCTTTTTTGCTGTAATTGAGATCCTACATCTTACCAAACGTTTCGCACCATAGGCACGATCAAAACACCTTAAAGTTGAGGCGTCCCTCTACCCTGCGCAACCATAGAAAAACAGTGATCCACACTTAGGTCTCAACTAAACGTATAAATTTGATGCAGCTACCTGTGAACAATACAGAAAAGAATAAAGGACTGAACACTAAGATGTTAAACCCAAACGATAAAAATGGCTAACAACACAAGTGTTGTTAGCCAAACGTTGTACACAACACCCCAAAAATGCCGAGAATCGAACTTCAAACTGAAATAAAAGCTGATAGAAATATCGTGTTTGACTTGTCGCGAAGTATCGATTTGCATAAAATATCGACCGAACAAACTAATGAAGAGGCAATCGCGGGAAAAATAAGCGGATTAATCGAAATAAATGAAAGCGTAACCTGGCGAGCAAAACACTTTGGAGTGTATCAAAAACTGACTTCTAAAATAACGGAATATGACCGACCAAAATACTTTGCGGATGAAATGGTTAAAGGAGCGTTTGCGGAATTTAAACACGAACATCATTTTTCGGAATCGAATAGCGGTACTTTGATGACCGACTTTTTTGATTACAAATCGCCTTTTGGAATTTTAGGAAAGTTAGTGGACAAGCTGTTTTTGAAAAAATATATGACTGAATTACTAACTGAAAGAAACCGAATTGTAAAAGAGTTTGCAGAATCTGAAAAATGGAAAGAAGTGATAAAATGAAAAAGTACTGTGCACAACAATGTATAATCGCAATTACGATGAATTCGACAACGACCGAATCCACTCGGAATTGCTAACGTCTGTGCTAAACCGAAAAATCTCTTTTTATTAACCCATAATTGACGTTTATACTAGACCGTTGACGTTAATTAAAGAAAATGTGGAATATGAAAAAGCAACGCAAACCACTCTCTACCAAAAAACTTCCAAGTCCGACAGAAGAGCATGATACAATAATGAATTGGATGAACAATGAGACAATGCCGGCTATGCAAGCATTGGTTAAGAGAGTGGACGAATTAATTCTTGAGAAAATTCCCAACCTGCAATACTCTATTAAATGGGGCAGTGCATTTTATGGAACACCTGAATTGGGATGGATTATAGAAGTTGGAGCATTCGCCAAATCTATGAATATAGTTTTTCTAAATGGTGCAAAATTTGAACGTCAACCTCCTTTAGGCTCAGATATTCAAACTCGATATATTAAAGTCACCTCTGTAGATGAAATCAATGATCCAATAATCATTGACTTAATAGAACAAGCTGGACAAATAAACGGTTGGAAATAAACAGCACTATGCATCAATTCGAAACTGTGGAAAGCTACAGCCATAGTTTAAATAAAATGCAAATGAACATCTTGAAGCGCTTCGATTGATCATTCGTGAAATTATTCCTGAGACCGACTAGCTCATTAATTATATTATGGCAGCTTTTCCGTTGGTTGATGTCGGAAAAAGAGAAGAATAGATCTGTAGTTCGCAAACAAATTCAATGTCATTTGTTTCTTTAATCCGGGGAATATTATACGGTGGGCGGTGGTAATATAAATATCTGATCCAAAAATTAATAACTGAACGAGTTTTTCTATATTTCAACTGTGTTTATGCGAGTGCCTTACTTCATTATCCTCAGTTTAGCCCTGCTTGCTTGCAGGAAAAAAGAGGTAGCGCCGGAAGTGACCGAAAACTATGTAGATACAACTGGCCCAAGCATTGATAAAGCTTACTTCTATGGACAATTGGTTGATTATCATACTGGGGATGTTTTATCTGGATACGTCCTTGAGTCTGATTTTTGCGGCCTTATTTCAATTGATACGACTAATCATGAAGGTTATTACTTTCTGAAAGGCCAAAGAGTAAAGGGGAAAGTTTCTTGCAGTCCAGCTAGCTCAATAAAGCTCAATGTCTATCGTGGAGATTCAACATGTAACCCAATAATGTTCAGTTCAAGTTTATTGACCTTTGGAGATACTTCTCGTATTGATTTAGTCTTGCAATAAAAAGTGAGACAAGCGCCTGTTTAATCCAAATGCTTTCTTCTAAACCTTGGTATGGTTTCAAAAATCAGTCGTTTTTTAAAGGAATCCAATCCTTTGGTATAGGCTCTATCGTAGTTTAAGTCCACGCCACGTAACCCATCAAAGGACTCTCTGAATACTTCGGTCTGTGTAGTTGTGTTTCTGAATACAATAGAACCACTGAAGGTAACCGTATATAAATCTTGGAACACACCACTTTCTTTTGAATCCAGTACTATATCGGCCGTCAAATTCGCTTTGTTGCGCTGATCGGCCATCATAAACCCGTTAGATACTGCAGCTGAATTGAAGGAATTTAGTATTTCCTTATTACTGACCGCTTTGCCTCCTTTTGATAAATCAACAGTTAAATAGACCCTTGGAGCTTCAACATTAATCACCATTGCACTAGAAGGCCACTGAATCTTATCCATTAATCGGGTAATTACCTTGTTTTTCTTTTTGCTGTAATCGGTGGTCAGCTGAGCTTTTAGAATGTTTCTACCCGCTGATTTAATGGAACCAACAGAAGCGTTTACTTTACCGGTATGGTCTGAAATAGCCACCTCTTTTAACAATACTTCTTCACCCATTGAAAAAGAAACTCGAACCCCCGACTGTGGCTTATTCGAATTATTGGTAACTATAAACGTGGTTTGTTCGTCGGGTATCACGTTTCCTTGAGTAAAAGTAACTTCTTTGGATACGGGTTTAATGTTGAGTTCATTGGCGTATTGCTGCATTTCTGAAAGCAACAAACTACCGTAGTACTGTTCTTTTCCATCCACTGCTGTTTTTAAGGGCTCATTTAAAAACTTTTCGATAGAGACTAGAGCTTGGTAATAACTCAACATCGCCTGGGCATAGTTGCCATTAGCGGCTTGTTGCAAACCCTCTGCCCTACTTTGCTTAGAAAGTGCAATGGCAGTGTTAATTTTCTTCTCCCTAATTTCTTTGTATTTGGCTTTACTCAGTTTGTAGTAAACATAGTAAGAGTCCGCCGTTTCGTACACCCCACTTTGTTCAAATCCCTCCAAATCAACTGATGAAGACAGTTTTGTAGTCGATTGGAAATCTTCTTTAAATCCCGTTTCATTTTCCATGGTATACAAAATGGAATTACCAGAAACGTTTACAGTAATTTCTGATGCCAAATCGTTTAATGCATTTTTTTTGGCCACCTGCATGTAATTCGGACCCGCGGTTGCTTTACCAGCTATGCCAATACCGACATAGTAAGCGGGATTGGTTGGACGCTCTGCAACCCAATGTGGAGGTGGTGGAGGTGGTGGTGTTTCTGTAACTTGTTTTTTAGAGCTACAGCCAAATAGCGTAAGTGCGGTAACGATGGTCAACGCAATGTTTCCAAATATTTTCATTCTCTTGAATTCTCGTATTGTCTAATTTCTCTCGCAATTTTTGCCGAAACATCGTCGCTCAACTCCTTTATAAGTTGAGTTTTTGTTTTCATACTGCGTCTCTTTTCAGTAAACATAGTGTTGAGTTGCCGCTTTGCTGCAGAGCTTTTTTCAATCACATCTTGCGTGCTGGGTATTATTTTATGTTTCCAGTATCCGGGATAAATGTCTTTAAAAGAACCGTTTGCTGTGGCAAAAGAAAGGCGGTCGTTTATGACCGGATGATAGTTTTTACTCAACAGAACCTGCCCAGTTTCTGAGCTTACCAACTGCACCTGGACATTGGCTGATACCGTTCTACTGCCCTTATAGGTGTTGTAAGTAATTTTTTTATAGGTATATACGTTGTAGTGTTTTTTGTTCACGGCATCGTACTTCCGGGTAGTTACCTTCTGATAGCCTCTCTGAACCGATTTAGTTAAGGGTATATTTTTATAATTCGTTCCATTTGCAGAAGAGTTTAGCACCGCTTTTGCTCCCAACATTTTTCCAGTTTCCGCCACCGTATTCTGATCCAAAACGCCAGACAGCCCTAATTTCTGTTCGTTGATTAGCAGGTCGGTGTTTTTTCTATCAATGACTACTATGAACGGATCTTTCAAATCCAGTAACTTCTGCATCATAGAAGAGTAAAGCAGATTGGCGGCTTCTTTGTCGTTGCTACTGCCTGTCACCGGCAAAACTGCTATGGTAAAACGTCCTTTTTTTAACGCCTCCTCCTTGTAATACGCCGCATCTTTATAATTCGAGCTAATATTCAGTACGCGCTCAAATTGGTAGTAGGACGTTCGGAATTTTTTCGTGTCGAAATTATCCATGGCTTCCCGATAAAGCGGCTCAGCATCAGAATATTTTTCTAAATCTGCAGCGTCTTTGTAGTTCTTATCCAGTTTTAGAATTTCCTCTAATATTTCGTTAGCGGCATCAAATTTTTCTTCTTTAATCAGCTTTTTGGCTTCCGTGTACTTGGTTTCTAAATACGCATTTCTAGATTCTTTGTAATAATCTTCATAGTAGGGCGGCACGCTTAACTCAACAAAACGAGAGAGCTTATTTTTATAGCTTATTGCGCTGCGGTATGCATAAACCGCTTCTTTGTGCTGATCTGCACCATGTGCCTGATAAAACTTTTGTAAATCCTTCTCTAATACCTTCTGGCCAATACTCTTTAGCGCTATTCTGCTATCGATGTTGTTACCGTTTCGATTAAGTGAATGGTAGAAAAAATCGGAAGCTTCCTTATGCATTCCAGCCGCAGCAAGCTGATTTCCTTTCTTGTACAGCGACTTAGAGGTTGTACAGGCTGTCATCGTAAGGCAAAAAATGCCAAAGATTGTATAATGTAATAGCTTTTTCATTTTGGGCAAATGTAGTAGTTGAAAACAACAAATATTTTGCCACAAGTTTTTTTTTCAAACAGCAGCCAATTGAAAGCCTATTGTTTACTTTGAATTTTTAAAAAATATCGCATGAAAACTCACCTAGTATCCTGTTTCATATTACTCATTTCCTTAAGTTCCTTTTGTCAGGCAGATTTGCTTCAATCTGGTCCAATGAATGGTTACGTTACTTTTAAAGAAGCAGCAGTTTGGGTTCAAACCAAAGAAAGTGCTAAAGTGGCCATTCGCTATTGGGTTAAAGGAGATGAAACAAAATCTTACCGCACCTTACCAGTAATAACTTCTCGAGAAAATGGATTTACAGCAACATTGACAGCAGATAATGTTCTACCCGGAAAAACTTATCTCTATCAGCTGGAAATTAATAATGAAGCCATACATCTGGATTATACGTGCTCTCTCAAAGTGCCAAATCTGTGGCAATGGAGAACACAACCGCCTAGTTTTAGCCTTCTCACGGGCAGCTGTATGTACGTCAGTGAAGAAAAATTTGACCGCCCCGGAAAACCATACGGTGGAGACTATCAAATATTGAGTCATATGGCCAAGCAAGATGCCGACTTAATGTTATGGCTGGGCGATAACACCTACTTGAGGGAAGTAGATTGGGACAGTAAATCAGGCATTTATTACCGAAATACGCATTCGCGCAGTTTGCCTGAATTACAACCGCTACTCAGTAAAATGCACCATTACGCAATTTGGGACGATCACGATTATGGACCTAATGACGCTGTAGGTAGCTTTTACAACAAAAACCTTACGCTAGAAGCTTTTAAAGACTTTTGGGCAAATCCAAATTATAACGTAAGTGGAAAGACTGGAATTTCTGGTCAATTTAGTTACCACGATATTGAGGTATTTATGTTGGATAATCGCTGGAATCGAACACCAAAATACGACTCGAACACCCGTCAAATATTAGGAGCGCAACAATTGGAATGGCTGTTTTCTGCATTAAAAAATAGCCGTGCATCCTTTAAGCTGGTTATGGTTGGCGGTCAATTTTTAAATCCAAACCTAGTGTATGAAAACATGTCGAACTACCCAGAAGAGCGCGAAAAAATAATTGAGTTCATCAGAAAGGAGCGCATTCAAAATGTAGTTTTCTTAACCGGTGACAGGCATCATTCTGAGGTTTCTAAACTTCAATTGACGGAAAACTTGGATCTACATGACATTACGTGCTCTCCCCTCACCTCGAGAGCTCATAAACGCATTAAAGAGGAAAACCCATTGAGGATAGCAGGCAGCTTGATTAAAAAACGGAATTACACTAAACTCTCGTTCAGCGGAAAGCGAAATAAGCGCGAAATGCACATTGAATATTTTGATTCGGATAACGAGTTGTTATTTGAACACACCATCAATCAGCAACTTCCTTAATCAGTGATTTGCATGCTTCGCAATACAAAGTACGCAAGGGAGCGTAATCAAAAACGCGGTAAGGCACAGGACAAGGCGTAAAAAACAATCGGCACCAAATAGATTGTCCTAATTGCTCGTATGCATTATAAACTACAAGCTGCATTTCAGTTTCCCTACCCTCTAAATCGTGTTGCATACAATTTCTTAAATAGAGTTTTAGAGCTGGCAATCTATATGCATTCTCATTGGTATCAAAAGCTATAGGCTTAAGTAGTTCTGTTGCCCAATCCAGTTCATCAAACAGAATCATGAATTCCGCTAAATCAACAGAATCTTTGGCTGTAGATTCCTGTGTGATGTAAAACTCCCTTACATATTGCAAGGAATTGGCCGCTTTATCCATATTTTTCTTCTCTTGAGAACCAAAAACGAGTTTAGCCATTTCGATGTGGTACCAAAGTTCAAGGTCTTGAAATACTTGAGCACTTGCGCCATCAGTTTCGGCTTGAATGAGCAGCGATTTAATTAAAGGAATCTTTGTTTTTTCATCGAACAAATGGGCATTTTGGGCAATAATCGATTTGATGTTGTAATCAATTTCATTTAAGCCTAATGAACGGTTCATTTGCTTCAGCTGCTCTACAGAAACAATTGGGTTATTGATTCCTTCTTGCACGGCATGAAACATAAGCTGCCGGTAACGCAACAAACTTGTTTTACTGGAATTACCCGCGACATAGAGTTGTTTTATCCATTTTTTTGCTGGCTCTGGCTGATTTGGATAACTGAAGTAAAAGAACAACTGCAGCAACTCCAAGCGCTGCACTATGTCATTATCTACTTGAATGGGATCCAATTGACTGATTAATTCAAGCCATTCCGTTTTGGCAAGTTTAAACGTCCAACGTTTGTTCATTTCTGGAATAACGACGAAAGAAATATGGGCAATTCTTTGCTCTGCAAATAGTGGTTCTAATTCCACTTGATTTGCCGAATCGTTTATTGCCGCACGAATTTTAGAGCGTGAAAGCGAATTGAGGTAGAACCACTTAGTTCCAATGATTTGATCGTAAAATAAGTCCCAGTTTTCCGTTGCACTTACCTCCCACTCTATCTTTCTATTCTGAAATTTACTCAATCGATTCACCAGCTCTTTGGTTCGATTATCAAAGAGTTTTTCATTGTTTTCTTTGGTTCCTTCAATACTTGCAAATGCATCAATGGTGATGCGTTTTATTTCCAGTTCGTTTGATTTCATTTGCTCAATCAAGGTATCAATTTGGTCGTTCTCGATAGTTGCCGAAGATTTTTTGAATCGAACATCTACCACCATATTAAAAGTATCTGCCAGCGGCTTAAAATTGCTCTTGGGCAAATTAAATTGAAGCGGTAATTTGTTGGGTTTAAAGTCCAGTGGTTTGCCACAATACCCAAAAAACTGAATTTGAGTACACAGGTTTTTATCTTTCACGTAAAACAAACGAGCATCTATCGGCACGCCAGACAATTCGGGCGGAGTGTCTCCCAGTTCAATGAAATTACAGCGCTTTTCTCCCCTTACTTTTTTTCGCTGTCTGTTTTCCTCTTCGAGTTGAGCTATTTGTTTTAAAATATTGTTTCTGTATACCGGTTTCAGTAATTGACCATCTAGCATGCTTAAGCCGTTTCGTCTATTCGGTTTTTCTTGATATTCGTTACAACCAAATGCGTTACTAAAACCAATTAACTCCACTGCCAATCCATCTTTATTGTTGGGAAAAAGTCTTTTGATTTTATTCAAATCGTATACACACAGCAAAACCTTATTTCTGGTCACCTGAAGTTTAAAATTGGATAAATCCAACTTATTGTTTAACTCTCTAGGACAGTCCTCAAAGGACTTTGGCGCCTTAACGCCGTAGGAAAATTTCTTTTGTTCCTTGAGCTCTTTTACTCTTTTTTTACTTTTTTTTTTTGAGTCAACGAGAATGGTCTCGTAGGGAAAAGAAGCATTGGTTGTTGTTTCTGGGTGTGGCCCATTAAGCTGACCAAAAACTTGAGTCGCCCAAAGCGTTTCTGTCTCTTGATTAAGCTCTATACATACAGCAGTTAACGAAAATTCTGGGGTTAAAATATTGGCATAATGAGGTTTTGAGTAGCGCCAACCCTTTGCAATTACGGTAGCTAAATCGTCGTAGGTCCTTACATTAATCAGGTCTTTTTGATAATCAACTTTGAGCAAGGTATTTATTGGAATATACTGGACATTTTCTCCAGCAATTACATGGTTAATTTCATAAAACTCAAATCTACGTTGAGGATCGTGTTTTGCTCCACGCTCTTGAAAATGTGTCAGTTTATTTTGAGCAGACATATAGTCACTTTGATCACAGGCAGGTAAAATCAAAAGTGAATCACTATTGAGCTTTGGTAGTTTTTTTTCAAGTCGGTAACTGTCTACTTTCAGTTTGACTAAATGCGCTAAAAACTTTTTATTTAAGCCCGAATAATTTACCACATCCAAATTGGATTGGGATTGACCATTAAACAAACAAAAACTGAAGAATAAAGCAAAAGCCAAACGCATAGTTGCAAATTAATAACCTAAAGCAGTGATAAGCAATTTATTTACACATTATAATCCCAAACAAACAAAATGAATTCATTTACTTTGCTCATATGAGCGGCAACTTTCTTTCCTTTTTCGCCACAATTCTACTGTGTTTTTCTTTGCAAGCACAAAACTCATTTGTTCTAAAGAATGCAGAGGGAAAAGAAACTGGGAACGACTCCATAGTTCTACGAACACTAGAAGCTTCTTTGAAGTTTTACAATCAGGGACGTCCTTTCGAAGCTCTTGAATACTGTGAGGCTATTCTTCCCTATCTTAATGAGAAAACTACAACACCAGTTAGAGCAAAAGCCCTTAATTACTTGGGTAACTTCGCTACAGCAGCTGAACATTACAACAAAGCGGTAGATTACTTCAGCGAGTCAATAAGGATGTATCGCTTGCTGAATCAAACTATAAATGTAGCGACCGTTCAGAATAACCTAGGTGTAGTATTTGAAAAATTGGGGAAACCTCATTTGAGCATAAAAAACCAAACGGAAGCACTAAAAATATTTTCCGAGCTAAAGGACACTTTTCAAATGGCAAATGCCTACACCAATCTTGCAAATAATTACATTGAGATAGACGAGTTTAACTTGGCCAAATCCTTCTATAAAAAAGCCCTGAAACTCGACAGCTTACTTAATGATTCGGCGAGTATTTCAGACGATTATAACAACATTGGTTATTTGTACACTCGCTTCAATGAATTTCAAATTGCCTTATTATACTTTAAAAAATCATTGACTATTGAACAACAATTGGGAAACGTGTACGGTACATGCATTGGACACTACAATATAGGTAAAGCAAATATGGATGTACTCAAAAATGAACTTGCACTAACGCATCTCTTAAAAGCAAAGCAATTAGCAGAAAGAAGTGGCTCTGTTAGCTATTTAGCTAGATCTTGCAGTACATTGAGTGAAGTATACGAAAGGTTGGGTAACGACAAGCTATCGCTGCAATACTTCAGAAAATTTGAAATGATTCAAGACAGCGCTGATGCTATGCAAAAAAAGGCATTGCAATTTGCTAAAAACCAAGAGAATACAGTAAAAACCAACTCGAGTTCCGTTCAAGAACTGGATAGTAAAAACGATGGTTTATTTGGTTCTAGCAGTTTGTACTGGAAACCTACATTTTATGTAATCACCGGAATTTGCCTACTTGTTTTACTCTTGCTTTTGTTTCGTCTGTGGAGCAGTAAGTAAACATTTTATTGAATAAAACTTAGTCACTATTTTTTCAAAATCGAACAGAACTTCACTACTTTAGCGGCCTAAAATAAAATGTAAGAATATGTCACAAGATAATTTACCAGAAGCACCATATGAAGACGGAGGAGCAGTAAACTTTAGTGTAGTGTACATCATTGTAGCCTTAGTGTTTATATCGGCGATTCTTATTTTTGGGTAAAGTACCAAATGGCTTAGCGAGTCATTTTTGAACGCTTTGCCAAATAAGCCAAAAATAAGGGCGAGAACCCCTCGTTTATATCGATTAAATTGTAATCGATATTAAACTGACCGCATCGCACAGCGATCTCTTTCTCAAAGATTTCAGCTGATTTTTTATACTCTTTTTTTATTTGGGCTGGATTGAGATCAACCTTTTCCCCAGTTTCCATATCGACAAATGTGTGTGGACGATTTTCATAATTCAAATCGTGTTCAAATGCTTTATCCGTCACGTTAAAAACAATTACTTCGTGCTGGTTGTAGCGCAAATGCTGCAAGGCTTCCATTAGTTTTTCCGTATTGCGCGTGCTGTCAAACAAGTCTGAGAATAGCATTACCAATGAGCGCTTGGGCGTTTTTTCTGCAATTTCATGCAAGGCTGAAACCGTATTGGTTGTGACTTCGGTTGGTGGGTTGCTCACTATCAGCTCATCCAAATGATTCAAAAGCATTTGCTGGTGACTTTGTGCCACTTTTGCCGGTAAATGCAAGTTCAATGCGTTATTATACAAACTAAGACCGGAAGCATCTCGCTGGGTCCGCAGTAAAAACATGAACGCAGCAGCCGCATGGGCGGCAAAGTCAATTTTACTGCGCTTACCTTCATCTCTATTTTTTCCGTCGGCAGGAAAATACATACTTGAACTGGTATCAATCACCAACTGACACCTTAGATTGGTCTCTTCCTCATATTTTTTAACGAATAAACGCTCCGTTTTACCATAGAGTTTCCAATCCACATTTTTTATGGATTCCCCTTTGTTATAAGCTCTGTGCTCAGAAAACTCTACCGAAAACCCATGATAAGGGGATTTGTGTAAACCTGTCAAAAAGCCTTCTACTACTCCTCTAGCAAAGAGTTCCAGTCCGCTATACTGTCTTGAAAGATTTTGATTAATGGGCATAGGTACAAGGTTATAAAAAAAAAGTCCGGCTAAAAGGCCAGACTTTCTAACTTATTCTAAAAAATTCAATTACATGTGTGCTTCCAACTTTCCAGTCAGCACGTCTTTTGAAACTGCACCTACTTGACGGTCTACAATTTCACCATCTTTCAGAAACAAAATTGTAGGAATTGATCGAATGCCAAATTTTTGTCCAATTTCTGGGTTTTCATCTACGTTCAATTTTCCAATCACCGCTTTTCCTTCGTATTCAGTGGCGATTTGCTCAACCACAGGCCCAATCATCTTGCATGGTCCGCACCACTCTGCCCAAAAGTCTACCAATACTACTTTATCTGAATCAAGCGCCTCAGCTTGAAAATTTGAATCTGTTAATTCTAATGCCATCTTTTTAAATTTTAGTCAACAAACAAAGTGCAAATGTAAATATTCATTGTGCAATCTGCTTGTAACTGCTCCGACAAAACCGCATCCAGGGGTTAATTTATCTTAAGTAACCGCCTACTAATATTTAAAATCTTGGCACGGGATTTTCATAACTTTGTCCAAACAATAAACAAGTGATTCGATTACTTTTTTCAACTTTAATAGCTTTTACTCTTTGTGGATTTGCAAACGCACAGCAGTTACAGGCATTGTTCTCCAATAATGTGTTCAAAGTACCTGGCAAAGGTCCATACATTGAAACCTATTTGCTCATTAACGGTTTTAGTGCCAATTATGCTCCAATTGGAAATAATGAATACCAAGCAAAAATTGAAGTTACCTATCGTATTGCAAAAGGTGAAGAAACAGTATTACGGGATAAAGTAGCCATAAGCAGCCCCATAAGCACGGATACCACTAAAGAAAAATTGAACTTTTTAGATCAGCAGCGATTTGGATTACCAAATGGAGAGTACACCCTGCACCTTAAATTAGATGATTTAAACGCCAATGATGAGCCGGTAATTTCTTCTAGTGACTTCAAAATAGATTTTAAGGAGGACAAAATTCAGTTTTCAGAAATTGAACTGGTAGACAATTTTTCGAAATCAAAGGAAAATACAGTGCTTTCAAAAAGCGGGTACAATGTAGTACCTTACTTATCCACCTTTTACCCTGACAACAAGAAAAAAATTAAATTTTACTGCGAAATTTATGGAACGGATTCGCTGCTCCAAGACGATTTATTTTTGGTAAAATACTATATCGCCAAGCATGAAAATACACAAGTTTTAAATAGCTATGTTGGGTACATGCGTCAGAAGAAAGCCCCAGTTAATGTGGTACTTCGCGAGTTCAATATAGAGCAGCTTAAATCTGGAAACTACGATTTGATTATTGAAGCACGAGATAAAAACAACCAGTTACTATCGCACCAAAGCATATTTATCCAGCGCAGTAACTTACTTGCCGACAATGCCGCAATTGATTTATCCACCGTTTCTACAGTATCTACTTTTGTAGACCCAATCAATAGTGTAGATAGTATAAAAGAATATGTGTCTTGTTTGAGGCCAATTGCAGACAACTCAGAAAAAAGGTTTATTGACAATTATGCTCAGCAAGATAATGATACCTCGCTAGAGGTTATGAAACGTTTTTTCTATGCTTTTTGGACAAGGAGAGACGAAATGAACCCAGAAGAAAAGTGGGAAAGCTACGTCGAAAATGTAAAAGCAGTAGATCAAGAGTTTGGGACCAGAATAAGAAAAGGGTACGAAACCGATAGAGGGCGTGTGTATTTAAAATATGGAAAGCCCAACTCCAGAATAGAAGTACCAAACGAGCCCAACTCCTACCCTTACGAAATATGGCACTACTTTCAAATAAAGAATCAAACCAATGGACGCTTTGTTTTTTGGTCAAACGACAACGTTACTAATGATTATGAAGTGTTGCATTCTACCATATTTCAAGAGACCAATAACCCAAGGTGGGAAATGATGTTGCAACAGCGCAATACGCCCCAGTATAACTTAGATCAATTGGACCCCGGATATACCAGAGGAGGAAGGGCGCGCGAATATTGGGATAACCCACGCTAATTGTAGAATAGCAATATATTTGCAAACTTTTTTTGACGCAGGAAAATCACATGTCTATACCCAAACTTTCAATTGTTTTATTGAGTTACAACAGCTTGGAATTGGTGAAAGAATATTTGCCAAAAATCAAATCCAGCATTCCTGAGAATAAAAATTATGAAGTGGTTGTCGTAGACAACGGATCTGCCGATGCTATCGGAGCATTTATGGCTGAACATCACGCTGATGTTCGCTTAATTACCATCAAAGAAAACCACGGGTTTACCAATGGATACTGTGAGAGTTTGAGCCAAATTAAAGCGGAGTATTACTGCTTAATTAGTTCCGACATTGAAGTAACCCCAAACTTTACTGAACCCATAATCAACTTGTTAGATTCCGACAAAAGAATTGCCGCCTGTCAGCCTAAAATTATGAGTTGGGACAGAAGGTCGGAATTCGAATATGCAGGAGCAGCGGGAGGTTTTATCGATCATTTGGGCTATCCCTTTTGCAGAGGAAGAATGGTAAATGAGGTTGAGAAAGATCATGGCCAATACGACAGCGTTCAAGAGATTTTTTGGGCCTCTGGTGCGTGTTTATTTATTCGAGCAGATTTGTACCACCAGGCGGGTGGATTAGACAATGATTTTTTTGCACACATGGAAGAAATCGACTTGTGTTGGAGACTTAAAAACATGGGGTATAAAATCATGTTTCAACCCGCTTCAACGGTTTACCACATGGGTGGGTTTATCATAAAGTATGGCAGTCCGGGTAAAGTTTATAGAAACCACAGGAACAACCTTATCATGATGCTCAAAAACCTACCGCCATATGAATCCCTGTGGAAAATACCGCTTCGATTTGTTATGGACTTTATCACGCTGCTAAAAATGATGGTAGATGGTAATTGGAACACCATTCCGGCAGTAAGTAAGGCGCACAGAGCTTTTTTATGGCAGTTACCAAAGTGGTTAAAAAAACGCCGTGAAGTAAACCAACTCAAACACAACCCCAACTTAAGGGGCATGTATCCTAAAAGCATGGTATGGGCATTTTTCGTTAAAAAACTGACCAAGTTCTCCCAATTGGGCTGGAAGCCATAAGTTTTGAAAACAAAACTTAAATCAACAACTAAATACAAGCTTTCTACGTCTATACTATTGGATAAAATTGTGCGTTCGGTAATTTCCACATGAAACGATTCAATAAATACCTTTTTATATTGCTTGCCGCCATGTTGTCATGGGGTTATACTATGGCTCAGGAAGTGGTTTCAGGTAAATTAATTGATTCAGCGGACAAATCCCCCCTGCCCTATGCAAGTATTAAAATAGTAGGTACCAGTTTGGGCACAACAACCGACGAAAACGGTGCATATTCGTTTACTATTCCAGCGCGTTACAACTTGTCGGATACAAGCTTAGTTCAAGTTTCTTATTTGGGCTACCAAAAGTTGCAATTGAAGTTGTCGGAACTGAAAAGTAAAAAAGCCATAAGCCTAAAGCAAGATTTGCAACAATTGCAAACTTTTGAAGTAAGCGCTGATCTTTCTGAAGAAGCAGAGGCAGTTCAATCCACCCAAATGAGTGCAGTTAAACTGGACATGCGCGAAATTAAATACCTTCCAGCTATTGGTGGCGAAGTGGACATTATTAAGGCTGCTCAACTTTTACCGGGAATCTCAGCGGGTTTTGAAGGTTCAACCGGACTTTTTGTACGCGGTGGAAATGCAGATCAAAACCTGGTAATTTATGACGATGCACCGCTCTATGAATTTGGACATTTATTTGGTTTTTTCTCCATATTTAATAACGATGTGGTGGAGGACATTACCATCCTAAAAGGCGCTTTTCCTGCAAATTATGGCGGGCGCTTGTCTTCTGTAATTGATGTAGAATCTAAAAACAACTTTGCAGACTCACTCTCCGGACAAGGTGGTATAGGGCTGTTATCATCAAGGCTAACCCTACAATCCCCTTTTGCAAATGGCAAGGGTACAGTAATGCTCTCAGGAAGGCGCACCTATATCGATCAGGTGGCCAGCTTGGTTGGTGAAAACATTCCATATTATTTTTACGATATCAATGGGAAAGTTGGGTATAAACTGAACGACAAAAACACTTTGTGGTACAGCTTATACTTTGGTGAAGACATACTGGATGTCGCTGAAGAAGGTGATGGTGAAGCATTTAACTCAAACTTTGGCTACGATAAGTTCAACTTTACTCAATCACTGCGCTGGAACACGGTGTATTCTGGCAAGCTCTACTCAGATATTAGTCTGGTAAACACGCTTTTTTCATACAACATTAATGGTCGGTTTGATGAAAACGAACTCAACGTGCAATCCAATATATTGGATATCGGGCTGAAACCAAAATTCACCTATCGTAGAAACAGAAATCATACTATTGAATACGGTTCCGATATTATTTTTAGGCAATTCACACCCAATATTATCAATACCAGTGGAGAAATTTCCGCTTTCCTTCAAAATAACGAAGGACCAAAAATAGATAACCTAGAATACGCTGTTTATGGTGTATCCAAACACAAATTTCTTGACGGTTTATTGGCGGTGGATTACGGACTGCGTTTGAGTGGTTCTGTCGCTGGTGGAACAAATTATTTGGGCTTTGAGCCTAGACTAGCCAGTAGGTATACCATAAACGACAACAACGCACTCAAGCTGTCTTACTCAAGGATGAGACAGTATTTGCATCGCGTATCGAGTGCAAGCGTTGTACTGCCTACGGATTTGTGGTACCCTGTAACGGAAAATGTGCGCCCCATGACTGCCGATCAGGTGGCTATTGGTTTTGACCACCTATTTCCACGAATAAAAACTACTGCGACAATCGAAGGCTATTATAAATTCATGCAAGACGTAATTGAGTACAGAGAGGGAGCAAATTTGATATTAAATAATGATTTTGAAGATGAGTTGTTACAAGGCCGAGGTGATGCGTACGGAACAGAGTTTTTACTCAAGAAAAGAAGAGGCAATTTAACCGGTTGGTTGGGCTACACTTTGTCGTGGTCAACCCGTCAATTTAACGAATTGAATAATGGAAAACAGTTTTGGGCCCGTTACGACAGAAGGCATGACTTCTCATCAACGATATCTTACGACATTTTTAAAAGGTTATCGGTTTCAGCTATTTGGGTGTACAGTTCGGGTCCTCGGTTTACTGCTCAAACGGGTCAATATATAATACCGAACCCCACGCTTACTGGAATCGATATCGTGCCCATTTATTCAGAAAGAAATGCCATTAGTTTATCCCCCAGCCATCGATTGGATGTAAACATTATTATTCGTCCCAATAGTAAATTTGGTGGTCGTTGGCAAGGTGAGTGGAATATTGGCGCCTATAACGTGTACAACCGTGCCGCTCCATATCAAGTTCAAATTGAAACCACTTCTACGGGATACCAGTACATACAACCGGGACTTTTTGGTTTTTTACCTTATTTCTCTTATAATTTTAAATTCTGATGAAGTACCTCTTGATACCCATAACGCTTATTTTCTTGTTCGGTTGCACACCAGAGCCCTTAAAGTTAGAAGTAGATCAAGCACCGAGTAAGGTTGTGGTGGGCAATCAGATTGTTCCAGATCGTGGAATGGTTATCGCACTCACACGTTCCTTCAGTGCTTTAAGCGACGGAACTGAGGGTAATTTCACGGAAGAGGATTTAAGCAATTATCTAGTATCTGGCGCTGATGTTAGCATTCAGTTTGGAAACGAAACGGTTGAACTTCAAGAAATTGAGCCGGGATTATACTTCTCAATTGAAGTTATTCAACGAGAAGGTGCCACCTACAACCTCAGCATTAAAGACAGTACAACTGATCAGGAGGCCACTGCGACCACTTTAGTACTGGCGCCCGTTGTTATAAATAATGGGTCGGCCAAAATTGACTTAAGACCTACTGGAGAAAAGTGGTTGAATTTGAACTTTGATTTTAATGACCCCAGTGGTAAGAACTACTACATGTTTAACGTGTATATAAACCCAAGAATTCCAACTGACAGTTCAGGTAGAGAGCCTAAAGATATTGGAGGTAGAAAAGGAGGTGCACCCCAAAACGACTTTTCCGGTTTGGGTAATGTATTTAGCGATTATGCCGAAACTTGGCTATTTACCGATGAAGGGTTCGACGGTTCAACAATAGAAAAAGACATCACCATTTTCGATATCAATGTTTCAGAAGAAGACACGCTGTTTTTTACCTTATCGAATATCAGTGAAGAGTATTACCTGTTTTTGCAAGGGCGCGAGCGATCTCGAAATACCATACCATTTGTTGGAGAACCTACTACCCTTCCCACAAATATTGAAAACGGATACGGCTATTTTTCTATGCATTATCCTGTCCCGTATTTTTTGGAAATTGAGGAGGAATAGCTCCGTTTCCATCTGCTCTTTGTTTTAACCCCATTATATTTGCCGCCCATGTTTTCAGTCTCAAAAATTTCCATGTTTTTAAGCGGTAAAGAGCTCTTTGCCGATATCTCATTTATGATTCGAGAAAAAGATCGAATTGGCCTTGTAGGTAAAAACGGCGCAGGTAAATCTACGCTGCTAAAAATTATTGCTGGAGCCCAAGCACCAACCACTGGTAGTATTGATATCAGTGGAGAAAAACGCGTCGGCTATCTACCTCAAGAAATGAATTGGGAGTACGACAAAACCGTTTTTGGCGAAACCATGGAGGTATTCAAGGAAGTGCTGGATTTGGAAGCTGAACTTAAAGATATCAATCAGCAGTTGATTGACCGCACCGATTATGAAAGTGAATCCTATTCAGGAATCATTGAGCGTTTGAATGAAATCCATTTAAAACTCGGAACAATGGAGTCTGAGAAAATGGAAAGTAAAATAGAGAAAGTACTCAAAGGGTTGGGCTTCAACCGTGAAGAATTCGATAAGCCCCTAGCTGAATTTAGCGGTGGTTGGCAAATGCGGGTAGAATTGGCTAAAATCCTTTTAACTGAACCCGATCTATTGCTTTTAGATGAACCCACCAACCACTTAGATATTGAATCCATACTGTGGTTAGAAGAGTACTTTCAGTCTTACCCCGGTGCTATTGTAATGGTGAGTCACGACAGGAGTTTTTTAGACAACATTACCAACCGAACCATTGAAATTGTTTTTGGAAAAATTTACGACTATAAAGCTGCTTATTCGAAGTACTTAGAATTGCGTCAAGAGCGTTACGATACTCAAATTGCGACCTACAAAAATCAACAGAAACACATAGATCAACAAGAGCGATTTATCACCCGGTTTAAAGCAAAAGCAAGTAAGTCAAAACAAGTACAGAGTAAAATAAAAATGCTCGAAAAAATTGACCGAATCGAATTGGATGAGTTCGATGAATCCTCTATTCAATTCAACTTCCCTCCCGCCCCACGCTCTGGAGCAGTGGTAGTGGAAGCAGACGATGTGGATAAGCATTACGAAGAAAAACATGTACTAAAAAACCTCAATTTTAAGATTCAGCGTGGCGATCGCATTGCCTTTGTAGGAAAAAACGGCATGGGTAAAACCACCCTAGTAAAACTGATTACCGGTGAGGAAAAATGCACCGGCGAACTGACCATTGGACACAATGTGGAACAAGGGTATTATGCTCAGGTTCAAGAGAAAACCCTGAATAAAGAGGCCACTGTACTAGAGACCCTTGAAGCTGAGGCAACCGGCGATTGGACGAAAACCAATAAGTTGAGAGGCCTATTGGGCGCCTTTCTTTTTAGAGAAAGTGATATTGATAAAAAAGTAAAAGTACTGTCTGGTGGGGAGAAATCTCGACTGGCACTGGCCCTCTTGCTCCTTTTTGAAAATAATTTAATCATCTTGGATGAGCCAACCAACCACTTGGACATGCGCGCAAAAGATGTACTGAAACAAGCACTGCAAGACTTTGACGGAACTCTAATTGTCGTTTCTCACGATAGAGACTTCCTAAGTGAATTGACTACTAAAACATTCGAATTTACTCCTGCTGGTGTAAAGGAGCACCTTGGAGATATCAGTGAATTTTTGGACAAATACAAATTGGAACATTTTAGAGCCTTTGAGCAAACGCCAAAAGTTCAGAAAAAGGAGACAGATAAACCAGCAGTTGAAGAGCCAAAAGTATCAAACAAGGTATCCTATGCCGATAAAAAAGCTCAAGAAAAGGAGGAACGCCAATTGCGGTCCGATTTAAAGAAATGCGAGCAAAAAATTGAAAAATTGGAGTTGGAATTAGCTGAAATGGAGAACAAGATGAGTAATCCCGATTTTTATGACGGCGAAAATGAGGACTCTAAAAAACTATTCTTTGAGCATTCCAATGTGCAGAAAAGCTTGAATCAAAAAATGCAAGAATGGGAGTCCATTACTGAAAAAATTGAAGGCTAATACTTGTCCTCTTTTTATTAAGTTTTTGCACATCAGTTCAACCAAGCCCTTATTTTATTGTGCTTTTTTAAGTGCAGTAAACCATTTACAATCAAGCGATACCGTTCATAAAGAACGTTTATCAGTTATTTAAACGTGTTTCTATATTAGCTCCTTAGTCTATAATAAAACAGCATGAACTTCTCTTTTGCTAAAGCCTTTTTTCTTTTACTAGCGACCGCTTTATTTATAGCTTGTAAAAAAGACAAATGCACCATCCCAAATGCTATACCTGAATATTGCCATAGAATTGATATTGACCCCAATTATTACGAACCGGTTTGTGGATGTGATGGCAAAACCTATAACAGTAGCATAATGGCGGAATGTTCGGCAGGCATAATGGAATACACCAAAGGTGAATGCCCTTAATGGCTCCTACAATTGTTGACAATCAAGGACTAAATGTGATTGCATCCAACAAAAGTCATACTAACAGGCAAAAAGTAATTCTACTTTTGCTTTCTTAATTCTTATATCCTTTAATTCAGATTGTTTGTAACATGAAATTGCACAACAAGGTGGACAAAAGGGTTCTAAGAGAGCAATTGCTCGCTAGCGACGAGGAGCGTACCACTATCTCCTTTTACAAATATGCGTCGGTAAAGAACCCACAGATTTTTAGAGATCATTTATTCATTACATGGGACGAACTCGGTGTTTATGGCCGCGTGCATGTAGCCAAAGAGGGAATTAATGCTCAAATATCGGTACCTACCGAACATCTAAATGAATTTGTAAAAACGCTCAACGAAATTGAGTTCTTAGCAAATATCCGCTTGAATTTTGCAGTAGAAGATGACGGGAAATCGTTTTACAAGCTAGTCATTAAGGTCCGAGATAAGATCTTGGCAGATGGGCTAAACGACGAAACTTTTGACTCTTCAAATAAAGGCCAGCACTTGCATGCTAAAGAGTGGAATCAATTGATGGAAGACCCTAACTCTATTTTAATTGATATGCGCAACCACTACGAAAGCGAAGTGGGGCATTTTGAAGGCGCCGTAGCCCCAGATGTAGACACTTTTGCTTCTTCCTTAGACGTGATTGATAAAATGATGGAAGAACACAAAGACAAAAACATCATGATGTACTGCACGGGCGGCATTCGCTGTGAGAAAGCCAGTGCTTGGTACAAACACAAGGGATACAAAAATGTGTATCAACTGGAGGGCGGTATCATAAAATATGCCCATGAAATCAAAGAAGATAAATTGGACAATAAGTTCAAAGGCAAAAACTTCGTATTTGACGAAAGATTGGGGGAAGCGATTGGTCAAGAAGTAATCGCACAATGCCACCAATGCGGTAAGCCTTGCGATACGCACACCAATTGTAAAAATGTGGCGTGCAACTTACTGTTTATTCAATGCGAGGAATGCGCTAAAACGCACGAGGGCACGTGTTCAAGCGAATGTCAAGAGATTATTAAGTTACCAGAAGAAAAACAGGCTGAATTGCGAAAGGGTAAAAAAGTAGGTCAAAATATCTTTAAAAAAGGCCGCTCCCCTCACCTCAAATTCAAACATGATGGAGATAAAGAAATTCCGGAAATGCCAGGAATGAGAAAGTTGTGATGTTTGTAGAAAACCTTTGCACTGTATAAGCTTGCCGTTTGGATATTACTATAATTTTGGCGCAATTTTTAACAAATAGATAACTATGATGAAGACAATGGCTGCGGCATTATTTTTTGGATTGCTACTTACCAGTTGTGGTAATGCATCCTCAGAAAAAGCTGCAAAAGAAGACGCAAAAGCGCAAGAAGAAATCAAATCATTAGATTCTGCAACAGCGGTAATCGAAAATGTAAATGAAGAAATTGAAACATCTACCGAAGAAGTTGATCAATTATTAAACGATTTATAATAAGCGCTATGAAAACGATAAAAACATCATGGTTACTTCTAGGAGCTTTTCTAGTATTTGGAAACGTAGCTACTGCTCAATTCAATAAAGACGATTTAAAGAAAGAAGCTGCTAAGCTTGAAAAAGAAGCGAAGAAGGCAATAGATAAAGAGGTAAAGAAAGCAGAAGAAGACCCCGACGCTATTAAAGAAAAAGCAGAAGAAGTGTTGGAGCAAGTCAATGAAAAAAGATTGGAGCGCAAGGCAAATAAAGAAAGTAAGGAGGAGGTAAAAACTGCAGCTAAGGAAGAAAAACAAGCTGAAGTAAACACTGAGAACTCCTCTACTGCGGACGCATCAAATGAGAGTGATGAAGAAGACCTTGAAGTGGAAGAGGCAATTGAAGAATCTGAAGATGTAGAAGGAGTTGCGACAGAGAACTCAAAAGAGCCGAACCTAAAGGATAGAGCGGCAAAAGCGCTTAAGAAAAACGAGGCTAAAAAGAAAGAACTGTTGAATTCTATTAGTTCTGGCGAAGAAAAAGTGACTGAGGGTCGTTTAAAAATTGCGGCTGCTAAAACGAAGTTGGCTGCTGAAAAAGCTGCGGGTTCATTGTCCGCTGAAGACGAAAAAATACGTCAAAGTAAGATTGATGCTGCCGAAAAAGCAATTGACGCTTTGGAGGAAAAAATAAAAAACGCTGCAGATTTTAAATAAGCACACTATTTTAATCAAGGGATTAAAAAAGGGGGCAATTGCCCCCTTTTTTGTTTTCCTGAACTAGAGTAACTCTTGTATTGCAGCCTCCAATACTTCGTCTTCAGTTAAATTCGCCCAATCAAGGATTACCCTTTTATCCGGTGGTACGCCGTTTTCAAAGTCGGCGCTCTTGTCCAAAGTCCACGTTTGGGTCACTGAAAAACGATAGGTCCAACCATTGGGCAGTTGTCCACCATTTGGCATACCCAACCCACCACCAGTGGTATCTCCTAGCAGCATCATATTGGGTATAGCCCTTGCGCACATGGCTGCCAACGATCCTGAGCTATACGTTCCCCTATCGGTTAAAACAACTACTGGTTTTACGTATTTGATGCCTTTATGAGGGTGAACAACAACAGCTTGTGGATTAGAGAAGTCATCGCGCCCGGGTCCAGCTTTGATTACCGAATAATAGACCAAAGTAGGCTCAGCAATAAATAGCTCCCAAACGCATAGGAGGCCCTGGTGAAAGATGCTCGCTTACGACTTTCCTCTAAATGAGACAATGCCACGTACATTGGAAAACCGGAATAAGTCTGCGCCGAAGTGGCAAAATCCCTAAACAATGCGTAATTGACGCCAGTTGAAACACCGAGGTAAGCAGATTTAGTCTCCGCAATTTCGTTTTTCTGATCCTGCTGCATATCGGCTTGACTTTTTAGCATAAAAGCAGCCAGCAAAAAGAAGAATACAAAAGCTCCTTTTAAGAAATAACGTAGGTATACCAACATAAAAATCTCAACGTTTTGTTTGAGCAAAAGTATATTCCCAAATGAACAGAACACGCTTTGTATTTACTTTTTGGACCTTAGAATACTAAATCTTAACATTCGATCAGAGTAAAGCTGCTTTACTTCCTAGCATAGGCTCATAATCAATCAGGCCATGAGGCATCACTCCACTTCAGTCGCTTTTTGGTTGATGTATTCACTGTTTTCCTCAATAATTGCCTTAATACGCGTAATACAATCTTCCATGGTTTCTAAACAGTTTTCTTCTGGAATGGAGTCGGGAATAACTTTAGCATCGGCAAAGTTTTTTCGCAGCGATTGATTCATTCCAACCAAAAAAACGCTCACATTCTTAGCTCTTAAATCCTCTGCAATGGATTCAATGGCTATAATTCCCGTTTGATCAATAAAAGGTACATGAGACATTCTAAATATAATTGCTTCTAATTCGGTTAGGGTATTCAGACGTTGCTTAAACTTTTCTACAAACCCGAAAAATAGTGGCCCTTCAAAAACATCTACATAGATCTTTTTACTCAACCACTCAGGAATATCCTTATCCAGGTTCATTTGATGCAAGGAGACCGACTGTTGCGTTTCGGTCATTACCTGCGACATGCGCCCAATGAACAAAACCGCAGATAAAACAAAACCAATCGCAACGGCATCCAATAAATTATCAAATAAAGTAACCAGCAATACAATAATCCAAACCGCAGCATCCTCTCGGGGCACTTTGAGCAGCATCTTTATTCCTTTAAAATCAATTATACCGATTCCGATAGTTATAAGAATACCTGCAAGAACAGACATGGGAATGTATGCTACCCAGTCGGAAATGCTCAGTACAATAATCAATAGAAAAACTGCTTTGGAAATTCCCGAAACTCGAGTTTGCGCACCTGCTTTAATATTCGTCACCGTTCCCATAGTAGCCCCTGCTCCAGGAAGCCCACCAAAAAGTCCCGTTACGATATTTCCAATACCTTGACCAATTATGGTCCACCTACTGTTGTGCTTAGTTCTGGTAATGTTATCTGCCACTACCGATGTAAGGAGCGAATCAATTACTCCCAACCCGCCGAGCATAATAGCCGGCACGAACATGATTTTCAAATCATTAAAGGTTAAATTGAACAAATCAGAAAAATGACCCTCTGGCAGTTCGTGGGGAATAGTGCCTATGGTAGGTACATCCCAATTAAGTATAAGAGATACCAATGTGGTAATAATAATAGCTACCAAAATGGATGGAATTTTTCTTGAAATGAGCGGCACCAGATATATCAGGGCAACGGTCATCCCGCCCAACATGAGAGCTTGTATGTTGACATGGCTAATGGGTTCATCCAAATGCGTGAGAATGGTAACGAAGCCCTTTGGCGAAGCATGCCCAAGTATGGGAAAGAGTTGCACCGAAATAATAATCACCCCAATACCAGCCATAAAACCCGATAGAACTGGATATGGAAGGTACTTTACGTATCTACCAACATCAACAATTCCAAAAACTAATTCAAAGAGTCCAGCTAAAACAAAGGTGCCAACAATAAGCGGCCAAGCGGCTTCTATATTACCAAACTGAGTCAGACTCAATCCTACTACAGAAGCAGCGACCACGGTCATAGGACCTGTTGGGTCGGTAATGAGTGTTTTGGTTCCACCAAATAATGATGCGATAAACGCTGCTATTACAGCTGTGTAAATACCCGCCTGTGGACCCAATCCGGATTGAACACCAAATGCCAAACCCATTGGCAGGCCGATTATCGCGGCCAATAAACCTCCCGAGAGGTCTTGTTTCAATGCTGCTTTATGCTTTGAGAGTATCTGCTTTATGGACATTATGGCCTCTTTTTTGCTTCAATGAAATTATAGGAAATAAGTTTTCAATTAAAGGAAGGACCGGAAAGGTATCATCAACTAATCAACAATAAAAATTACGAATCTAGCCACAATACCGTCGGTTGAATGCAATGCATCAAGAGGAGTTTAGAACCTATAGTAAAGTGCATATTCTTGATTCGCCAGATAGGCGTTTTAAATAAAACCGATTACCTTATTTCGCTGTTGGTTTTTTTTGAATACGTTTTCTTATTTGGTATTCAATTGGATTTAGAGACAATGCGAGACCCACGTTTATACCTAGTTTTATCAGGGGAATACCAGAGGAAAAATCTTCTATATAGGGCTCTACTACAATCAAAATAAATTCAAAAGTGGTTATCAGTACTACGAAGGTTAGAATAATGACCCACTCATCGCCTTTATTTGAGCGATTAAACAATGCGGCAATGATGATTAACAATAGCAAGATACCTGTTTGTAGAAAATAATACCAGGTGGTTTCGTACCATGCAGGACTGATTTCAAAAGGATAGTCAAAAGATGCACTCCACTCACCACTTTCTCCAATAGCACGCACTTGAAAAATGAATTCTCCCACGGGCATATTTCTAAAATCAGCTTTTGTTTCAACACTTGGTGAGCTCCACTCTTCTCCTAAACCTTTCACACGATAGCTGTACTTAATTTTGTGGGGTGCATTCCAATCAATACCCATAAAATGAAAAGTTAGGTGGTTAATATTATGCGGAAGCAGCAGATTAATTGGATAGTTTTCATAAGGCCTTACCTCATCAAATTCAATTTTTTTGGCGATGCTGTCGGAGATGTTATGGTAATCAATAAACTTATCGTTGATCTCTAATCGCTTTAGCTGAACTTTTGGTGGATCTTGTGCCACTTGATAAGAATATACATCAAGCATTTCCAGACTCTTACCACTGCCCCACCAGATATTATTTAATTTATCCATGCAAGCACTCGATTCATAAAAATCGAGTCCTTTTAAACCATCATTTTTTGCATAGCAATGCGGGTGTATGGTTGACTTCGTGTTTGAAGCATCCAGCTCTAAGTAGGTCAACCCGTTTTCGGTACTCAACCAAAAATCCCGTCCTTTCTCTTTCGATAAATCTTCAACAACGGCAACCACAGTATTGTCACACAACCCTTCTTTTTTTGTAAAATGAAGCAAGGTATCGCCCTTCAATCGACTCACCCCTGAACCAATCGTTCCGAACCAAAGGTTGCCCATTCTATCTTTGGTCAAAGACAATATATCATTGCTGCTCAATCCTTCTCTTTCAGTAAAATGTGAAATAGTATTTCCATTGTATCTGCTCACACCTCCACCCTCAGTGCCAAACCATATATTTCCTTCAATGTCCTCAACAATATCCAAAACGGTATTATTGGATAACCCCTCCTGCTCCGTAAAATGAGTAAATTGGTTACCGTCGTATTTACTAACTCCGCCGTCGTATGTTCCAAACCACAAATTGCCTTTCCTATCTTCGAAAGCACTCAAAACAAAATTGTTACACAAACCTTCTTTCTCCGTGAAGTGTGTAAACGTTTTACCGTTATATCGACTCACTCCACCGCCCCAAGTTCCAAACCAAATATTTCCGTTTTTATCCTCCAGTATAGAGCGCACGGTATTCTTACTTAATCCCTCTTTCTCAGTAAAATGAGTAAAATAATGACCGTTGTATTTGCTCACACCGCCCCCATTTGTTCCAAACCAGATATTTCCAGATCTATCTTCTAGTACAGAACGCACCGTGTTGTTACTCAACCCTTCCGATTCCGTAAAATGATTAAAAGAATTTTGGTCGAATAAACTGACACCACCTCCAGCGGTTCCTATCCAAAATTTGCCACTATTATCTTGCATTACAGACCGAATAGAGTTATTGCTGAGTCCTTCTTTCTCAGTGATGTAGGTAAATTTTGAACCATCAAAACCACACAAGCCACCACCATCCGTTCCAAACCAAAGCTTCTTGTCTTTATCCTCCACAATTTCTACCACTCTATTATTGCTCAATCCATTTTTCTCAGAAAAATGGGCCATATGACTACCGTCAAATCGACAGACCCCAGCACCATCTGTTCCGAACCAGATATTACCCGATTGATCCTCCTTTATGGACAGTATAATATCACCACTCAGGCCTTCCTTTGTGGTGTAATGTGTAAAGTATACACCGTCGTATTTACATACCCCTCCGCCATAAGTTCCGAACCACAAATTTCCATTTCGATCTTCAATCATAGACAACACGGTATTGTTGCTCAGCCCTTCTCGCTCTGTAAAGTAGGTGAGTTTATGGCCATCAAAACGATTTACTCCACCGCCATTTGTCCCAAACCAGAGGTTTCCTTTTTTATCCTCAAGTATCGACAACACTGTGTTATTACTAAGACCTTCCTCTTCCGTTAAATGCTTAAAATGAACGCCATCGTATCTACTTACACCGCCACCGTGAGATACAAACCAAATGTTCCCATTTCTATCTTCCAACATCGAAAGAATTGAGTTATTGGTAAACCCCTCATTCGCACCGTAGTGCGTCAAACTTTCTCCATCATATCGGCTTACACCCCCCCCATCCGTGCTCAACCAAATGTTTCCTTTTCTATCTTGTAGAATATCCCATATGTATGAGGAGGGTATTCCTTGGTTCATATCCAAATATTGGATATCGTAACGAGCAGACTCTTTGGAAACCGGCGGTAATACCTTAACGGGTTTTGATTGCACTGCCTTTAACAACTTTTCTTTTGCATTCAAAAGCAACCCAGTCTGCAAAGTATCGCCCAAACTGTTTATTAAAAAGTGATGGGTATCTTTCTCAACAAACTGAACCACATGAAACCTTTTAAGTGAATCTTTTTCTACCGAAATCACTTTCAATTCGCCAGATAAATTGTGTCGATTGGCATGTGCATTTACTTTTTTTGGTACCGACCGAATGGGAAATACTTTTGGACGAGCCACTGAGTTTCTCGGCACAATTTTACCCGTAATCGGTAATGGAACCCCAGTCATCAAGGTATCCCCTTTAGAATTGACCAAAGGTTGAATACTATCTCCTGTGTATGTATTTAAAAGGTAACCTTCCTTGGGAGCAAACTCAACAGCTTGCGGCTTTGGGTATAAAGGAGCTGGCTTTGTGTCCACCTCTTCCTCTATTCCATCTGTCGCACAAGCAGTCAAAAACAGCAACATAAGGAAATAAAGGTGCCTATGTTTTACCCAGTTGTTCATTGCGCTTTTGGTAGACGATAAACCATAATAAATGGGTTTTTAAAACAACCCTAATCCGTATTTTGTAAATGTAACCAACTCTTTACAACTGCTTCCCATTCGATTTCAGAAAAGGCCTAGCTTTTATTCCAGTTGGTCAACAAAATCCGAAAACACTTTTTTGTGCTGCTCTAAATCCAAATTTGGCGAAAGCGATACGCGGGCTATATAATCTTTGTCGTCCTCCTTTGTTGTGCCTTGCGTAGAGGTGGCAGGAATGGTCCAATAGCACCCCTTGAGCTGTCCGTAGCTTACACAGTACTTACTTTCTTCTGGTATTTGCGCTATCATCATACCGATGAGTTTATTATTCAACGCACGCTTGTAAGTTTCTCTGGCTTCATGAGTCTCCCCTTTTGTGGGCAAGTCCAATGAAAACACAGACGGTGTAAACCCTTCTTGTGCCAATTCTTCAGATACAAAATTGATTTTTGCGGTGGGTAATTTTTCCTGTATGTGCTTTACAAAGGACCGTGTATTGGTATACGCATCGGCAATCCTCTTTAACATAGAAGGCAACTGCTCTGCGAGTAACGCGTATTGTAAATCTGTCGCTTCATTGTCGCAAAGCTGGAGGTGTTGTTCTATCTTTTTCAATAGGTGCTGCGCCTTAGTATTGGCAACCGCATAGCCGGCTGTGCATTTCCCGCCGCTTGGAAATTTGGAACCACTTACGTAAGCAATGGTTTGCACCTTGTGCAAGGTCATATTATCACCCAAAAAATTCACATTCGGACAAAAGGTTTGATCTAAAATAAAGACAGGAGGTACTGCGTCGGCTCCGCTACTCGTTTTTCGCTTCTTGCTCAACACGGCTTCTAAACCCAACCTATCGGGCACTTCTACTCGGGGATTTGTTGGAACTTCAACAATAATAAAAGGTACGGCATCTTCATCGGCAACTCGGTTAAGCACTTGTTCTGTACTCTGCACCATATCGTTTTCTCGGTCTACGGGTAAATCCAATACCTCCACGTGTTCCAAACAAGCTGCTACTCTTCTTGCCTGATCGTTGGTTCCACCATAACAATTGGGCGGTACTAAGAATTTAATCTCCTTACCGGGATGTTGTTCATTGGCATGGTGCACCAATCCCATCATTATGGCGTATTGGACGGACAATCCGCTAGACCCTACACTTGGATCTGCGTTGGTATGGGTGATTTTTTTTATTTCTTCCAACACCTTGACTTTATTAGCCGCTCTATTTTGTTGCGCAACAGAAGCATTACTGCTTTGATGGGTGAGTATTTGAAGCGCTTCAAAAGAATTTGCTGGGGTCATGGAAATGGTCTCGCGTCTTCTTACGTGCTGAATTTCCGAAATATAATCTGTATTAGACGCACCATTTACTACTAACACGCTACCTAAAGGGTTGTACAAGTTCACGTAAAAATCGATCTGTTCTTCCACGGGTAGTTTATCGAACTCTTTTTGTGTAGAGACGAAAACCGTACTTCCTTCAAATGGAGGTACCTCTGCTGCTGAGCCTACGGTGGACATTTCAAACTGGTAACCGTAATGTGCTTTGATGATAGCAGCGTCAAATCCTTTTGGTAAAGGGCCACAAATACAAAGTTGCGTTGCTTTATTTGCTAAGGCGTTTTTTCTGAGTACGGCTAATATTGGAGTCGTTTGCGACGAAAAACTAATGACTTGTTCTGGCTTAACCCCACATAAATGACCGATTGCCCACTCCAATATGGAAGATAATGGATGGCCCAAACGAATGTAATCGTAGGCCGTAGGCAGCGCTGCCAAGGACTGAGTGCTTGCATCGTTGGATTGAAACAACTCCTCGAATTGATCTAAGAATTGGTATTTAGCTTTAGACTCATCGTATATGTCTAAGCGGTGAGTCGTTAAGTTAAGCCAATCATTTGGCATGTTTTTCAGTACATCCTGTAAGAAGTTGAGCCTTTTATTGTCCATACGTTTATCTATTTTTATTGGGCGCCCAAGATAGAAATAATGAAATTTCTGGCCCATTCATTTTGATAGGAGATGTAGCTTACTCCGCGCTTTAACCTTTTTGCGACAGCAGTACAGTGGATTACTTTCAATTACAAGTGTTGATCAAAATCAAAGAAACCGCATTGACACATACACACAGCCCATTTCACCTCCATTTGTCCAGCGCTGAAATCAGAAATAAACGCATCAAAAAAGAAACGATAACATGCCAGATAATGCGAAAATCATGGCTAACAACGCATGGTCAAGTTTGATTTGCTTGCTCCATGGCAAGATTATCAGAATAAGTGTAAATATGACAACATCGGTATAAAACTCGACCACAGTGGCTCCTATGAACATAAATACAATTTTGAATATCAACATAAAGCCCAATGCGAAAAGGGTTTGTTTGATAATATTTTCTTCTTGCTTCTTTGATTCTTTAATCAGTAATACTCCAAATAATGCATGAACGACAAAAAAAGCAAAAGTGAAATAAGCAAGGCCTGAGGAGCCTATTTGAAACTGAGCAATTAATAGAAAGGAAACGATAACAAGCGTAAAAAATTTACTGTAAAGGCTGGTTTGATGGGGTAAGGTAAGGAGTGAAAAGATACAAGTTAAAACAACAGGCACTTTGTACACCTGAAGATAAATATCAGGGAATAACATAGCTATTAAAACGAGCAATAGAATACTACTAGCAGCACAAATGAAGGCAATCTTAATGAGTTTGGTCATGATGGATTATTCTTTGCATTTATGAGTAGCAAGACTTTAGCAGCAGCCTCTTCGGAACTATGGGTAAGCTTCATAAATAGCATTCGTTTCAAGTGCACACTATGCTTAGCATTTGCCTTTTGGCTGTTGTGATAGTCAACGATGTTATTCGCTTTTTTCAAAATCGATATCGAAGTTCTTCTGAATTAGTGCAGTGTTTTTATAGTCAATTTGCCCAAGTTGTCCGTCAGCAGTTCCGCCGTTGCTGTAAAAAGTGGTTGAATTGAATTTAGCAAAGGCTGAATAATTACCTGGGTCCAATTGTATTTGATAAAAGCCTCTATTATTGGTTTTAATGATTTTAAGTGGTTTCTGTTTAATACTATCCACGTTCCAAAACCACGAATACTGTTCAGTTCTAGCATTCTGGATACTATCAAAGGTCAGTTTTTCATATATGTAAATATCCCTCTGAATTGAATCTATAGTTCCAGTAGGTGCAGCACCTGGCATAAAGTCACCCTTCCATTCTAACACAAACCCAAATAGACCATTTTTTATTGTTGGTTCCATAATGTCCGCCTCAATTATTACAGTGTCGGTGACTATTTCTTTGAATGTAACCGGATCAGTCTCTTCAAATTGAATTGACCTCGGGTGTTCTACTTCTTTTTTAGAACAGGAACTAAGGCTGATCAAAGTAATTAGTAGTAGGAAAGTGTTTTTCATTTCTGCTTGTTTAAATTTTGCTAACGCCCCGCCACAAAGAAAAGTGCGGAATTCAAGAGTTTAACTTCGGATTTATTCTTTTGCTTCGTTCAAGGCATTTCCGTTCAAATTTAAACTATCGCTAGCATTTGTCTTTTGGCTGTTGTTAGCGGTTGCTTCTATTGTATACCAATTTATAAGTTTCTTTATGTTCAGCCGCCATAATAAGAGTTCCTGCACCTCCAGAATGACTTACTTCATATATTAAATCATTATTTTCTGCGTAATATCTGACTCTATGATGGGAGTATCCATATATCAGCGGAATAAAAGGAACGATATAAAATTTTCTTCTCGCATAAAAACAGCTGTCCTCCTTTATCTTTCCCTTTATTGTTTCCTCCTCAATCAAACTGTCCTTTAAAAACAATTTTGCTAGTAGCCTTTTATCTCCTTGAAGTGATAGTTGAATTTCATAATTTGAGTCAATAAATTCAGTTTTTCTATCGAAATTCTTCCAAAGCTCAATTTTTCGGTAATTTTTAGTTTTTGATGTGTCGCAATAATTCTTATAAGTGCCTTCAAAGTCTAGTCGAGAAGAGTTAGTATATGTTAGTTCTTTAAACGGAGCACCGCAGGCAACAATTAATGTCGCAAGTACAGTATAAAATATTACTTTCTGCTTCAACGCCAATAACCGCTAACGCCCTGCAGCCAAAGCAAGTGCGGGGAAGCAATTTTGGGTGCGCTGGCCAAAATATTCATGGCTATTGCGTTCTGATTGAGCGCGTTGGCAACCCTGTCCGTCCGACAGGCGGGCAACCACCAAAATTGCAGAATGGTGAAACTTAGGATTTATTCTATCGTTTGTTCGAGGCATTTTGTTTCAAATTTACACTATCGCTAGCATTTGCCTTTTGGTTGTTATTAGGCCACGTTCCTTCTTCCCAACTTGGCAATCATTTCCAGTTCATTCTTTTTGATTTTGAGTTCCTCTTCAATATCAAAGTCATCTTGAAGTCCCAGCCAAAACTTTGCTGAATTTCCAAAATATCGACTAAGTCGAACAGCTGTGTCCGCAGTTATTCTTCGCTTTCCTTTGACTATTTCAGAGATTCTTGTCTGGGGGATTCTACAGTCTTTAGAAAGCCTGTATGCAGAAACTTCCATAGGTTCAAGGAACTCATGAAGTAAAATTTCTCCTGGGTGAACATTAGGTAACTTTTCCATCTTTCTATTTTTAGTGATAATCAATAATTTCAACTTCTTTGGAGTTTCCACTTTCCCAAATGAAAATGATTCTCCATTGTTTATTTATTCTAATGCTGTAAAATCCTTCTCGACTTCCACCAAGCTTTTCAAGTCGATTTGAAGGAGGAACTCTTAAGTCTTTAATATCGGACGAGTTGTTCAACATTCTCAACTTACGTCTACCAATTGTTTGAATTTCAAGTGGCAATTTCTTCACTCGAGCACCTTCCCAAATTTTTTCGGTGTCTTTAGAACCAAAGGATAATATCATACACTTCTACGTTACTAACGTCAAAAGTAAGTAAAAAGTTTGGTTCTTGGGCGGGATCTAGCCTAACGCCCCGCCACTAAGGAAAGTGTGGAGTTCAAGGGTTTAACTTCGGGTTTCAATACTAGCTTTGTTCGTGGCATTTCCCTTCAAATTTACACTATCGTTAGCATTTTCCTTTTGGCCACTGTTAGTGAGTGTTTTACTGATTAATCGAATCGGAAACAAACGTCGTAACTGTTTTTCTGTGCAAAGTGAATCCATTTCCTGAAATCTTTTACGTGCTGTTTTCCGAGTTGAAAAAACCAAATCAAAAAACGAAACAAATGATTGGTAATTGCATGATTTATCAAAGTCATATATTATCGACACCTCTTGCTGTTCTAAGCAATATTCAGTCATATTTACTGAAGTCATTGAAGGTAGTTTTACTGCTGAAATACTATCTCTAAATATTTTACACTCCAGAATGGATGTTTTACCTAATTCATTTTTCAAATTGAACTCTGGAGGCTTTGGTGGATATAAAATGTCTCCTTTGCCAATTGTATCAAGACCATAAGGAGGAAGTTTAAAATTAAACTCGCCATTTTTGGTAAGTAACGTAACGTTCGAAATTGTCGCTTTCCTAATTTGCAGTTTTAAATGCTCCAACATTTTAATTGATAAAGACTTATCCAGAGCTAAGAATAATTCAGATTGAAACAAGAATTCGGAATCAACATGATTTAAATAAAGCCGTTTAAAAAAATCACTTTCAATGGAAACAGTGTCCTCTCCAATAGAATTGTTTGAGCATATTACCAATTGACTTTTACTAATTTGGGTCAAGTATATTTCATTTAAGCCTCCTTTTGAATAGGGTTCCTTGCTATTGTATGAAGATATAGGTAATTCAATTTCAAATATCTTTTCCTCCGAACAACTAATAAAAGTTAGAGCAGTTAAAAGCCATATGTTGATTCTGATATTCACGCGGAAATACTCACTAACGCCCCGCCACTATGGAAAGTGCGGAGTTCAAGGATTTAACTTCGGGTTTCAATACTAGCTTTGTTCGAGGCATTCTTTTTCAAATTTACACTATCGCTAGCATTTGCCTTTAAGTTGCTGTTAGCAACCGTTATTGCTTGATTACCTTTTTTGTAATTGTTTCTCCTGATGAATCTATTAATTCGAGAAAATAGACTCCTGCTTGCAATTCAGACAAATTCCAAATTACTTTATTACCAATCACGTTTTGTTCTTTAACAATTTTACCTGAAAGATTTATTAGTCGAATGTTCAAATTAGTGCCATGATTTTGTTCGATAGTCAATTCATTAGAAAAAGGAACAGGGTAGGCCTTCAAACTAATTTTCGCATTGTCGTTGTTGGTAATATCAACTTCTTCATTATATGAATAGAGTTCGATAGTGTCTTGTTTATCAATAATCTCTTTGAAATAAAAACCTTTTGCTTTTTCTATTGATTCGGAAAAAGCGAATTGAGTTTCTTTCCTTTTATTATCGATAAAGTAAGTTATAACATCATTTTTTTCCTGCTCCTCGTATTCTTCAAAAAAATCTTCTTCAATCAATTCAAAATTAGCTGCTATTAATGAAGGATAGAAATTGTAAATACTATCACCAATTATTTTGAAACAACCAATTTCCCAATACCCAGTTTCAGCATCAGGTTGATTTAAGAAAAATAGCCCATTCCTTTTCCTAATTTCACCTATATACAGAGTGTCATCATTGTTTCTTTTTATTGTGTATGTACTTTTTCGAATGCGGTTGATTTTAAGCGTATCGATATAATGAGTGTCGGTTTGATGGATATTTAACTCATAATTACCAATTAGACTAAATGGGTTAGTTCCACGGACTTTATTTTTAAATCTAATTTCAGTGGTTTCTGAGGCGATAATACAAAAGAGTGTAAATGAAGCAAGGGCATACCTAGTTGTGGAACTTTGGACTGACACAAACTTTTTTGGCTTGAAATAATAAGATAAAGGCAAAACCAATAGCGCGACTAAATCCGAGTAATCAACTACACGACCTATTTGTAACGGAATGTGAAAATTCCAATAATTAATAAACTCAGAACTAAAAGGTGATTTCCAAATTAGAAATAAAAGTCCAGTCGCAACATAAATCAAAATTTTTCTTTTGCCTATTAAGGCATATAGAAATAGGGGAAAAATGAACAAACCTGAAAAATCACTTAACTTACCAGTTACCATTCCTGGGAATAGATCTTTTAAGAAAAAGTCATTTACAAACAGTAAAAGAGTCAATGAAATGAACCCAACTGATTGAAATATTTTAATTCGCTCGTTCATGTTATGGTTGCTAACGCCCCGCAGCCATGAGTAGTAGGCCTTTCGAGGCAGACTCTTCGGGACTCGGGTTTGGGTTCTTAAATTTCATTCGGTTCAAATTTACACTAAACGGTCTATTACTCATCTGGCTGCTGTTACCTACTGGTGTGATACGTCAGATATTCTGTTCGTTTATATTCTTCATGTTTGCTCTTCAATTCAATTTAACTAATTTTAGAAACTCTAATCTTAAACTGATTCACTATGAAAACAAACCTACTTTCTACTTTAACCATTTTTCTCTCAATTTTAACAACCACCGCCCAAGAAATCAATCCTATTCGTATGGGGCAATTCTTTGAGCAA